>NVSW01000062.1 GCA_002401365.1 Piscirickettsiaceae bacterium | reverse complement strand
CAAGAAAAGAATGTTAATTGCAGAGAAAGGCATTGAAGAATTAAGTCACCATGTGGACTCGTTGATCACTATTCCGAATGAAAAATTATTACATGTTCTGGGTAAGGAGATGAGTTTGTTAAATGCATTTAAAGCGGCCAATGATGTGTTGCTTGGTGCGGTACAGGGGATTGCAGAGTTAATCACTCGGCCAGGGTTGATCAATGTTGATTTCGCAGACGTTAAGACGGTAATGTCAGAAATGGGCGATGCGATGATGGGTACAGGTACGGCAAGAGGTGAATCGCGAGCACGTGAAGCAGCTGAATCAGCCATTCATAGCCCACTTTTAGAAGATATCAACGTACAAGGTGCGCGTGGAATATTGGTCAATATCACCGCAGGATTGGATATGTCAATTGGTGAGTTTGAAGAGGTAGGCCAAGCAGTAAGAGAGTTCGCTTCAGAAGACGCGACAGTAGTGATTGGTACCGTTATTGACCCTGACCTATCGGATGAAATGAGAGTGACTGTTGTGGCAACTGGCTTGGGGCAAAAGCAAACTATTGTTGAGGCAACACCGATCGTGCAAGTTAAAAAAGCACCAATAGAAAATATAAGTAAAGCCGATACGGATTTTGATATTCCAACTTATGTGCGAGATAAATCAGTTGCGGTTACAAAAAAAGTTAGTGGGTTAGATGATACTTTGGATCCTGCATATTTGGATATCCCCGCTTTTTTAAGACGCCAGGCTGATTAGTTGAATCAAGCTGAAGAATTACTCAGTTCTGAGCTACTGTGAAAAGTAGCTCAGTAACAACTTTTGTAGAAAGAAATGAAGCTGTGTTAATATGTAAGGAAAAATTAAGATAAAGATTTTAAATACCTCTCATTATGCTTGGAGTTTGTAGATGATTAAACAACGAACACTGAAAAATGTGATTCGTGCCACTGGCGTTGGGTTACATAGTGGTGAAAAGGTCTATCTGACGTTACGCCCTGCGGATGCGAACGTCGGTGTTGTGTTTAGACGAGTTGATTTTGATGAGCCTGTCGTTATTCCGGCGAAAGCCGAGAATGTAGGCGACACACAATTGTCCACTACCTTGATCCAAGATGGCGTAAGGATATCAACTGTTGAACATTTACTGAGCGCTATAGCAGGGCTTGGGATTGATAATGTCTATATTGATGTGAGTGCTGCTGAGGTGCCAATTATGGATGGCAGTGCTGGGCCGTTCGTTTTTCTACTACAATCAGCCGGCATAGAAGAACAAAATGCAGCGAAAAAATACATTAGAATAAAAAAAGAAATAAAAGTAGAAGATGGTGATAAATGGGCCAGCTTTAAGCCCTTTAATGGCTTTAAAGTAGGCTTTAGTATTGACTTTGAACATCCCGCTTTTAGCTCAAGAAAACAAGAAGCATCCATCGATTTTTCGTCTACTTCATTCGTAAAAGAAATTAGTCGAGCTCGAACCTTTGGGTTTATGAAGGATATTGAAATGCTACGCCAACGTAATTTAGCATTAGGCGGGAGTATGGATAATGCTATTGTAGTTGATGATTATCGTGTGCTTAACGAAGATGGTTTACGTTATGAAGATGAGTTTGTTAAGCATAAAATACTAGATGCGATTGGTGATTTATATTTACTAGGGCATAGCTTGATTGGTGAATTCAAAGGTTATAAATCTGGGCATGAATTAAATAATAAACTGTTGATAGCGCTTTTAAAACAGAAGGATGCGTGGGAAGAAATAACGTTTGAAGAAGGCGATGAGCACCCGATTTCTTATATAGAACCTTTACCTGCATCTATATAAATCGAATTAACCTTTTAGTACTTTTATAAGCTTATTTAACGCGGTATTTAATACGTCATTTTTTTGAGATGTATGAATAGTTGATAAAGCAAAGTTGTTGATTGTTTGTGCTGATGGCTTTATTGGTTTTTTAATAGTTAATTTAAGTTGTTCGTTTACAACGCGCACGGATAAACTTTGAACGGGTTCACAGAAACTCTTGGATATAGCATCTATTATTTGGATGCGCTGGTAGAGTAATTTAGACGCCCATATTGATGAGTCGGTATAAAGAGTAAGTTTGTTTTTATTAAAGACAACGTGAATACAATGATTGGCAAGGTTTTTTGGTAATTGTTGTTGGACTTTTTGTAAGTATTGCTGGTTCTTTTTTAACGTAAGGTTAATACGCTTCATCCCATCGAGTTCAGAGGTTTTTTTTGTTATGGGGTGTTTAAACATACATTTATTTTACGTTGAACAGACGTAAGCTGTAAAAATATTATGCAAATAATTTTATTATCTCAAAAAGGTAGAAAAACCATTCAGTTTTCATTAAACCGTAAACAGTTTATGGTTATGGTGTTCACTTGTACCGCTATGCTTGGTTTAGCCTTCTATACATTTGGCGTATCAATCGGCGAGCAAGTAAAAAGTGAAGGTGATGTGAGTGAAGTGGCCTTGGCTTTGTCAGAACAGCGGCAGGAATTAGAACGCTTACAAGAAAAGTCACGTAATACCCTAGATGGATTTGCACTACGGGTCGGTCAGATGCAGGCGCAAATAACCCGTTTGAATGCAGTGGGTGAGCACTTGGCAAAAAAAGCTAAACTAGATATGTCTGAGTTCAACTTTGACCAACTGCCAGCTCAAGGTGGTGCAGGGCTTGTTGGAACTGCAGAGCCGTTTGCCGAGGGTCAATTATTAGACGATATTCAACAGCTTGAAAAACTAATCTCGATGCGTGAAAAACAGCTGGAAATGCTAGATGTGTTTGCGTCGCATAAGATACTAACAAAAACAGCTCGCCCAGCTGGGTTGCCTGTTCAGAAAGGCTGGTTGTCATCACGTTTCGGCTATCGTGCTGATCCTTTTACTGGTAAAAGAACCTTTCACCATGGGGTTGATATAGCGGGCAAGAGTGGCACCGGCATTGTCGCCGTTGCTGCAGGAATAATTAGCGTTGCCGAGAAAAAAAATGGTTACGGCTATTTAGTTGAAATTGACCACGGTGCTGGTTATGTCACTCGGTATGGTCATAACAAAGAGGTTCTAGTAAAAGTGGGTGACTTGGTTAAGCAAAACCAAGTTATTGCTAAAATGGGCTCTACGGGCCGTTCTACTGGCCCTCATGTGCACTTTGAAGTGCTAAAAAACGGTAAAAAAATCAATCCGCGTAAATATCTATATAGCGCTCGTTAATTCACAAAATCCTTTCTATTGAACACCTCTTGAGCCGCATTTTGCGGTATCATTCTGCTTTTAGTTTTTAAACACACCCCGCACCGATATGGTTACAAATATTGTAAAAAAGCTTTTCGGCAGTCGAAATGATCGATACGTTAAAACAAAGCAAAAATTAGTAAAATCCATTAATTTATTTGAAGAAGCAATTAAGGCATTAACGGATGACGAGTTAAAGGCAAAAACAACAGAATTTAGGCAACGCCTGGAACAGGGTGAAGGGCTTGAATTACTCATGCCAGAAGCCTTCGCTGTTGTTCGAGAAGCGGGTGTTCGTGCTTTAGGGATGCGCCATTTTGATGTGCAGCTAATTGGTGGCATGGTGCTGAATGATGGGCGCATAGCGGAGATGAAAACAGGTGAGGGTAAGACGCTCGTTGCTACCTTATCAGCGTATTTGAACGCCTTGCCGGGTAAAGGTGTTCACTTAGTAACGGTAAATGATTACTTGGCTGAACGAGATTCTGAATGGATGGGGAAACTTTTTTCATTTTTAGGGTTAACGACGGGTGTTATTGTTAATGTAATGAGCCCTGAGCAACGCCGTGAAGCCTATGCTGCGGATATTACGTATGGAACCAATAATGAATTTGGTTTTGATTATTTACGTGACAATATGGCATTCGGCATTGAAGACAGGGTGCAACGTGGTTTACATTACGCCATTGTCGATGAAGTGGACTCTATCCTTATTGATGAAGCTCGTACGCCACTTGTTATATCCGGTCCAACGGAAGATAAAAGTGATTTATACGTACAGTTAGAAAACCTTGTTAAAGACCTCGCCCCAGAAGAAGAGGCCAATACTGGGGACTACACTATCGATGAAAAAGCCAAACAAGTATATCTGACCGAAGAAGGTCATGAAAAGATAGAAGAACTGTTAGTCAGTGCGGAACTTTTGGCTGAAAACGATAGTTTGTATGAAGCGGCAAATATCGGCTTAATGCACCATGTATATGCGGCGCTGCGTGCGTCGTCGTTGTACCAGAAAGATGTGGATTATATTATTCAAGATAATCAAGTCGTCATTGTTGATGAATTTACCGGTAGAACAATGCCTGGACGGCGCTGGGGTGAGGGCCTGCACCAAGCTATAGAGGCTAAAGAAAACGTAAAGATACAAAGTGAAAACCAGACGATGGCGTCTATTACGTTCCAGAATTTTTTTAGAATGTATGAAAAATTATCGGGAATGACGGGTACAGCAGACACTGAAGCCTTTGAGTTTCAACAAATCTATGGGCTAGAGGTCATTGTGATACCAACGCACCGTGAGATGACTCGAGCGGATGAAGGTGACTTGGTTTACTTAACGGCAGAGGAAAAATTTACTGCTGTAATCGAAGATATTGTAGATTGTTATGAGCGCAAGCAGCCCGTTCTTGTGGGCACTACGTCGATTGAAGTGTCTGAGTTTTTAGCAAAAGGCTTGCAGCAGAAAAAAATCCCTCACGAAGTTCTTAACGCAAAGCAGCATGAAAGAGAAGCGCATATTATTGAAAACGCAGGTGCATTGGGCGCGGTTACCATTGCAACCAACATGGCTGGGCGGGGAACGGATATTGTTTTAGGTGGTAAGCCTAAAGAAAATGAAAATACAGACGATTGGCAACAAAAACATGACAATGTATTAAAAGCCGGTGGCTTACGGGTTATCGGTACTGAGCGTCATGAGTCAAGGCGTATTGATAATCAGCTGCGTGGCCGTTCTGGTAGGCAGGGCGACGCTGGTTCAAGCCGGTTTTACTTATCACTCGAAGATAGCTTGATGCGAATTTTTGCATCCGATCGCGTTGCCGGCTTAATGCAAAAATTGGGTCTAGAAAAAGGCGAATCGATCGAGCACCCATGGGTCAGTAAAGCGATTGAGAATGCACAACGTAAAGTTGAAGGGCATAACTTTGATATACGTAAACAACTGCTTTCATACGATGATGTGGCAAATGATCAGCGCCGAGTAATTTACGAGCAACGTAATGAAATAATGGAAGCGGATGAAATTTCAGCAACCATTGGCTCTATTCGTGAAGACGTGGTTAATGACTTAATTAGCCAGTATATTCCAGCAGAATCAATGGAAGATCAGTGGAATGTTAAAGGGTTGGAGGTTGCGTTAGTTGATGAGTTCTCGTGCCAGTTAGCCATTCAGACATTACTGGACGAAAATGATGCTTTTAATGAGGATGATTTACGTGGGCTGGTAGTCAATACGATTTATGAAGACTACCAAAACAAGGAAAAACAGGCGGGTGCTGACGTACTGCGTCACTTTGAAAAATCGGTGATGATGCAAACATTAGACAGTTTGTGGCGAGATCATTTAGGCGCAATGGATCATCTAAGGCAGGGCATTCACTTGCGAGGCTATGCGCAAAAAGATCCTAAGCAAGAATACAAACGTGAAGCGTTTGAAATGTTTACAGCCCTACTGGATAGTCTAAAAAATGAAGTGGTCAAGGTGCTGACTAAAGTACGGGTGAGGGCAGAAGAGGATGTCGAAGTAATTGATGAACAGCGGCGCGCACAACAGGATGTTGAATATCAACATGCGGGTGCTAATGCATTGGCTAATCCAAATGGTGCCGCTGAAGAAAAGACACAACCATTTAAACGCACTAATAAGAAAGTGGGTAGAAATGATCCTTGCCCATGTGGTTCCGGTAAAAAATTCAAACAGTGTCACGGTAAACTTTAATTACTAATATTCAGTTTTTATGCCTGTAGGAAGTGATAAACCATTAGCGTTATTACCCATTTCTGGGGTTAGAATTGGTACTGCTAAAGCGGGTATTCGTCAATTGGAACGTGATGATGTCAGCGTATTTGAAATAAGTGCGTCAGCAACGATAGCAGCTGTTTTCACGAAAAATAAATTTTGTGCTGCACCTGTATATTTAGCAAAAAAACACCTTTTAGAAGCACCTCCCCGCTATTTACTGGTTAATTCTGGTAATGCAAATGCAGGCTTAGGTGCCGAAGGTGAAGTAGCTGCACACCGTTGCTGTAAGGCATTAGCTGAGCTAGTTGGTTGTCATGAAAATCAAGTATTACCGTTTTCCACAGGGGTCATTGGTGAGCCGTTGGCAGTTGATAAGCTTACAGTTAGCCTACCTTTGGCAATTCATAATTTATCGGAAAATAATTGGCAACATGCAGCGGTAGCTATTATGACAACCGACACTAGGCCAAAGGGTTGTTCAAGAACGTTACTAATAGACGGGAAACCCATCACCATAACGGGGATCGCCAAAGGTTCGGGTATGATTAGGCCCAATATGGCGACAATGTTGTCTTACATTGCTACAGACATGCCTATTGACTCTGACGTATTGAATAAAGCATTAAAAAAAGCCACCGATTTGTCCTTTAATGCAATTACGGTAGATGGTGATACATCAACGAATGACGCGGTTGTTCTTATTGCGACTGGCAAAGCCAAGCTTAAGCGATTAGATTCGAAGTCAGACGAGCGCTATGACGTTTTTTTAGCCTCTCTTATTGAAGTATTTCAACACTTGTCGGGCGCAATTGTTCGTGATGGGGAAGGCGCAACCAAAGTTATCTCTATCAATGTTGAACAGGCTAGAACGGTAAAGGATGCCCGAGAAGTTGCTTATACAGTTGCACAGTCGCCATTGGTTAAAACAGCATTTTTTGCGGCGGATCCTAATTGGGGGCGAATTCTAGCTGCAGTGGGGCGGGCTGATATTGAGCAGATGGATATTGATAATATTTCTATTTATCTCGATGATGTTTGCATCGTTGAGCAAGGTAAACGCTCAATAAAATATACCGAAGAGCAAGGTGTCGAGGTGATGTCGGCTGATGAAATAACAGTTCGAATTGTTCTGGCTCAAGGTCAGTCATCCGCAAGTATTTTAACCTGTGATTTGTCTTACGATTACGTAAAAATTAATGCGGAATATCGATCTTAACCCTTTTAGTACAAGCCTTTGGCCGTGCTAAAAGTAGCGGTTGGCGTAATACGAAATGAGGCAGGTGAGATACTCATCAGTAAAAGAGCAGAGGGCGTGCACCAAGGTGGGCTATGGGAGTTTCCCGGCGGTAAGGTAGAACAAGGTGAAAGCACATTCCAAGCGCTGCAAAGAGAGTTAGACGAAGAGCTAGGCCTGAGTATTATCTCTGCTAAACCGTTGATCAATGTCAACTATGAATACAGCGATTTAAATGTATCGCTGGATGTGCTAACGGTAACAATATATGAAGGGGATGCCGTCGGTTTGGAAGGTCAGGCTATAAAGTGGTTGCCCGTTAGCGATCTAAATAGTTATTCTTTCCCAGCTGCAAATCAAGGCATTATTCACGCCATTCAATTACCTGAATGTTACCCAATTGTTGATAGTTGTTTGGGTGACACTGCAGATATGTTGATACATCTACAATACTTGATTGATGGTGGCTATAAAATGATTCAACTACGAGCCAAAGACTTTGCTAAGGATGCATTCCTTAACCTAGCTCAACAGGCGATTGAGTTGTGTAAAACAAGCAATGTTGAGTTGTTTGTTAATACCAGTTTGAAAACCGCCGTTAATCTAGGAGCAGCGGGGGTTCACCTGAACTCGAAGCTACTTGAGAAAAGAAATGAAGTGTTTGAGCGCTATCCGGTTTCTGTGGCCGTTTCGTGCCATTGCGAATTTAGTTTACATAAAGCGGTTCAATTAGGTGCTAAATTTGCGGTTCTATCAGCAATAAATCGAACTGACTCCCATCCCCTAACGGAACCTTTAGGTTGGCAACAGTTTGCTGAGCTTGTCAAAGGTGCTCAATTACCCGTGTATGCCTTGGGTGGCGTTTGTGTGCAGGATATTGCCACAGTAAGAAAGTGTGGCGGGCAGGGAGTGGCTGGCATACGGGGGTTTTTGCCTTAGTATGGTGCCTCTTCTTCGGGTGGAATGACCGTTTCGCCAGGGATGGAATGTGCTTCTGAAGCCCATTCACCGAGGTCTATTAATTTACAACGATCGCTGCAAAAAGGTTTATGTGATTGGCTATTATTCCAAGGAACTTCTTTGTGGCACACTGGGCAATTAACAGAAATTGTCATTATATTAAAGTTGGCAAATGTTCAAAGTGAAGTTAACATCTTCAGATGTTTGAGCGGGTCTTTCGGTTTCTCTTAATGTCATGAAACGAACAGTAAACCGGTGTTTTCCTCCGCTAATTTCAGAAAAGAAAGGGGAGGTACTATCAACAGAAACACGTATTAGTTGTACGGCTTGCTGGTCAGATAAGCTTTGTTGGTAAACTCCGCAAGCAGCAATTTTACTAACCCCTGTACCGCTTGAACGAATATATTCAAGCAATAAAGAAATAGATTCGCGGATAGCGACCAAGTTTTCAGTCCAATAATTTATTTGTTCACGCCTGTGTTGAAGTGGTTGTTTAAGCCAAAAATGGTAACCTGGTAAATCAAAGTCGCAGGTGCCACCGGGTATGCTACTACGTTGGATTAAACATTTTAAAAGGTCAATCTGGCCTACTTTATGGTCAATTCTGCCAGAAGTGGATGCTAACCTAACGTTGAGTTCAGACAGTTTAACAATAGAGCTTTTTAGTTTCTCAGCGTCAACATTAGGGTATTGGGAGAACAGAGCTAGACTTTTAGTGTGACGTTCTATTTCTTTAGTGATTTCAGATTTTAGATCGGCTCTACTCGAAATAGTAAAAATATCTAATAGGCAATTTAGTTCAGCGCGATTATTCCACTCGTTATCATGCTCAGAAAAGTGATTCATTTGCATGAATAAACCCTCTAGTCTTAAAAAGGTTCTAATTCTCTCGTTAAGGGGTAATTCGTATGTAATTGTGTGCGTCACAAACTGTAAGCAAAAATATTTTAAGTACGCTTATTTTGAAGGATTGCTGGTTTTATTGCTAGCACTGATTTCGAGATATTTCAGATGAAGGCGTTGTACTTTGTTTATTAGTGTTTTTAATGAACCAGAATTATCAATGATGTCATTAGCTCGTTCTATGCGTTCAGATCGAGAACACTGGTTCGACATTATTTTTTTTATCTCCTCTATGCTAATTTTGTTTCGGGCTTGTACCCGTTCGATTTGAATCCTTTCAGGACAATCAACAACAAGAATTCGGTCAACTTTATCTTGGAAATTGGTTTCAAAAAGTAGAGGAATACTAAAAATTGCATAGGGGGATGATGAGTGTTTTAGTTGCTTGTGCATTTCTTTGTACACAAGCGGATGTAGAATATCTTCAAGTAACTTTTTATCAGCTGAGTTGCTATGAATATGGCTGCGGAGTTTGTCGCGATTTAGTTCGCCGTTAGAATGCAAAAACTCACTACCCAATTTATTTTTAATAATATTTAATGCTGGCTGCCCTTTTTGTACAAGCTTATGAGAAATTTCATCTGCATCAATAATGGGAACATTGCTTTCTGCAAAAAGATTTGTGACAGTCGTTTTGCCACAGCCGATGCCACCTGTTAGTCCAATAATTAGCATCTGACGTTATAGGCCAACCAAGTGCAAGTAAAATTCATTAATGTAATCGCCCCATATCAAAGCAATAAACCCAGCGATAGCTAGAAAAGGACCGAAGGGTATGGGCGTACTTTTATGTCTTCCTTGAATGATAATAAGGCTTATCCCAATGATGGCGCCAACAAAGGCAGATAACATGATAACAAGGGGTAACGCCTGCCAACCAAGCCAGGCTCCAATGGCAGCTAGTAATTTGAAATCGCCATACCCCATGCCTTCTTTCTTGGTAATAATTTTAAAGGCCCAATAAACAGACCATAAACTTAGATAGCCGGCTAATGCGCCAATAATGGATGTTACTGGGTCAGTGAAAGTATGAAATAAGCTAAAAAATAAGCCTGACCATAATAATGGCAATGTGATGGAGTCGGGTAATAGCTGGGTATCAAAATCAATTAGCGCTAAGCATATCAGGGTCCAAGTGAAAATTAGTGCAGCACATGTTTGAATGCTCACGCCAAACTGCAAGGCGATTGCAAATGACAGACAGGCTGTCGTTAGTTCAACCAGAGGATAACGAATGGATATTGCTGATTTGCAATTGCGACAACGGCCCTTTAAAAAAATATAGCTGATAACAGGTATATTTTCTATTGAGCTAATTAAATGCTTGCAGGATGGACAGCGAGAACGAGGCGTTGATAAATTAAATAGCTCAGCTTCGGTCGTTATTTCATCTTCTCTGCTGAGAAAAGATAAACATTCAGACGTCCAATTGCGTTGAAGCATAATAGGAAGGCGGTAAACAACCACATTTAAAAAACTACCAACTAATAAGCCCAATGTAGCAATAGACAGCGAAAAAAACAGCGTATTGTGCTGAAAGTATAAAAATAACTCGTTCATTTAACGCTTGAAATGCTGAGCTTAGAATACAGTACCTAGTTTGAAGATAGGTAAGTACATAGCAATAATTAGACCACCAACAAGCACCCCTAATATAGCCATAATCATTGGTTCAATAAGGCTTGCCAAGGAGTCTACAGCATTGTCAACTTCTTCTTCGTAGAAGTCAGCTACCTTAGCAAGCATGGATTCTACAGCACCCGATTCCTCACCAATGGCGACCATTTGTACCACCATATGCGGAAACAGCCCTACGTTTTTCATCGCTTGTTGCAATTGAACACCGGTGGCGACTTGCTCCCTAATTTGCATAACGGCGACGGAGTAAACAATATTACCAGTAGCACCAGCTACAGATTCAAGGGCCTCAACAAGAGGAACACCCGCAGCAGACATGGTTGATAAGGTTCTTGCATAGCGCGCGATTGCTGCTTTGTTCATAATTTCACCGATGACGGGTACTTTTAAAACAATTCGGTCTATAGCGTGGTTAAACTTACGTGAACGTTTTTTCAATTGTTTAAGAACAAAAATAACTATACCAATAGCGCCGAAAATAGCCCACCACCACTCTTGCATAAATCGAGACAGGCGAACAACCATTTGGGTGAAGACAGGTAAGTCGGCACCAAATCCAGTAAATAAACTTTCGAACTGGGGTACAACAAAAATTAATAGAATAGCCGTTACCACAACAGCAATGACAAGCACGGAAATAGGGTATGTTAGAGCCTTCTTGATTTTGGCCTTAAGTATTTCAGTTTTTTCTTTATATTCGGCTATTTTTCCTAATAACTCTTCTAAAATACCCGCGTGTTCACCGGCTTCAACTAAGTTACAAAAAAGGTCATCAAAATGATGGGGGAACTTGCTTAAACCCTCATGTAGTGTGGAGCCGCCCTCGATTTCAGCCTTGATGGATAACAGCATGTTTTGCATCGCGGGTTTATCATGACCTTTACCAATAATATCAAAAGACTGAACCATAGGTATGCCGGCTGCCATCATGGTTGCTAGTTGACGACTAAATATAGCGATATCCTTTGGCTCAATGGGCTTTTGGCCGAAACTACCAAATAGATCTTTTGGTTTCTTTTTTACTTTAATAGGCCGAATTCCTTGGCGCCTTAGCTCGGCTTTGACCATGGCATCATTTCGAGCGGATATCTCACCCTTGCTTCTATTGCCTTTGGTGTCGGTTCCTTCCCAGATAAACGTAATTTTTTCAGATGTTGCAGCCATAATATTTAGTCTTTAGTTATTCGGTTGATTTCTTCGATACTGGTGACACCGGCCATAATTTTTTCTAGCCCAGACTCACGTAATGTTAGGACGCCTTCTTTTATAGCTTGCTCTTCAAGGTTTTTGGTGGAACCGCCTTGAATGATGATTTGTTGCATTTCTTCAGAAACAGGCATCACTTGGAAAATACCTACACGTCCTTTATAACCGTTGACACATAAGTCACAGCCGACGGCTTTATAGGGTTTTGTTGATTTTGCGTCTTCTTCAGAAAAGCCTTCTTTTACCAAAAGGTCAACGGGTAGTTTTTCTTCCTGTTTGCAACTATCACACAGTTTTCGAGCAAGCCTTTGTGCCATAATAAGTAATACAGCGGATGCAATATTATAGGGTGGAATGCCCATTTGGCTCAGGCGGTTTAGTGTTTGTGGCGCATCGTTCGTGTGCAAAGTAGATAACACTAAGTGACCAGTCTGAGCGGCCTTGACTGAGATTTCAGCTGTTTCCAAGTCACGAATCTCACCCACCATAATGATATCTGGATCTTGACGTAAGAATGCGCGTAAGCTTTCGGCAAAGGTTAAGCCGGTTTTAACATTAACGTTTACCTGATTGATGCCAGGTACTGTAATTTCAACGGGGTCTTCAGCCGTTGAGATATTGATATCATCGGAGTTAAGAATATTAAGTGCGGTGTAAAGTGTAACGGTTTTACCACTACCGGTAGGCCCTGTAACAAGAATCATTCCATAAGGCTTTTTAATGGCCGCCATGAATTGTTTGCGTTGCTTATCACTAAAGCCAAGCTGCTCAATACCAACTTGGGCGCTAGTAGGGTCTAAAATACGTAAAACAATCTTTTCACCGTATAAAGTAGGGCAGGTGTTAACACGAAAATCAATGGCCCGTTTCTTAGAAAGAGACATTTTGATACGCCCATCCTGAGGGACACGTCGTTCTGAAATGTTCATCCGCGACATCACTTTAATACGCGATGTTAGTTTATTAGCAATGCTGGATGGCGGCGAGGCCACTTCTTTCAGAATACCGTCATGTCTAACACGAATGCGGAATGTTTTTTCATAAGGTTCAAAATGGATATCAGACGCACCTTTGTTGATGGCATCCAGTAATATTTTATTTACGAAACGAACAATTGGCGCATCATCAATGTCGGCATCCACATCATCAGAAGGACGCTCGTCAGTATCTTCAAAGTCAATATTATCCAAATCCGCATCCATCAGGTCAGTCATGGTGGTCTCTGCAGCTTCCATGGTCTGATCAATGACTTTCATCAGCTTGTCTTCTTCAACAAGAATAGCTTCGGTGCTAGTTCTTGTGTGGAACTTTATTTCGTCTAATGCTTGGAGATTTGTAGGGTCTGAAACGGCTACAAAGAGCTTATTGCCTCGTTTAAAGATCGGCAAGGCGTGATGCTTTCTAATTAGCTTTTCAGTGACTAAATCGGATGGGATTACATCGCGGTCTAATGCTGATATGTCGAATAATGGCACACCAAACTCTTGTGAAGCGGCAATAGCAATGGTTTGGCTATCTAGGATTTTTTTACCAACAAGGTGGCTTACAAAGGGCGTTTTGTGCTTAAGTGCCTCGTCAAAATGCTGTCGAGCCGCTTCCTCGGTTAATAAACCGTCTAAGACAAGACGCCGTGCTAGGCCACCTAAGTGCATTTTTTCTTTAGAAACCGCCATGTTCAATTGCTTACCGTATCCTTTTTAGTGAATGATTGACCAATATTTTAATATTAGTACAAATACTTTATTTGTCTACAGTTGACGTGCATTGTTAATCATATTTCATGATGAAAGTCATAAATAACTACGTTGTGCGACCATAAAGGTCCTCAAACCTAACAATATCATCTTCTCCAAGGTAGCTACCCGACTGCACTTCTATCATTTCTACAGGCACTTTACCTGGGTTTTCAAGTGAGTGCACAGAGCCGATGGGTACGTAAGTTGATTGATTTTCAGAGAGTAGTTGCTCTACATCATCAATGGTGACTTTTGCCGTGCCAGAAACAACAATCCAGTGCTCAGCTCGATGATGGTGCATTTGTACAGATAATTTTGCGCCTGGGTTAACCGTTATTCGTTTTACTTGATAGCGCTCGCCGGTATCAATGGAATCATACTTTCCCCAAGGCCGGTATATTTCTCTGTGGTTTTCAGATTCGCTACGGCCATCTTTTTTCAATTGATCAACCAGTGCTTTCACATCTTGAACGTGATCAGGGTGGGCGACCATTATGGCATCGGCCGTTTCGATAATAATCGTATTTTTTAAGCCTAGGGTTGTTACGAGCCGGTGTTCAGCATGAATATAGCAATTGCTTGAATCTTTTTGTAATACATCGCCCTTAATCATATTATTGTTGTCGTCTTTTTCAGCAATGTCCCACAGTGATTTCCACGAGCCCAAGTCACTCCACCCTGCATTAAGTGGTACAACAACGGCATGACGGGTTTTTTCCATGATGGCATAATCGATAGATTCTGATGGGCATTGGTTAAAAGCGGCTGAGTCCAACCGTGTAAAATCCATGTCTTTCACCGAATTTTTTAACGCTTGCTTGCAGGCATCAACAATATCAGGCCTAAACTTACTCATTTCATCCAATAACGTCGATGCTTTGAACATAAACATGCCGCTATTCCAAAAGAAATTACCTGCATCTACGTAAGCTTGAGCGGTTTCAGTGTTTGGTTTTTCAACAAACCGGGATATGGGGTAAGAGTCTTGCAGGGATGTTTTCTCTGCCTCAATGTAACCGTACCCGGTTTCAGCATGGGTGGGTACAATGCCAAAAGTAACAATTTGTCCCGCTTCAGCCAGTGGTTGCGCAATCGATAAAGCATGATGAAAAGCAGCTTTATCTGCAATAACGTGGTCAGAAGGAAGAATCAGCAAAACTTTCTCAGAGTCATCGGTATTGGCCAGTGCGGCTACTGTTAATGCAGGGGCTGTGTTACGACCGGTAGGTTCTAAAATAATGGACTCGGCAGTCGCACCCAGTTCGCGCAATTGTTCAGCCACCATAAAACGGTGATCATCACTACAAATAACGATGGGTTGAGGTGATATGTTGGGTGCATCAAGGCGCAACAAAGTCTCTTGGAACATCGTATGTTCAGATGCAAGGGCAAGAAACTGTTTGGGGCGAGACTTGCGCGATAATGGCCACAAACGCGTGCCAGAGCCGCCAGATAAGATAACAGGGGTGATCTTTTTCATAAACTAACGTTAAAATCCATTTAATAACTTAAATCTGCAATAAGTATAGTTTAAATCTTTGCTTTGGCTGGTGCTTTATTAAAGCTGTTCTATACT
>NVSW01000061.1 GCA_002401365.1 Piscirickettsiaceae bacterium | reverse complement strand
CTTACTCCGTATAGAACCTGGGGAGGTGCTCAGCATTGTCAACAAAAGCGCGTAATGCTGGGCACAGGTTCATTACGACGCGTCCTGCTTGCGTCTCTACAAAGGATGTAGAATTCAACTCGAGATAGGCTTTCGTCAGCTTGTAACCTAAGTACACGCCAATGAATATGAACTTCAGCCACGCATCATTTTGAAGCCGTTTCAATGGGTCGGCTAGCCTGGCTTTTCAACCAATAGTAATCAACTGAATCTAACCTACGCTACCTCACATACCGAGCCATCACTTACTATTGTTCTAGTCAATATCAAATTACCCAATGCATCCACCTTGCATTGCCAGCCTGCAGCCAAATAAGTCGTCGCAACCGTCTCCACAATTAACGCCTCACCAGCAATAACATCCCCCGCCCGCAACTCTTCGCGTTGATAGATAGCTAGCCCTTTATCCTCAAGGCCAGAGCACTCACCGATGCTACCACCATCTCTAGCAGGCAAGCCCACCATCGCCGGCACAGGCAACTTAGCCGTTAAACTCACTCTTAAGTTAACTAATTCAACGGACAAATCCAGCGCATGCCCATAACGTTTTTTATGCTGTTGATGAAACGCGTCTATTGCTTGCTGTTTATTAATCCAAGGTACACGCAGCGTGTATGACTGCCCTAAGTACCTTAAATCAACAAGATAGCCGGTATTAATGTTGCTTTCGGCCACGCCCTCTCCCATCAGTTCTTGCGTGCCCTGCTGCTTCATACCAGCAAGGCTTGCTTTAATCATCGCCACCGGTATTTTTGCCAATGCTCCGAGCAAACTTTTAGATAACTCCCGCGACTTGGGAGCTACCAACATGCCAAAAGCAGACAACACACCCGAATGGATCGGCACAATAGCCGTATCAATTTGCAAGGCATCAGCTAAGGCGCACACGTGCAGACTACCTGCACCACCAAATGTCATTAACGCGTATGGCGAGGGGTCTATCCCTCGCTGTATTGAAATAACGCGTAGCGCCCTTGCCATATGTTCGTTTGCCAGTTCAATAACACCTTCTGCTGCTAGTTTAGGGCTACAGTTCAATTCAACCGACAACCGTTTAATCGCTGCTTCACAGGCGCTCATATCAAGTGTCATATCACCACCTAAAAAGTGCGCTTCACTGATTCTACCTAAAAATAAATTAGCATCGGTTACGGTCACTGCTGTACCATTTTTCCCATAACAAGCAGGGCCTGGCATGGCGCCTGCGGACTCTGGGCCGACACACAACAAGCCACCTTCATCTACCCTCGCTATTGAACCACCGCCTGCGCCGATGGTGTGCATATCGACCATCGGAACGGCCACAGGGTAACCCGCAATCTTGCCTTCACTGGTTAATGAAACATGCCCATCGAGTAACGCAACATCGGTTGAAGTGCCTCCCATATCTAACGTAAGCAGCTGTTCATAGCCAGCTAACTTGCCGATGTGCAAGGCTCCCATCAAACCACCCGCTGGGCCAGACAGCAACATTCGCACGGCTTGTTCACCTGCTTGGTTCGCCGCAATTGTGCCACCAGAACTTTGCATCACTGATACTGAACGTGCTGCAACAGAACTTGACAAGCGTTCTAAATACCCGATGACTAACGGTCCAACATAGGCGTTTAACCACGTTGCCATACCACGCTCATATTCTTTATATTCTGGTAATACTTTAGATGAGCGTGACACCATGATGCCATCGGGCACAGCGTCTTCTATTCGACGCTCATCTTCGTCATTAAGAAATGAAAACAAACAATTAATGGCGACCGCCTGCGGCGCTAATCGCTGTAGCTGCTCTTTAAGCAACAGCAAATCATCATTGCTTAACTCGCTTATCTGCTCACCATTGGCAGATAAACGACACGGCACTTCTAAACAAAGTTCAGCTGGCACGGGCGGTTGCTCAATAGCTGGGCTTAAGTTATAAAGCTCTTTTCGTGCCTGGCGACCAATCGTAAGCATATCTGCCAAACCCACATTGGTTATAAAGCAGCAGCGAACACCTTTCTTTTCCAGTACTGCATTGGTAGCAACCGTTGAACCGTGCACAATAAGCAGGCTCGCATCATCTACTCCAAGTTCTTTAATACCTTGCAAAATCGCCTGCTCTGGTGCCGCAGGTGTGGACAATACTTTATGAATTTGCACACCATGATCCCCTATGTATACAAAATCAGTAAATGTACCTCCTGTATCAACACCTAATAACATCGAACCACTCAATTTAAATAATTTAGTATTTTTACACGAGTAAGCTACTGACAGTATAAAAATTGAATGCTAATGTACGCACTTTAATAAACCCCTATATCCTTCATCATGAGTGTATTAATTGAAGTTAATAATTTATCGCGCCATTTTGGCCAGCATTGCGCGGTGGATGACGTTAGCTTTTCACTCAACAAGGGTGAGGTACTTGGCTTCTTAGGCCCCAACGGCGCGGGCAAATCCACCACCATGAAAATGATTTGTGGCACGCTTGCTCCCTCTAGTGGTGAAATTAAAATCAACGGCTACGACATTGTTGAACAACCTAGGTTGGCGAAAGCTGAACTGGGGTTTTTACCAGACACCCCTCCTTTGTACCCCGAATTAACCGTGAATGAGTATTTACAATATTGTGCAAAATTACACGGCTTAAAAGCGGCGGCCATCACCCAAGCGGTAACACGCGGCAAAGAGAAGTGTGGCTTGCTGGATGTGGGTGAGCGTCTAATAGCCAATTTATCAAAAGGCTACCAACAACGGATTGGCATCGCTCAGGCAATATTACACAACCCATCTGTTATTATTTTGGATGAGCCTACGGTTGGTTTAGACCCGATTCAAATCTTGGAAATACGTCAATTAATACGTGATTTAGGAAAACAACACAGCGTTATCTTATCCACACATATTTTGCCCGAAGTGCAACAATCATGTAGTAGAGTGCAAATCATTCATCATGGAAAATTAGTTCTTAGTGAGGACATAGTGTCACTAAACAACCGCATGTCTTCTTCTAGCCTATTGATTAAATTTAACCACGCGGCAGATATAGAAAAGCTCAACGTGATCAATGAAATAACTGAGATAAGCCACCTTGAGGGCAACCGCTATCGAATTCAACATGAGCAGCACACAAACCCAGCAGATGCTATTGCTAACATGGCAGTGAACGAAGCGTGGGGGCTGTTAGAATTAACACCTGAAAGACACAGTATGGAACAAATTTTCTTATCTCTCACTCAATCAGAGCTTATCGATGAATAGCATAACAATAGCCGGACGTGAGTTACGCAGCTTATTTTTATCACCACTTGCATGGACAATGCTTGGCATAACGCAACTTATATTAGCGTATATGTTTTTAACTCAAATAGATTTTTACCTAAGCTTACAACCTAAACTAGTAGGCCTAGTGGCAGCGCCCGGCATTACTGATCTAGTTGTTGCACCGTTATTTGGCAACGCTGCGGTTATTTTGCTGCTTATAACACCTTTAATTACGATGCGCTTAATCAGCGATGAGCGGCGCAACAAGACCATCAGCTTATTACTGTCTGCACCGGTATCGATCACCGATATTATTCTCGGTAAATTTCTTGCCACGTTAGCGTTCTTGCTGATCATCTTATTATCAATCACCCTCATGCCTCTTTCATTACTAACCATTGCAGAGCTGGATATTGGCAAACTACTGGCCTGTTTATTGGGCATGATTTTACTACTTGCGGCATTTGATGCACTAGGCTTATATATGTCCACCATTGCTTCACAACCTACTGTTGCCGCGGTGTGTAGCTTTGGCGCGCTGTTGTTTTTATGGATTATCGACTGGGCCGGCAGCAATAGTGGCAACGCCAGCAGCTTGTTCGAATACATTTCTATGATGCGACATTTTGAAAACTTATTAAGAGGCCTGGTTCACTCTACCGATGTGCTTTATTTTGTTTTATTTATCAGTGGGTTTTTAATCCTCAGTATCCGTCGGCTCGATAATGACCGCCTACAAAAATGAAAATCACACGCAAGACACATCAAGCCATTCGCTTGCAAAATATCCTCTTCACCACGTTGTTTTTTATCGTGATGGGCATGCTTGCTTGGCTAAGCACGCAATACACCATTCAATCAGACTGGACTAAAAACAGCCGAAACTCTTTATCATATCCAAGCATTCAATTACTAGAAAAACTCAGCAAGCCGATTGAGATTACAGCCTACGTAACGAAAAACGACATCCTTCGCCGGCGTATTTCCGAGCTTATGGCAAAATATCAATACCATAAAGCTGGCGTAACACTTTCTTTTGTGAACCCCGACATCCGTCCAGACCTTGCTCGTGAAGAGGGCATTACCAGCGATGGCGAACTCGTTATTCGCTATAACTCACGTCGAGAATCACTAAAACAAATTGACGAACAATCATTCACCAATGCATTACAACGTTTAGCAAGCAGTGAACAACGCTGGGTGGTGTTTTTAACCGGCCACGGCGAACGCAACATAGACGGCGACGCGAATTTTGATTTGAGCCTTTTTAATACTGAAATAAAACGCAAAGGCATCAACACACGAGCCATCAATTTAGTTGACTCTCCAAGCATTCCGCAAAACACATCGTTAATGATTATCGCAGACCCAAAGTCAGCCCTATTGCTCGGGGAAGTCAACATTATCAAACAGTACTTAGATGACGGCGGCGCGTTGTTATGGTTAGCAGAACCCAATACCTCAGACAACAACAAAACCGTAGCCGAATTATTTGCCATCTCATTTTTACCGGGCATTGTGGTTGATGCGACCACACAAATGTTTGGTATTGATGACCCAACCTATGCTTTGGTTACCCAATACCCTTCGCACCCCGCCACTCAGCATTTGCAAACGATGAGCCTGTTCCCAGGCGCTGCAGGATTGAGCCATGCTGACGACTCACCCTACCAAGCTGAGATATTATTATCCACGCTTGAACGTTCATGGACCGAAACTGACAGCATTAGTGGCCAAATCCAATTTGATAAAAACTCCATTGAACAACAAGGCCCCATTACTATTGCTTATGCATTAACGCGCCACATCACTAACAACGATGAAACTACTGATAAAAAACAACGTCTTGCGATTATCGGCGATAGCGACTTTTTATCTAATTCATTCTTGGGTAACGGTGCTAACCTAGATTTAGGCTTAAGCCTTATCCAATGGTTAAATCATGATGACAAACTGATCGACATTCCAGCGAAAACAGCAACGGATACAACACTTAACGTTACCCAAACGTGGACTCTAGTTTTTGGCTTAGGTTTTTTAATCATCTTGCCGGTTTTATTTATAGCAATGGGCATCCTTATTTGGCTTAAACGTAAAAAAAGATAATATGAACAAACGGATATTGATCAATAGCCTATTGGCTCTTTTTGTTTGCGCATTAGCACTAGTTGTTTGGTTTAAACCAGGCCAACAAACGGATAATATTAACCGGCTAACAGCGCTCGACCCTAGCAGCATTAATAAGATTATTATTGAACGAAAAAGTGCCGGCAGCATCGAGCTTTCACGGCACGATAATCAATGGCACATCACTCAGCCTATACCTGCATTGGCACTACCAGGAAAAATTGAACGCTTATTAAAAATATCACAAATAAAAGGTTTGGCTGAATACCCTTTGGACGACAGTCAACTCAGCAACCTTGGCCTTAAAGAGCCTGTGGCAAAAATCACCTATAACAACGTCCAGCTATTAATTGGTGGCACGGAACCCGTGCAAACTCGTCGGTATGTAGCAAACGCAAACAAGCTATTCTTAGTAGACGATACATTTATACACCACCTTACCGCACCCGTTGAAGCTTACATTGATACGCGTTTGATTGCCGACAATACACAAATAATAGAACTTAAAACGCCCGAAATGCATTTGCTTCGTAACCCAGATAACACCTGGAAAGACGCCAGCCAGCCTAGCTTATCGCTCTCTTCTGATGCTGTTCAAACACTACTAGACGAGTGGCGTTTTGCCCGAGCCATTCGCGTTAAAGTCAATAAAAAAATCAGTAGCAACGCCAATGTTTTTATCAGCCTAAACAATGGCAAAATACTATCGTTTGAACTTTTTAAAGAACAACAACAACGGGTTCTAACGTCAACTAAAACAGCGCTTAGTTATTATTTCAGTGACGATAAATATAAAAAAATGACCCAGCTACCTGACCAACCCGATGCCTGAATTACCTGAAGTTGAAACCACAAAGCGTGGCATTTCTCCACATATTAAAAATAAAACTGTCATTAGCGTTACCGTTCGTCAAGCTCAATTAAGGTGGCCCGTTAGCCCGGCCATCAGCAAATTACTACCTGGGCAACGCATTTTAGACGTTAAACGCCGGGCTAAATATATACTTATTAATACAAGCACTGGTACGCTCATTATTCACCTTGGCATGTCTGGCAGCCTGCGTATTTTAAAAACCGCGGAAGATCCAGAAAAGCACGACCATATAGACATTGTCTTCGACGACAACAGTTGTTTACGCTACCGTGACCCAAGACGGTTTGGTGCATTTTTATGGACAAACGAGGCTATTGAGACGCACAAATTGATCAAAAACTTAGGTCCTGAGCCGCTCACTGAGAATTTTCAAATTAATGATTTTTATACCCTTGCTCACAGCAAAAAACGGCCTATCAAAAGCGTCATTATGGATAGTCATATAGTTGTTGGTGTGGGGAACATTTATGCAAGTGAAGCGTTGTTTTCAAGCGGCATCCACCCCATTCGTGCAGCTAATAAAATCTCAAAAATACGCTTAAGTCATTTAGTTGAGTCTATTAAAGGCATTCTCACCTCGTCGATAGAGCAAGGCGGCACAACCCTAAAAGACTTTGTAAACAGTGATGGCAAACCCGGATACTTCCAACAAACACTTAATGTTTATGGACGTAAGGAAAAACCATGTCACACGTGTTCAACACCCATAAAACAAATTACGATCGGCCAACGTTCGACCTTTTTTTGCCCAAACTGCCAGCACTAGCCGCTAGTAATACCAACATAATTCCTATAGGCTATATCGAAGGAGAAAGGAAGCTTTCCGACTCTAAATTACAAGCATTGAAGGGTTAGTATCACTGTTGTTTAAAGGAGGGGGTATTGTTCAACATCAGAAATAAATTTATCCTACAATTACTTGGCAGCTGCATGGATTTGCTGCCTATTTTTGTGGTTATTTTTATTTTTCAAGTCTTTATCCTAAAGCAACCCGTACCAAATCTTACAGACATAGCCATTGGTACTTTTTTTGTAGTATTAGGCCTTACCCTTTTTATTCAAGGTCTTGAAAAAAGTCTATTTCCAATTGGTGAAAACATGGCCAACGCATTTGCTAGAAAAGGTAGTTTGCTTTGGTTGCTAATTTTCGCTTTTTCTTTAGGGTTTGGCACCACAGCTGCCGAACCAGCACTAATTGCCGTTGCCGATGAAGCAGCACGCATTGCTGCCGAAGGTGGGTTAATTCACATGGCCGATGATGCGAAAGCTAGCTATGCAATGGGCTTGCGTTTAACCGTTGCCTTTTCGGTAGGCTTCGCAATTCTACTCGGTGTACTTAGAATCATTCGTGGTTGGCCACTACATTACCTGATTATTCCGGGATATCTTGGTGTTGTAGCGATGACATTTTTTGCACCCGATACCATTATTGGCATTGCTTATGATTCGGGCGGCGTCACCACCTCTACCATTACCGTACCTTTGGTTACTGCACTAGGTGTTGGTCTGGCATCTGCCATTAAAGGCCGTAACCCTATGACTGATGGCTTTGGCTTAATTGCCTTCGCGTCTCTAACACCCATGATCTTTGTGATGGCCTACGGTATGATTTTATAATGACGTTACTTAGCGAAATATTAGCCACTTTACTCAGCACAATCAGAGATGTTGCACCCATCGTCGGCGTTATCGTTTTCTTCCAACTAGTCATTATTCGCCGCCCATTTAAACGCCTAAGTGACCTACTGATTGGCATGATATACGTCATTTTAGGCATGACTTTTTTCTTAGTGGGCTTAGAAAAAGCACTATTTCCTTTGGGCAACATTATGGCCGAACAACTGACTAGCCAACAATTTATCAACCCTGACGCTAACCCATCTAACGTAATTGTTTGGCAAGATTATATGTGGGTTTATATTTTTGGCGCCTGCATCGGCTTTGCAACCACGTTGGCAGAACCTGCTTTAATAGCTGTTGCCATCAAGGCTCAACAAATTTCAGGCGGCAGTATTAATTCATGGTACTTGAGGCTTGCTGTCTCAATTGGTGTTGCATTTGGCATAGCTCTTGGCACTTACCGCATTGTTAGTGGCATTGATTTATACATTTTTATTATTACCGGTTACATTGTTGTCATTATCCAGACCATTTTCTCACCAAAGCTTATCATTGGCCTAGCTTATGATTCCGGCGGCGTGACTACGTCCACTGTCACCGTTCCATTGGTGACTGCTTTAGGCATTGGCCTAGCATCTAGCATACCAGGTAGAAACCCGCTAATGGATGGTTTCGGCCTAATTGCCTTTGCTAGCCTGTTCCCTATAATGGCGGTCCTTGCATATGCTCAGTTTGCGGACTGGTTAAACCGCCACACACAATCCGATCACGAAGGAGAATAAAATGCATTTTAAGCTTATTTTAGTATTTGTAGACGACAATAAAACCGACCTCGTCCTTAAGGCTGCCAGAGATGTTGGCGCAACGGGTGCCACTATCATTAACAATGCGCGTGGCGAAGGGATAAAGCAGAAAAAAACCTTCCTTGGTCTTAACTTAGAAACTCAACGAGATGTTTTACTGTTCTTAGTTGAAGAGCATATGAGCCGTAGAATTCTTGAAGAAATTGCACGAGCGGGGAAGTTTGATGACGAACCCGGCAGTGGCATCGCTATTAAGATTGATGTTGAAGATGCCATTGGCGTACTACACCAAGCTAAAGAAATTACACAAGTTATTGAGGAAGAGTTATGAATACTGACAAAAAAATAATTAGAGTGCGCGACGTAATGAAAACTGACTTCCATATGATCGACGGGAAGGCTACCGTTACCGACGCCATCAGGGTAATGAAACAGCACCGAACTTCTATGTTGTTTGTTAAAAAGTTTCATGAAGATGATGAGTATGGCGTACTTAACGCGGGCATTATTGCCAAACTGGTACTGGCTAAAGACCGTGCGGCAGACCGAGTTAACGTTTACGAGATAAATGAAAAACCACTTATTTCAGTGTCTCCAGGTATGGATATACGTTACTGCTCACGGCTATTTGCCCGCTACGGACTGATGCGAGCACCGGTGATGGAAGATGGTAAAATAGTGGGTGTTGTCAGTCCCATTCAACTGGTACTTGACGGCTTGTGTGAACTATCAGGAATTTGCTAAATAACGCAAACGTCTACTCACTCTAGCCAACAAACCAGCGTTGGCATTTTTTTAGTGTTTAACTAATTTCTAATTAGTGAAGCCGTTCTACTTGTACTTATGAGGATTTGTCCTATTATTCAGTAGGACATTTATTGCACTTAAATTTATTCATCACCCTCATTATATACAAGGATATAAATGATGAACCAAAAGACAGCTATAGCTCACGAGTACACGTTAAACGAAGAGGATTTTATTATTAGCAAAACTGATAATACCGGCCTTATTACGTATGCTAATCGTGCATTTATGCAGATTTCACAATACCCTGCATCTAAGTTATTAGGCCATCCCCAAAACATTGTACGTCACTCTGATATGCCTAAAGGCGTGTTCAAGCTCCTTTGGCGAACTATCCAACAAAGGCAAGAATTTTTTGGTTTCATAAAAAATATTTGTGCTAACGGAGATTTTTACTGGGTATTCGCTAACATTACAACAGATGACGACATAGCAGGTAATGCCCAAGGCTACCATTCAATTAGACGTAAAGCACCTGATAGTGCAATTGAAACCATCATACCTATTTATCAAGAAATGCTGTCCATCGAAAAACAAAATTCTGCAACTGGCGCTGACGACTCACTAGAATACCTGGAATCATGGGTAACGAGTCAGGGACTCAGCTATCGAAACCTAATGCTTAAGCTTTACAAAAACGGCTAACATCATGAAACACAACAATAAGAAACAAACAGAAAGTTCTAAAATTCCGTTCATCAGGACACAACAGTTAATTTTTTCAATTTTTAACCTGTTGGTGGTTCTTGCTTTGACACTTTTCATTAACCTCAATTATAAGGTCGATTTAATTATATGGGGCTTGCTATTGATAATGATAATTAATGCCTTCTATCATTGGTTTGTCGTCGACAGACAAGTTAAATTAATTACTCACATCAGCTCTGTATTAGCAAGCAACACTAAAGGCGAGCTCTATCACCGTATTACCGACACTAAAGGCATGGGCGAAATTGGCAAAGTTGCTTGGGAGCTCAATCGCTTTTTAGATAGAGTTGAATGTTATTTTAAAGAAGTCGGCACGTGCTTCAACGCCGTTGCAAGCGGTGATTTCGATAGGGAAACGCTACCAAACGGCTTGCCGGGGCAGTTTAAAAGATCATTATTATCAATTAACCGCTCCGTATGTGCGATGAGAGAAAACGGCCTACTCATGGCACATAACTCACTGGCGTCTGAATTGCACAAACTAAACTCTGGTAATTTAATTGTTAATTTAAAAAACAATCAAAGTGATTTAGTCAACATCAGTGAACAGATGAATAAAGTTGAAACTATTGCCATTGCTAATGGTGATAAAGCAAAAGGTAGTGTCGAGTCGGTTTCAAAAATAACCCGATCACTATTCGATCTTGATCACAGCATCCAATCTGTTACCAAGGTAATACAAGCACTCAACGAAAACAGTGACAAAGTAACGGAGTCCTTGTCTGTTATTACCAATATTGCTGACCAAACCAACTTGCTTGCACTTAACGCCTCCATTGAGGCTGCACGAGCCGGCGAACATGGTAGAGGTTTTGCTGTCGTTGCAGATGAAGTTAAAAGTTTATCGCACCATACCAAAAATGCAGCCGAAGACGTTGAAAAAACACTGCAAGAATTTAACCGTCGGGTTAAAGAAATGATCGTTGAGTCTGACAACGCATCAAAATTGGCGAGTTCGATCAAAACTAAAATTGATGACTTTAAAGAACAGTTTAATACTTTTTCTGAATCGGCAAATGAAACCATTGGTCACGTTTCATATGCAAAAGATAAAACATTTGGCTTACTCGCCAAAGTTGACCATATTGTATTTAAGCAAAATGGCTATATAGCCATCGATAAAAACACTCCGTGTAGTGAGCGCAAAGCGGTGCAAGTTTCATCCCACAATTGTCGTTTAGGGAAGTGGTATTACGAAGGCACTGGACTAACGGAATTCAGCAACACGGAAGCATACAAAGCCTTGGAAGAACCACATACTCAAGTACATAACCAAGTACAACGATCACTAGAACTCATCCAGAAAGATTGGGTAAATGATCAAAATATTCGGATAAATCTCATCGATTCAATTAAGCAATATGAAGCCGCGAGCAGCGATGTGATGAGGCTAATGGATGAAATGGTTGAACAAAAGCATCAACATTAAGCCGATAAAGCAGCACACGGTTTTGAACTATCGCTTAACTCGTTCAACAATAGCTTGACCAGCCCCCCGTGGGTCGCTGGCCGCACTAATATAATGATTGCGTTTATCCCAAGCAATGGCCTGCATATTACCGTAAGCTCTACCCACTGATTTTAATCGATGGCCTTTTTGCACCAATTCTGTAGCGACTTCGTCACTAAAGGTATTGGGCTCGTGTTGAATAACATCTGGTAAATATTGGTGATGATAACGCGGCAAACTGACCCAAGATTTAGGCGCTGTACCTTGCGCGGCGTCCAAAATGCCTAGCAGTACCATACTAATAATTCGACTACCGCCTGGCGTTCCCAGTATTCCAACCATCTTATTCGTTTCTATAAACGTTGGCGACATACTCGACAACATACGCTTATTAGGCTGAATGGCATTGGCTGTACCACCCACCAAACCATATACATTGGGCGTTCCAGGCTTCATAGAAAAATCATCCATCTCATCATTTAATAACACGCCTGTGCCCGCCGGCACAAAGCCAGATCCAAAAGGATAGTTAATGGATAGCGTTGCCGCTACACGATTACCAGCCTTATCAAGAACCGAAAAATGTGTGGTGTCATGCCCTTCCCATTCATTTAAACCCGTTAATGTCTGACTAGGCGTTGCCTTATCAATTGTTAAATTACTCGCTAATGACTGCGCATAGGACTTTTTAGTTAACATGCTAATTGGCACCTTAACAAAATCGCTATCGCCCATATATAGAGCACGGTCACGATAAGCTCGTCGCATAGCTTCAACGACCACATGTATCCGCGTCGCTTCATCCATGGTTGATAAGTCGTACTGTTGCAAAATATTCAATGCAATGGTTAATACCAAGCCACCAGAAGACGGTAATGCAGCACTGGTGATACGCATGTTTTTATATTGAATAACGACTGGATCTCGCTCTTTAATACGATAATTTTCAAGGTCTTTCATCGTCCAAATACCACCCGCTTGACGCACCCCTTGCACTAACTTTTCCGCAACATCACCCTTATAAAAGCCAGCATAACCATCTGACGCTAACAATTTTAAGGTGGTCGCTAAATCATTTTGAATGATGATTGCGCCAACGTCTGGCACCTCCCCAGCGTTTAAGAATATACCTTTAGATGACTCACTTGCTGCCAATACAGTCTTCCTAAAGCCTGCCATGCGTTGGTAGTGATGGTTAACTGCAAACCCTTGTTCAGCAAGCTGAATAGCTGGCTGTAAACTAGCCGCTAAGGTTAAACGACCATAATACTTTGCCAAGTGAACCAACCCAGCGGGCAGCCCTGGAATACCCGCGGCTAAGGCACCGTCAACCGATGCGCTTTTTACCGGTTCACCTTTAGCATCTAAGTACATGTCACGATGAGCATTTGATGGCGCAACTTCCCGCCCGTCAATCATGACTTGTTTGCCATCACTCGCTCTGTGCAACAACCAAAAACCACCGCCACCTAAACCAGAGCTATATGGCTCGACCACTGCCAACGCAGCACTCACCGCAATCGCTGCATCGAAAGCATTGCCACCTTTGTTTAGTGTGTCTATGCCCGCCTGGGTAGCCGCAGGGTGCGCGCTTGCAACCGCCTGACCAGCTGGCTTATGTAGCGCGTCAGTGGCAGCACAGGCTGATAAGCCGACATATAACGTGACGATCAGTAGTATTTTTTTCATATTATCAATCATTCGCAGCCATCAATTGTTGATACTTCAACATTAATTGATCCGTAGATTCTTGATGATTAGGGTCTTTGGGAATACATTCAACAGGGCAAACTTCTACACACTGCGGCGTATCAAAATGACCAACGCATTCAGTACACAAGTGCGGATGAATCTCGTATATTTCCTCACCCATATAAATAGCTTCATTGGGGCATTCGGGCTCACACACATCGCAATTAATGCATTCATCGGTAATAATTAACGACATAGTTAAACCAGTTTATTCGAAATTGCGTGCTCAATCTCTGTAGGAACAAAGCCTGACACATTTCCCCCGTGACGCGCAATATCCCGCACTAATGTCGACGAAAGGTCAGCCCATTGCGAATGAGGTGTAAGAAAAATAGTTTCTAGCTCTGGCATCATTTGTCTGTTCATGCCAGCCATTTGTGCTTCGTATTCAAAATCGGCAATCGACCGCACACCACGAATAATAATAGATGCACCTTGCTGCTGAGCCAAATCAACCAGTAAACCATCAAACTCTATAATCTCTATATTTGCATTATTCGATAATACTTGTTTGGCTAAACCCACCCGTTCTTGCAAATCAAATAACGGACGTTTCCCTGCACTTGTAGCCACCGCCACAATCACTTGATCAAACAAACAGCTGGCTCGTTGAATAATATTCAAATGGCCATTTGTAATGGGATCAAAGGTGCCAGGATAAATCGCTTTGTTAGTCATCAATTATTCTCGGTGGTATAAATAGTAGGACACTTTCCCCGTTGTTTTATAACGATATTCAGTCCAGTTAGCAGGTAAAAAGTCTACGTCTAGCTTACGTTCACACTCAATATAGATAACCGCATCATCCGACAAACAACCATTGTCTTCAAGCCATTTTGTGCATTCCAGTAACTCGTTCTGCTTAAATGGAGGGTCTAAAAAAACCACATCAAAGCGTACATCGCCCGCTTTTCGTTTTTGTTTCAAATAGTCAATCGCAGAACGATGCATAAGTTGTACATTATCTGTGTTGATGAGTTCTTTATTGGTTCTTAACGCCTTAATAATGTGCACATTTTTTTCGACCATCAACACATTCTTCGCGCCTCGCGATGCCGCTTCAAAACCTAGTGCTCCACTGCCTGCATACAAATCCAAACAATTAGATTGCGGTAAATGTGGTTGCAACCAATTAAATAACGTTTCACGAATGGGATCTGTCGTTGGTCTTAAGCCATCAACATCAGGAAATTCAAGCTTACGGCCACGCCATTTCCCACCTATAATCCGTACCCGATTAGCTTTCGCCATTATTAATCGCCTTTTGCCGCTTGGCCGACCGTTACCATCACCATTTTGTCCATAATAACACGCCGCTGAAACGCATCCTTTATTTGCGCACGAGTCACTGCGGCAATATTCGACAAATAACTATTGAGATAATCCAGTGGTGCGGAACTGGCAACAATGCCTACAACTTGCCCTAAGAGCTTTTTATTACTGTCCAATTTCAGCGCAAAGCCACCATTAATGTTCTTCTTTGAAGCAACCACTTCCTCTGCCGTCGGCCCTTTTTCAATAAAATTTTGCAGTGTTTCTTTAAGTGCTTTTGATGCTTCTCTCACCTTTTCATTTTTTGTTTGCAAGCCCAACAAAAAAGGCCCTTTTTGCATCATCGGGTTGAAATAGCTATAGGCACTGTAAGCCAATCCCCGCTTTTCACGAATTTCTTTTACAATACGCGAACTAAACCCACTGCCCCCCAATATATGGTTGCCAACATACAAGGCAAAATAGTCTGGGTCATTGTGGGTCAATACCGGCGCAGCATAAAACAAATGCGTTTGTTGTGACGGGTACTCCTTATGAATAACCACGCCTTTACCAACATCCTTAACAACTGGTATCGGTGCTGCCCTTACACCTGGTTTTAAATCGCCCACTAGCTGCTTTGCTAGCACTTCAGCCTTACTGCGACTGACACCGCCCACTAGTACTAGCAACATATTTTTTCCAACATAGTGTTGTTTATAAAAGTGCTGTAGGTCAGTTCTAAAAATATTTTTAACGGATGCCTTCGTCCCTTGTATGGGATTTGCATAAGGGTGGCCTTGGTAAATTTGTGCATACAAGGCTAACTGTGCAAGCGTACCAGGCGATTCTTGGCGCCGTTTAATGCTCAATAAAGTACGTTCTTTTACACGCTTAAAATCAACTTTTGGGAAATTGGGCTTATTCAATACGGTGCTAAACACTGCCCATGATTTCTTTAATACCACGTCGTCAGTCAAACTGCGAAATGATAAAGTAGTGAAATCTCGTGAAGTAGATGTGCCTAGTTGTGCCCCCACATTTTCCAACGCTTCCGCAATTTTCTGTGCCGTTAAGCCATCCGCTCCTTGATCCAGCAACGCACTGGTTAATGCCGCTTGCCCCAACTTATCTCCATCTTGGGCGCTACCAGCATGTAACACCACTTGTGCATCTAAAATAGGCAAGCCTTCGGTAGGCACAAAATAAACCTTGACCCCATTCGCTAACTGCCAATGCTGAATGCTTGGTACCGCTATGCTAGATGTACTCAGAAAAACAAGCACTAACGCCAATAATATTGAGATGTACCCACAGGGCATCGGCAGACTGCTTATCCACCGGGATGTAGTGTATGCAGAAGAAATGCTGGGAGCATTTCCTGTCCTACGCTGCCCTACCTCCTGCATC
>NVSW01000060.1 GCA_002401365.1 Piscirickettsiaceae bacterium | reverse complement strand
AACACCAGTATGGGGTACTGGTGATCGGAGGTTTGAACTCTCTCGCTTCGACAAAAAATCACTTAAATATCGATTAGTTAAGGTGGTTGTGCTTGTTTTGAGATAGCGCTTTAGTTAGAGATGCTATGGAATTTGGTTAGACAGTTGTAATTAATGCTTAATAAAAACAATAGGTTGTTCATAAATATAATGTAACGATTGCATATACTGCGTGTAAAACCTTAAAATAAGGTTTTGGTTGATAAAAAATATTCTATTAGGTTCATTAAGAGAGATTTGCACGGTATAAGCTTTTATTTTCAGGAATCAACAGTAGTTGCCCTAGGCGACGCAGCATGAGGGCAAAAGAACTTTTGTGTAAAGGTCTCATTAAATCGATTAGACGTTGACCCTAATCTATTATAAAACTTAGAGAGAAGTAAAATGAAAATTGGTGTGCCAAAAGAGATGCAAGATGGTGAGAAACGCGTTGCGTTAACACCTGATGTAGCCACTCAAATAATGAAACTCGGTTTCGAAGTTGCGATGGAAGCCGGCGCGGGCAAAGCCGCTAATTTTGATGACGAGCTGTACAGTAATATTGGTGTTGAGATAATTGAAGACCCACAAACGTTGTGGACGTCATCGGATATTTTAATGATGGTTCGCCCACCTAAACAACATCCTGAGCTGGGGTTCTACGGCATTGAGCTACTCAAAAAGCACCAGACGTTGATTAGTTTTTTGTATCCAGCGCAAAATGGGGAGATGCTGAAAGAGCTCGCTGCTCGCGGAGTAACCGCACTGGCAATGGACAGTATTCCACGTATTTCACGTGCTCAAAAGATGGATGCTTTAAGCTCAATGGCAAACATTGCCGGTTACCGCGCGATTATTGAGGCTGCTCAACATTTTGGGCGTTTCTTTACGGGACAAATTACTGCAGCTGGCAAAATACCTCCTGCTAAAGTTCTTGTTATTGGTGCGGGTGTTGCAGGCTTGTCTGCGATTGGCACTGCTAAAAGTATGGGTGCGATTGTACGTGCCTTTGATACTCGTCCTGAAGTGAAAGAACAAGTGGAAAGCATGGATGCAGAGTTCCTAATGCTTGAATTTAATGAGGAAGATGGTTCAGGTGAAGGCGGTTATGCCAAAACCATGAGCCCTGAGTTCATCAAAGCAGAGATGGATTTGTTTGCCTCTCAAGCAGCTGAGGTTGACATTATTGTTACCACTGCCTTGATCCCAGGCAGACCGGCACCGGAGTTAATTACCGAGCGCATGGTTGCTAATATGAAACCCGGTAGTGTGATTGTTGACTTGGCTGCCGAAGCGGGCGGTAACTGCAAGCTGACGGAAGAGAATAAAGTAGTGGTTAAACACGGTGTTACCTTAATTGGCTATACCAACCTACCCAGCCGGCTTGCGGCCCAATCTAGCCAACTGTATGCAACAAATTTACGTCATTTGTTAACCGATTTGTGTCCTGAAAAAGATGGCACCATTGACGTGAATATGGACGATGAAGTTATTCGTGGTGCAACCGTGGTGAAAGAAGGCCATATTACGTGGCCACCACCTGCGCCTGTTATTTCTAGAGCACCTAAGGCAGACATTGGTATTAAAGCCGATGCGCAAGTGATGGAAGAAGAAAAGAAAGCGCACCCGTTTGCGTTTTTAATCCCTCTTGTTGTGTGCGGTCTGGCACTGTTTGGCTTAGGCAGCGTGGCTCCAGCTGCGTTTATTGGTCACTTAACGGTATTTACCCTGTCGTGTTTTATTGGTTACATGGTCATATGGGGTGTTTCACACTCATTGCATACCCCGTTAATGAGCCTGACGAATGCGATTAGTAGCATCATTGTGATTGGCGCAATAATTCAAATATCAAGTGACAGCCCGCTCGTGATTGCCTTAGCAACCTTGTCTGTCTTTATTACCAGTATCAATATTGTCGGTGGTTTTGCGGTTACCCAGCGCATGCTGCGAATGTTCAGGAAATAAGGATAATTATTATGAGTTCAGGTGTAATTACAGCTTCATATATTGGTGCGAGCGCACTGTTCATTTTGGCCCTGGCGGGTTTAAGTCATCAGGAAACTGCACGTCGTGGTAATTTCTACGGGATGTTAGGCATGGGCATTGCGCTGATGGTTACTATCTTTGGTGTGGTTACCGATAACCATGAATTTTTAATCGCTGGGGTTGTTGTCGGTGGTTATATTGGTTGGGTTTTGGCAAAACGTGTTGAGATGACCCATATGCCAGAGTTGGTCGCTATGCTTCACAGCATGGTCGGTTTGGCGGCGGTGTTTGTCGGTTATGCCAACGCATTAGATCATTCTGCAACAATGATAGGCATTGAAAAAACGATTCATGATGTTGAGACCTATATTGGTATTTTAATTGGTGCGATCACCCTTTCTGGTTCGATTGCTGCGTATTTAAAACTGAGTGCAAAAATCAGTGGTAGACCGTTGCAGTTACCGGGGCGGCATTTATTTAACCTGGGGTTATTGATTGCGGCTATTTGGTTAGCATTTTTATACGTAGAGCAATCCGCTGCCGGTGGTGGTTTGACTATCTTAATACTGATGACAATTATTGCATTGATGTTTGGTGTGCACATGGTGATCGCTATTGGGGGCGCAGATATGCCCGTGGTTGTTTCTATGTTGAACAGCTACTCTGGTTGGGCTGCAGCAGCAATGGGTTTTATGCTGGGCAACGATCTGTTGATTGTGGTTGGCGCACTCGTCGGCAGCAGTGGCGCGATTCTTAGTTACATTATGTGTAAGGCGATGAACCGCAAATTTGTGAACGTGATCTTGGGCGGTTTGGGTTCCAAGTCAACATCAGCAGGCCCTGCTGGCGCCACAGGTGATGTCGGTGATGTCAGTCAAATTCAGCCTGAAGAAGCAGCGCATTTGTTGGAAAGTGCAAAAGAAGTAATGATTATCCCAGGCTACGGTATGGCGGTGGCGCAAGCGCAACATATTGTGTATGAAATAACCAAGAAGCTACGCGACAAGGGTGTCAATGTACGTTTTGGCATCCATCCGGTTGCTGGTCGTATGCCAGGTCATATGAATGTGTTATTGGCAGAAGCAAAAGTGCCTTATGACATTGTGTATGAAATGGATGAAGTGAACCCTGACTTCCCCAATGTGGACGTGTCGGTGGTGATTGGTGCTAATGATATTGTGAACCCTGCAGCACAAGATGTAGCAGACAGCCCTATTGCGGGCATGCCGGTATTAGAACCTTGGAAAGGCAAGACCACTATTGTGCTGAAACGTGGCATGAGTGCAGGGTATGCCGGTGTTGATAACCCGCTTTTCTATAAAGAAAACACGCGGATGTTATTTGGTGATGCAAAAGACAGCGTAGATGAGGTGTTGAAGTTTCTGAGTAAGTAACGCTGAGTTGTGGGGCATTATTATCGGGCCCATTACAGCCAATAGTTTTACTGCCTGCTTTGGGCTTGAATTTAAGGGTAATTATTTATTGTCGGCGTACGGATTACTTTATGTGCACTCCATCTCGTTAGGCAGAAGAGCTTCACGGGTTGTAGTGGCATAGTTAAATTCGTATTAGAGTGTCTGTTGCGTATTGCAAAACTGAAGTTTAGTTTTAGAAATGTAGGAAATAATACAAAAACAATAAAGAGGGTATGACGAGCCAAAGTATTTGTGAAGATAGTGCGTCCTGTATCTTACGTGTCGATATACAGCCAAATGAAGGCTGGAAATGAGACGATGGGTAAAGACGCAAAAAGAGCGCCTAAAAGAGTGTTGCTTCAGTAACTAATTACAATAATTAAAGTCGTTATGATGACCTATTATTAAATAGATAGAGTATCTAATGAACGAATCAGGGCTCGTTAATTGAAAATGTTAATGCGCATAAGTCAGAGTTCCACGTGACGTCTAGTATTTTGTCTTGTTCTAGTTCCAATCCATATTGTTGAAAAAATTCTATGGCGTGAACCATGCGATCACCTTTAGCATTTCTTATTTTTAACAAAAGGCCGCCACCGGCTTGTTGCACAGGCATCATTAGAAATAATGAACCTTTTTCGACTAGTGCGATAGAGTCGATGGAGCTAAAGTACTTTTCATACAACTCATTTTCAAGGTATAGGTTGCCGTTAGATAGCCGTATTTGATTCATGTCGCTTTGTTATATTGTTTAACCTTAGCCATTATAAGTTCTATAACGCGATCTGAGGCTTGTTGCACTGGTTTGGATAACCCAATCCCTAAATCAAGGCTTTCTACCTCTATGAGGAACACGTTGATGTTGGTGGGGAAGTCGTCCTTGTAAATTTGACGTCCTGCATACAGGGCGTTATCCCATCTAAAGTCGTGTAGGTTGTAACTTGGCATGGGGATGTTTTCGAGCTCAGAACCCGGTACTTCAAACACTGTTCCTGGATCAGAATCACTTTGGTTGGCATCAATAATAATCAACGCATCACAACCGCGTGCTTGAAACATTATATCCATACCTGATGTGCCGGCATCAAAGACGCGAACATCAGGGACGGGAGATTCATTGAGAAGCTTGATGAGTTCTTGGGCAACGTATACACCAGCCCCATCATCTAATCTATTCGGGTTTCCACAACCAATAATAACAAGCATTTAAGTCACCAATAAATTTTTATGAAGGGAACGCTTTCTTGCCATTGAGCCACCTTTTTTTGTATTTGCCGTCTTCCAAAGCATCAATAAGTACTTCATTAAGATCGTATACCTCAGGGTCCATTCCTTTAGCAGAAAACCCATCGCGAGCAGCTGTTAACATCGTCATGGTAATCGCAGATAACACTGGGTGTTCGGCATTTTTTATATTTGCTTCTTCTGGAGTGTCATACGATGCTTTGCAAGCTTGGACATCAGTTGAGTGGATTTTTCTGCACATAGAGGGGCGTGCTTCATAAACCGTGCATGAGCCTTCCTCATCAAGAAGGGGGCAAGCAATGTTTGTAACAACCCTTTTGGCCTGAGATAGCATGCTGATCTTCTTTTTATTATCAGTGGCTTTTTGTAAAAGATTGTCTAGGTCATTTTTATCGAACGTTGATTGGACATAATCTGCCAGAGTGAAAACCTCGTTTGCGCTGACATCGACTCTAAAGTAACAACAATATGAACACCCTTGTCGGCAATCAACACCTTCGCTGACGTGCATTGATGCACCTTTAATGGTGTCGTCGAGCCGTTGGTAAAATGTTTTTGTGGCATTGTTTACAGAGTCGAACTTAGCGCCATCACCACATTGCTTAGTGACTAAATCGCGCTCATTTTCATAAGCTACTTTAAGTTGTTGCTGAAATTCATCTTGAGACATGTGCGTTTATACTTGCGTTGAAAATTATTAGGACACTATTAATTAGTGGTACTTAGGATACCTTTTTTACTACTTCGGGGTGTTTTTTTTGCTTGTAAAGAGGGTTATACTTTTAGTCTAAAACGCATTAAATGCGCCATAATCGACATGACCAGTTTTCTTTAACGGGTAACATCAATTCTGGAAGTTCACAAAATTGTCGGTGTACCAAATAGTACATACACGTTTCACAAGCCTGATTATCATCTGGATCATCCCCGGGGTTATAGGCGTCGAGTGTAAAGCCAGCCAAGATTAGCTTGTCGTCATAATCTGTTTTATTGAGGCTTTGTAATTCAGACACTATTCGAAGAATATCGTCGTGCTCATAGGCGCGAGGTTCAACTTGTGTGTTTAGGCCATTAGATAGAGCGGCTTCAAGTCGATGCCGTAGGTTTTTATCATCTTTGCTCGTTGAAGAAGCTAGTTCGTCACTCACATGCGCCCCTTTTTAATTCCTTTTATCTAAGCATGAGGTGTTGAAAGCAACACCCCGTTAACTTAAATATTTTATATCCTCCAAAGCCGACACCACCACTCAGCTTCAACAGGTACAGCTAATTCTGGCAAGTCACACCATTTACGGTGGACTAGGTAATACATGCACTCCAAACATCTTTGCTCATCTTCGCCGTAAGGCTTGTCGACAAAGCCAGATATAACGAGTCTTTCTTCTAGGTTGTCAGGGTCTAAATCTCTTAGTTCATCCAGAACAGCTTCAAACTCGAAATTATTTTCGGGAAAAGGCTCGGTCTTGGTTTCAAGTCCATTGGACATTAAGCGCCCAATATGATCACGCAATGCATCATCATCTTTTGTACTCATCATACCCTCCTTATTATTGTTATTAAATAAGCGCCGACAATAGATATTATCGGCGTTTACATAAAGGATAAATTATGACGTTTTAAAGCGAGATAATTCTTCACCTGTCTTGGCATCGTGTGCGTGAACTGTGCATACAAGGCATGAATCAAACGATCTAGCCACATGACCAACTTCGACAGGATCGCTTGTATCAGCGATAGGTGTTCCAATGAGTGCTTCCTCAATTGGGCCACGCTCTTCTGTTTCATCACGCGGACCTACATTCCAAGTTGTTGGTGCAATAATTTGATAGTTCTTGATTTTTCCGCCTTCAACTTCAATCCAATGGCAAAGTGCCCCACGAATTGCTTCAGTCGCTCCCCAGCCTTTACCATCCTGTTCTTTTGGCTTGATATAAAAAGGCTCATCTAAACGCAATTCACGCAAACAACGCTCCATATTACGATAGATAGATTTAACTTCATGCATACGTGCAAAATGACGCAGCAACACATTTGCGCCACCCATTTTTTTATACATGTCTAGAATCAAGCCGTCTTTGTATTGCCAGTCTTCCATGTGCTCACCACCGTAAATTAACTCACGGGCTAGTGGGCCAGCTTCAAGGTGACCATTTTCTTCATGTATGGTTGCTGTTGACCACGTGTAATTGTTCTCAAAATCATGTTTATTATTTGAGATTGGTTTTGTCGTTCTATCAAATGGATGAACTGGGCCGCCTTCTTCTTCGTACCATGCGTGCGTAGTGTCTTCACGCGTCATTGCTTGATCCATAAGTTTGTGTGAACCGGTTGCTCCGTCAAATACGCCGCCAGGCATATGGACAGAATGGTTACGGCTTTCGATAGTTGGTTTATTGTACTTCTCTTCGTGTGGAAGGTAGCCCCACGATACGAACTTATCTACGCCCTTGCCGTATTTGTCTAAGCCAATATCGCAACCCATACGCCACATCATGCCAAGATCTGAATTAGCGTGTTCTGGTTTTTCATCAAGCCAAACCATGAAGTCTTCATACGTTTGGATTTCTTCATAACGCTCAAGTGAGCAACCAAGCCACATAGGCTCAATCCAATTGGTTCTGAAATGCTCAAGAATAGACCATGAACGCGTAACATCGGTTAATGTTGGTGAACACATAACGCCACCAGGAACCATGAAACTAGAGTGTGGCCATTGTCCGCCTAACATGGCGTAAATTTCCACAGGGCGACCAGAAATAGTGACACCTAGTTCATAATTTGTGCCCGTGAAGGGAGCCCAACGTTTAACAGCTTCTTCATAAAAAGGGCTGTCTTTATAATTCTTATTACACATGTCAATCATAAATAAACCGTAATGATGACGTGGCAAACTTTGTAGGCTTTCGGCTAATTGACCTAAGTTACGCGCAATAATTGCATTGCGTGGCACTTCTGTGCCCCATGCAGTATCGAGCGCCCAAGCTGCGCAAGTTAAGTGAGACGCACCACAGATGCCGCATGCACGTGGAGTGACAACTAAGCCGGCTTGTGGATCTTTATCTCTAAGAATAATTTCAAAACCACGGAAAAGTTCCGCTGAGGTCCAGGCGTTAACGACAACGCCATCTTCAATATCTACGCGGACGTCAAGGTCACCCTCAACACGTCCAACTGGTGAAATATCTAATGTTTGTACTTGTGACATTTTATGATCTCCTTAAACGACGAATATGTCTTCTTCTGCCCATTTAGGCATGGCTGCTTTAGCGGCCCCTGTTAATTTGATATACCCTTTCTTATCAACACCTGTTGGTAAGTCTTTTGGAATACCCATTACAGTTTGTGTTTTAAAGACGGTACCTGGCGCTAAATCAAAGAACGGAAATTCTGGTTCGGTACAACCTAAGCAAGGCATACCAGCCCGTGTTTTAGACGAGACACGATTCCACAAAATACGGTTACAAGGTGAATGCGTCATCGGGCCACGACAGCCTAGGTCATAGAACAAGCAACCTTTACGTTGGCCGAACTCAGTCGTAGACACTTTGTAAGCAAAATGCATATTACGAGTACAGCCTGTTTGAGTGAAGCTTTGGAAGAATGTTTTAGGGCGTTGAAATTCATCCAACGCTAAATCGCCTGCGCGACCCGTTGCGATAGCAACCAATATTTGAGTTACCCAATCTGGGTGAGCTGGGCAACCAGGGATATTAATCACTGGTAAACCTGCTTTACTCGTAAAGTCGCCACCTAAGAAGCCACCGTTTTTACGCTTCAAGAACTGCAAGCCCTCAGACTCTGAAGGATTCGGTGCGGTTGCTGGTATGCCACCATAAGTTGCGCAATCGCCCAGCGCCACAACAAAATCAGCTACATCGCATAATTCGCGAACCCATTCTTTCATAGGGCGACCACAAAAACGGTTCCATTCCCCAGTGCCATTCGGCGCGTTAACGACTGACCCTTCGAAAACAAAGATGTCTAGTTTTGTGTCCCCACTGATACAGTTGGTTAAAATATTTTTAACATCATCACCAAGCTCTACACCCAGTGATGGTTGCCAAAGAATGTTCATGCCGAAGTCTGTTACCAGATCGCAGGCACTAGGTTCTTCTGCATTTAAAAAGGACATTGTATTGCCTGAGCAAGCACCGCCTTGAAGCCATAAAATATTGGCCATATCACCCTCCAGTTTAGATTATGTAAGTAAATCAACAATAAATTTCATTGCTTAAAGTTAGCTAGAGCAATTGTTGTGCCATTACTTAAAAATATAATTTAAGTCTTTATTAAACAGACAAGTAGGTGTTTCATGGGGCAGAAACTCAATGGTTTTTATAGGAGGTGCAAATTAAGTATGTAGTGTAAATTGCATACTATATTTGCAGTTATCCGTTTCGATTTCCGCAAGCGGGGCACTCGCATTCACCATTGTGCCCGTACCAAATACCTTTGCATTAGCTGCACCAGTGGCCTATAAGTTTTTGCTGTTGGGAGTCTGGTTGTTTGGCAAGCGGTGACAGGCCAAGATCAAGCGCTTCACCTTGGGTGTGCTATGGCTTTGTTCGAGATTGTGGAAAGTTGACGACTTTTTTATCGTGCTTTTGTTGGTCGTCAAACTCAGACATTAGTTATGCGACCGGAGAGTTGTCGCCAATACTGTAGCGCTTGATTTTATTTGATAGCCCAACTCGCGAAAGACCAAGCTCTGCTGCAGTTTTACTTTGATTCCAGCGCAATCGACCCAAGGCTTCGCGAATAAGGAGTTCCTCTAATTCTGCAACTTTATCCTTAAGGGTTTGACCGTTTAGTTCAATCAGTGGGTTTTTTGATTTGACGGTTGGCTTTAGAGAGGCAATATGAGGTGATAGATGTTCTTCGGTTAGAAAATTCCCATTATCGGTCATGGCAATCATTCGCTTAATTTCATTTTCTAATTCCCGTACATTACCTGGCCAGCTATATAAGGTAAATTTATCAATTAAATCGGGTGAAATGCCGCGTATCGAACGGTTAAATTCAGCAGAAAACTTTTGCGCTAAAAAATTGGTTAAAACTTCGATGTCACTGGTACGTTTACGAAGCGGTGGAATGTTCAGTTGAAAGCCATTCAATCGATAAAATAAATCTTGTCTAAATTTCCCCTTACTAATTAAAACGTCCAATGGCTGATTGCAAGCAGCAATAATACGCACATCGCACTTGATTATTTGGTCGCTGCCAAGCGGCTTAACTTCACCTTCTTGTAGAAAGCGTAACAAACTCACTTGAAAAGTGGGGGAGACGTCAGAAATTTCATCTAGGAATACGGTGCCGCCATCTGCGGCAGGGAATAACCCCATGCGATCACTGATGGCGCCGGTAAAAGCGCCTCGCTTGTGACCAAAAAGCTCTGAATGCAATAAATCATCCGACATGCCTCCACAGTTATGAACCAATAGAGGCCGATCGTTTCTTTTGCTATTGAAATGTATACCTCGAGCCATTAATTCTTTGCCAGTGCCAGTTTCTCCTTGAATTAGAATGGGCAATTCAGTGGCTGCGGCTTTTTTGGCTAAATTACACAACGTAGCCATATTAGGGCTAGAAAAAATCAACTGTTCAAAGCGTGTACTTTTTACATCGATCAATTCTTTGTGTTGATGTCTAATTAGTGCCTTTTCTGTCATTTTAAGTTCACGACTAAGGTGACGATGCCGATAAGAAAGTTCTTTGTTTTCAAGCGCTCGGTTTACTAATAACTCAACCTGAATCACTGTCCAGTCGTTTGAGATAAATTGGTATACGGCGGCTTCGTTGACAGCTTTTTGTTTATTCTCTTTGTTTAAATCACCCGCTATCAGTCTAATGACTTCTGGGTGGCTTGTACGGGCTTTGTATAAAATGTTTATTGCATCGAATGAATGCTCTACGTGTTGACAAAGCAGAAGGTCAACGGGGTGTTTGTCGAGTAGTTCGACAACGTCTACAGCGTTGGTAGCAACATAAACTGAGTAATGTTGGTGTAAACAGCGGCTAAGTAGTACAGCTTCCTTTGAGCCAAGGCCTGCAATAACTATGGTAGATGTTCCATTCATCGCCCGATTATTGCATATTTAATTTACATAATACAAACAAAATTATTAACTCTAAACGCTTTGAGTATTAGATGCATAGAAAGTATGCATTATGAAAACAGCTTGACACGGTTTTAACGATTCAGATATGGTGGTCGTTTACTTTAAGCGATTAATTTTTGAGGGAGGAATTAAATGGCTGACAATCTACCTGACCATGAGTTTACACAGGCGCTTGAAGCCATTGAGTCTGAAAACATTAGCGACTTGGAAAAAGTTGATTTATTGGTGCAGATTGCAACGGGTTTGCAAGTAAAGCCTAAATCATCACAGCAATTGCATAATGCCGTTGTTCTTTACAATAAAGCATTAGATATTTGTCCGCAAAACGAAGTGCTGTTGCTAGCAAGAACGCAGGCTCGTAAGGGAACAGCGTTACAAGCTATACCGGATGGTACAACTGAATTTTTACTTAAAGCCCAAGCTGAATATGAAAGTTCGTTACCTGTTCTCTATAAAATGGGTACCAAAGAAGAGGCTGCAGAGGCTGAAATGAACCTTGGCTTGGTTCTGCAATCGCTAGCAGGAATGAATGCAATACCTATCACTGAATCTATTAAAGCCTATCAGCGCGCTTTAAAAGTGTTTACACGGCACGCGTATCCGACTGAGTACGCTATTTTGCATAACAATTTAGCGACGGTTTATTTATCAATACCGATGACTGATGAACGGTCAAAAATGCGCGAAGCAATGGCTGTGCAATCATTCCAAGAGGCGCTTAAAGTGGTAACGCTTATTGACCAGCCCACTGAATACGCCATGTTGCAAAATAATCTAGGTAATGCGTTGCAGTATGCCTCCAGTAGTCATGCGGTAGAAAATAACTTGCGGGCGCTTGAGGCTTACGAAGAAGCGCTTAAAGTTAGAACGCCTGAAGACACCCCCTATGAGTATGCGAATACAATTTGTAATAAAGCAAACTGCTTACGTAATTTACCAGACGATTTGGAAAAACCTGAAGAAGGTAACCGTGACCGTTTACGTGCTGCTCGAGATTTGTACAGGGGCGCGCATGATATTTTTGTACGCTATAACGATATGGCAAAAGTTCAAGTTATCGCTGAAACACTCAGTGAGCTTGAAGCAGACATTGGAACTGGGGTTTCCGGATCACGCAAAGGCAAAGGATTTGGCGAGTCAAGGATTTAAGTCAAACATTAATAGAACTATTTTATAAATAAGGGGATAAAACGTGGAAGATATTATGAATGCTTTAATGACGGGTGAAATTACTTTGGTCACCTGCATTATATGGTACGTCATCGCTCTGATTGTTGGTGCAATCGGCGGGGCTGTTGGCGGTATTGTTGTTGGTGGTAAAGATTTAGGTAATGATTTAGCCGCGATGATGGGTGGGTTTTTTGGCCCTATTGCTGCTGCACCAGGCGTGTTACTTGGTCTTATTATCTTAATGTTCATCTAGGGGAGAATCACATGTTAGATATGGTAAAAAATTCAGTTATATTATTTTGGCAAGGGCGTTTATTTCAAGACCTTGGACATGTTATTAAACAAGCATCAATAGGCATTGTAGTGGCGGCGGTTCTTGTCGTGGTTCTCGCTAAAATGGGTTTGGCATTATGGCTTTGTGTTGTTATCGGAAGTCTGGTGTCGGGTGGGGTTCAGCCTTACTTGTTTAAAGATTTAAAATACGCTTAAGTTAACTGCAAAATAATGTCAGCAAAAGCGGAAGTTGTCACTGCTCGAGGTGACGAAAACAGCAACGTGACTCTAGATACGTTTTTAAAGGATATTCAGTCCCTGGAAACATTAGTCGTGGATTGGGACGAATCTCAACAGAACGCCATGCAGGCGCTCAAACAAGCGCACGATGATTTAAATAAAGAAGCATTTGTACGCCTGATTCGTGCCTTAAAAGCAGAGCCTGCAGCGTTAGCAATATTAAAGGAAGCGGTGTCTGACGAAGTGGTTTACGCGGTACTGCGCTATCACGAGATTATTAAGGCCACTTTGCATGAACGAGTTGAGGATGCACTAGAAACAGTTAGGCCTTACCTAGATAGCCACGGTGGTAACGTTGAACTTGTTGAAATTGTACAGCCGGATACCGTTATTATTCGTTTACTGGGCGCCTGTGATGGTTGCCCTGCTTCTTCTTTAACATTGACAGAAGGGGTTGAGAAGGCGATTAAAGAACATTGCCCTGAAATCACTACCGTGCAAAAGGCAAAAGGTGGCATTACGGCTGCGCCCGTTAATGTTAATTTCGTTAGCCCATTTGCTAACAATGATGATGCAGGTTGGGTGTTAGCTTGCAAAATGGACGAGTTGACTGAGGGTGCCTTAAAAGTAATGACGGTGAGCGATAACGAAGTTTTATTGAGTCGCTTTGGAGACAAGGTGACATGCTATCAAAACGCCTGTGCTCATATGGGTATGCCGATGGATATGGGCGAGGTACGCGATGGTATTTTAATTTGCCCGCATCATGCGTTTGAGTATTCACTTGAATCCGGCGAATGTTTAACCGCACCAGAAGTTCAACTGCACACACATGCGGTCAGGGTAATCAATGACCGGGTAGAAATAAAACTATTATGACAGCGGTTAAAAAAGTAACTTTGAAAGTCACCCCGGATCCATCCCTCCGCGTTGATGAAGCTAGACAAGTTCCACATCTACAGTTATTAGCAGACGAACCTTTTGCGATTTTAGGTGCGCCGAGGGTGCCGGAAATGGCCACCATTGGTGTGTCACCCGATGAGACCAGTTGTTTTGGACCACGTGGCGCCGCTATTATGAAAAACGGTGGCCCTCTATGGATCTGTGACACAGGCCATCACCGATTAATGGGTTGGAAGAAAACGCCTTCACGTGACGATACACCTGCCGATTGGGTGATAGGGCAAAAAGATTTTTATTCGGAAGGGCGTAACGGCAAAACGGATGTTTCAGCTGCGTCGGTAAATGTACCCACGGGGATTTGTTCTTGCGGTGACGGAATGGCCGTTGCTGATGCATGGAATCACCGAATTTTAATTTGGAAAAAACTTCCTGAGAATAACAATACACCGGCTGATATTGTCTTAGGACAAGCTGATTTTTTGGGTAACGAATCAAACCGAGGCAATTCTTTTGCAACGGCCAACAGTATGCACTGGCCTTATGGTGTGTTTTGGCAAGATGGAAAATTATTTGTTGCTGACTCAGAAAACAGGCGCGTCCTTATTTGGAATCAGATGCCAACTGAAAACGGTCAAGCAGCCGATGTTGTTCTTGGACAAAAAGACTTTGTAACCCGCGATGAAAACGCAGGGGATGAACCGAATGCAATGAGTATGCGCTGGCCTCATGGTATTGGCATTTGGGGTGGTCACTTATGTATTTCCGATGCAGGTAACAACCGGATTATGATTTGGAAAGGCATTCCAACCGCGAATGGTAAAGATTGTGATTATGTATTAGGTCAAAATACCGCCGAGTTGGTCGATCATAACCAATCACTGTATTGGCCTCGTGCATACACCCTCAACATGCCGTATGGCTTAACAGTGATTAATGAATGGTTGCTGGTTACGGATACCGCCAGTTCTCGACTGATTGCTTGGCATATTGATGACTTAAAAACAGGCGCTGCTGCGCGTGCGCTAACGGGACAAGCCAACTTCCACGATAAAGGCGATAACCGCTGGCTTCCACCTTGTGCTGACAGTTTGTGTTGGCCTTATGGTATTCAATCAAATGAGGATGTCGTGGCGGTTGCTGACTCTGGAAATAACCGTGTTAGTCTCTGGAAGATGAATGTATGAGTGTCTCCGCCAGCACAATTAAGGGTACTAGCGCCTCTTTAGATGCGGAACAAATTAGAGTAACCGGTATTGTGCAAGGTGTTGGCTTTAGGCCCAATGTGTGGCGTTTAGCGAACGAATTAAGCCTTGTCGGGGACGTTATTAATGACAGCCAAGGCGTGGTTATTAATGTATGGGGCCAAGCAGAAACGATTAATTGCTTTATCAAGAAATTAAAAGACGATGTTCCTCCACTCGCGAGAATAGACCTCATTACTAGAACAGCTTTGGATATTCAGCAAGTGCCGGATGAATTTTCCATTAAGGCGAGCAAACAAAACTCTATTCAGACACATGTAACGCCAGATGCGGCGGTTTGCACTGAATGTATGGCAGATACATTGGATCCTTTTGGCCGTCGTTATCGCTATGCTCTAACCAACTGTACGCATTGTGGCCCTCGGTTTTCAATTGTTGAAGCCATTCCATACGACCGAAAAAACACCAGCATGAAGGCTTTCGAACAATGTGACGAGTGTACTGAGGAGTACCAAGGGCCAGAAAACAGGCGTTTTCATGCGCAGCCGAATGCGTGCTATATGTGCGGGCCAACGATTAAACTGGAAAGGGTGGATGGCAACCCTTCTTGTATGGAAACGTTGACTCAACTAGACGACGTAGACGCGGCGTGCACGGTATTACAAAATGGTGGAATTCTCGCGGTCAAAGGCATTGGCGGTTTTCATTTAGCTTGTGATGCAACGAATGCTGAGACAGTTCAGCGTTTGCGAGACGCTAAACAACGTTATAAAAAACCTTTTGCGCTAATGGCAAGAGATACCGATGTTATAAAACGTTATGCATTGATTACTGAGCACGAAGCCGTTTTATTACGCAGTGCTGAAGCCCCAATTGTTGTGTTACAAAAAACCACGCTTCCACCGCCGGGCATTAAACGCGAATTTGGTGCTGTAGAAGGCGAGCGTGAAAATGATTTAATTGCTATCGCTGATGATGTGGCGCCAGGGCAGGATTCATTGGGCTTTATGCTGCCCTATACCCCGATGCATCACTTGATGTTGAGGCGCATGAATCGTCCCATTATTTTCACTTCAGGCAACCGTTCTGATGAACCTCAAGTTATTAGTAATGAAGATGTTGCTAACAGGTTGGGCGATATTGTTGAGTATGTACTTTGGCACGATCGAGATATTGTGAACCGTGTTGACGACTCTGTTGTACGTATTGTCAAAGACAAACCAAGGTTATTGAGACGTGCCAGAGGTTATGCGCCTGCCCCTATACCATTGCCACCCGGGTTTGAGGATGCGCCAGAATTATTGGCTATGGGGAGCGAATTAAAGAACACGTTTTGTTTGATTAAAAATGGCAACGCCATCTTATCTCAACATATTGGTGATGTAGAAAATGCCATGACGTATGAAGATTATAAAAATAATTTATCTTTGTATGAAAATCTTTATGAGCATGTACCCAGTAAAATAATTATTGATGCGCACCCAGAATACTTATCCAGCAAATACGGCAAACAAATAGCGGAAGAGAAGCAACTTGACCTATTAACGGTGCAGCATCACCACGCGCATATTGCATCTTGCATGGCGGAAAACAATTACCCTTTAAATGGCCCCGCAGTACTCGGCGTGGCGCTGGATGGTTTAGGTTTTGGTGATGATGATACGCTTTGGGGTGGAGAGTTTTTACTGGCTGATTACATAGGCTATGAACGCTTAGGTACATTTAAACCCACAGCGATGTTAGGTGGAACGATGGCCATGCGAGAACCTTGGCGCAATACGTTTGCTCATTTGATGGCGGAATTGGGCTGGAGTGAGCTCAAAATGAATTTTGCTGAACT
>NVSW01000059.1 GCA_002401365.1 Piscirickettsiaceae bacterium | reverse complement strand
AACCCTGCCAGTACAAACAAACGTCACTTCTGGGAAAAAGGCGAATTAGGCAAAGGGGCTGATCATTGGTTGGAAACAGCTGAAGAAGTAGCTGGAAGCTGGTGGAATCATTGGGACGCTTGGATAAAAAGCAATGGCGACAAAACGGTTGCTGCGGCAACTGAATTAGGCACAAAAGCCTACCCAGAGTTAGAACCTGCACCGGGTTCATTTGTATTGGCAAAAGCATCGTAACCTTCATTTGATGTAAGGAAAAGGCCTGCAATGCAGGCCTTTTTTTTGGAATATTGAAATATAAAAAAATACTATTTTAGTAACTATAAAGTATATTAAAAATACTAGAATACGAGTATGGAATCACCTTGCATTAGAATGTGTACACTTAACGAAGATGATATATGTCTTGGATGTGGACGCCTGTTAAATGAAATTACATCTTGGATGTCGTATTCCGATAAACAGCGCGATGTTTTATTAAAGGTTTGTGAGGAAAGAAAGCAGGCCCTAACAAAGGGTTCTTTGTTGAAGATAGACGTAAAGTAAAAGCATTGCCATAAAGACTTATCTTTAGGTGTTGCGAAAGATAGCAAGAGAGTTAAACTTATAAGATATAAAAAATTAACCGAGGGTTACTAAATGAATGCAGAAAAGGTCGTTTTTAGTTTCATTGTTGTTTTGGCGTTAACGTTAAACTTTGGTTTCTTTATGGGCGAGATGGAAGATCCAACGCATCATAATATTTATGAGTTGTTTGCGACCATTTTCGTTAATTTTCTCGCAACAGGGCTTAAGTTGGGAGATAGAACACAGATAGGTGCCGTTTTATTATCAACTAGTTTAGTCGCTAATTTGCAATTGATTGCGGCGGCGGCAGTTTGGGGTTACGTTGAACACGTTTCTGGCACTGGGCTAACGGCTGAAAATACATCAATGATGGTGTCGTTAACGGGTGGAGCATTGATTGCGAATGTGATTTCGGTCGTTATCTTGGTTTCCGAAACGTTAATGTCCAGACGTTAGACAATAATAGCCCCCATGTCGGCTCATCAACTAGATAGAGTTTCCTTTATCGTTTTGCGCCATATGCGCACGCCCATTATTGTGCTGGTGTGTGTTTATGCGGTTTGTATCTTTGGTATGGTGATGGTGCCGGGTTTGCCTGATGAAAATGGTCAGACTACTTACTTGTCATTTTTTCATGCCTATTATTTTATGGCGTATACAGCAACAACTACGGGTTTTGGCGAGTTGCCGGGTGAGTTTAGTAACCAGCAAAGAATGTGGGCAATATTTTGCTTGTACGTTAGTGTTGTTACTTGGTTATATGCCGTGGGTAAGATTATTGGGTTGATCAAAAACCCGCATTTACAATCTGCCATTAGTGAAACCAGCTTTGCGCGTGCAGTGGCAAAAAAGAGAAATAATTTTTACATTGTTTGCGGCTTTGGTGATTCAGGGAGCCTTTTAATACGGGGCTTGGATGATGCGGGATTATCTACCGTTGTTATAGACGCTAATGATGAGCGAATAAAAGCACTTCAATTACGGGATTATAGGCGGAAGGTTTTGGGTCTGTGTGCCGATGCAACGGACCCTAGGTTTTTAATAGACGCGGGGATTGATAACGATAAGTGTATTGGTATGTTAATTCTGTCAAATGATGAAAACACCAATCTGAAGGTTGCTGTGTCTGCGCGGGTTTTACGGCCAAATATAAAAATAATTTGTCGTTCAACCTCTGCTGAAAATGAAAGTGAAATTCTTGCAATAGGCGGCGATATTCATGTTGTTGACCCTTTTCGTGTATTTGCTAGTTATTTGGGGTTGGTTATATATAATCCAACAATTCAAGCCATTAATGAGTGGGTCTCCGGTTCACCAGGCGCTACATTAAATTATAATATTTGCCCGCTTAAAGGAGGCAAATGGATCTTGTGTGGTCATGGTCGCATGGGGCGGATTATCTATAAAAAATTAACCGAGAAAGGAATCGATATTACGGTAGTGGAGCCGAATATTGAAAATATTGAAGATATTGCTGAACATGCTGTGTTGGGCAAGGCAAATTTAGAAAACTTAGAAAAAGCAGGTATAAAAGATTGTGTGGGCTTAATTGCGGGTACAAATAACGATACCTTTAACTTAAGTATGGTTCACCAAGCGAATAGAATGAACCCCACATTGTTCTCCATGGTTAGGCAAAATAAACATACGAACGAAATACTGTTTAAAAGGGCGGACGTTGATTATATTATGCAGCCTAGCTTGGTGATTGCCAGAATGGTTCTGTTTATGTTGACAGCACCTTTACTGAAGTCTTTTTTTAGTTATTTGCGCCTTGTGTATGAAAATGACCCTTCTAGATTAGCTGATATTACCAATCGCTTAGCGACCGAGGTTGGAGGTGAGTCGCCGATGGTTAAAACGTATAGGTTCACCCAAAAACAGGCACCAGCTGTTTATCAAAAAATGTTCGAAGAAATGGAAGTCAGGTTGGGTGATATTTGCCGTGATCCAGCAATACAAACGGATTTTCTGAAAATAGTACCTCTAGTTCATAAGCGTGGTAATAAGATTAATGTATTGCCAGCAAATGATTTAGTATTAATGGCTGAGGATGAAGTGCTGTTCTGTATGAGGCTAAGTCAGAAAGCCTATTTTGAAGCGAATATTAGCAATCCACACACATTAGACTATTTATTGACAGGGGTTGACCACGCAAAGGGTAGTTTCTTTAGGTGGCTAGAGAGAAAGGACGTCATTTAGCAGCTACAGGGTTATTGTTTTGTGATAACCAGTCTTTAATAATGTTTATATCTACATTATTCATTAAGGCGGGTGCATGTGCTGTGTTTTCAATCGTTATTAATGTGGCGTTTGGTCCTGTCGTCGTCATTTTTTGGGCAGTATCAGCTTGCAAAAGGTCAGAATTTTTACCCTTAATCACCAAGGTTGGTTGGGCAATGTTTTCCCATACAGGCCAAAGGTTAAGGTCTTCTAGCGGTTTATCCATGAACACTTTAGATATATCCGGATCATAATTAAGGGTGAATTGTCCGTTATCGAGTGTGCGTTGGCCAAAAGTTAGCATATTTTTCCATTGCTGATCAGTTAAATCGCCAAAGCCGGCGTAGACAGTGCGAATATATTGACCGAGTTCTTCTGCGGTATCAAAGTAAGGTTGTTGACCGACATATTCTGCGATGCGCATCAAGGCTTCTTTTGGAAGGTGAGGGCCAACGTCGTTAATAATGAGCCTTTTAATCGGCGAATTAGGCATAGAAGCTAGAGCCATACCTAATAAACCACCCATTGATGTGCCTAACCAGTCGACTTTCTCAACACCTGTTCTTGCGATAACCATTAACGCATCAACGGTATATTGGCTGTAGTCGTAGGCCATTTTATTATTCAGCCAATCACTTTCACCGCGACCGGGTAGATCAAAGCAAATAACTCGGTAGCTGTCAGATAGTTTCTTTGCTAAGACATCAAAATCATGCTTGTTGCGGGTTAAGCCGTGCGCGCAAATAAGAACATTTGGGTTATAGGCTTCGCCCCATTCTAAGTAGGCAAGCTTATGTAATCCGCCAATGGAACAAGAGGTAAGGTATTGGGTTTTCATGTTATTTTCCAGATGACTTTGTGTTGCGATGCAACTATAATGATACGGTTGTATTCAAGCATAACCTAATTAACGGAGAGAAGCATGAGTGAAGTAAGAGAAGTTGTTGTACTAAGCGCTGTTAGAACTGCGATTGGTGATTTCGGTGGAAGTTTAAAGTCTGTTGCACCTAGTGCGTTGGCAGCCATTACATTAAAAGAAGCGGTTGCCAGAGCCGGTGTTGAACCAGCAGAAATTGGCATGGTTGTGATGGGGCATGTGATCCCAGCAGAAGAACGTTATGGCTACACAGCACGTGTTGCACAGATTGAAGCGGGTATTCCATGTGAGACATCTTGTGTCGCCGTTAACCGTTTATGCGGTAGTGGTATGCAAGCGATTGTAAATGCTGCACAAGGCATTATGGTTGGTGATCATGATGTTGCCATTGCAGGCGGCGTTGAGTCTATGAGTAATGCTTTTTATGCGACATCAGGTATGCGTTGGGGCCAAAAAATGGGCGACGGCAAAATGTTGGACTTGATGGTTTCTGCGCTAACGGACCCATTCGGCACAGGTCATATGGGCATGACAGCTGAAAATCTTGCTGATAAGTACAGTATCTCTCGTGAAGACCAAGATGAATTCGCAGTAGAAAGCCATAAACGTGCAGCGAATGCACAAGCAGAAGGTCGTTTTGACTCACAAATAGTCCCTGTTGAAATGAAAACACGTAAAGGCGTTACTGTATTTGATAAAGATGAACACGTTCGTCCTGATATTTCTGTTGAAAAATTGGCCGGTATGCGTCCAGCGTTCAAAAAAGACGGTTCAGTCACAGCGGGTAACGCATCAGGTATTAACGATGCATCATCAGCAATGGTGTTAATGGAAAAAGGTGCGGCTGAAGCACGTGGTTTAAAACCAATGGCTCGTTTAGTTGCTTATACACATGCAGGTGTTGAGCCAGAAATTATGGGTATTGGTCCTGTTCCTGCAGTAAATAAAATTTTGGCTGATACGGGCTTAACAGTCGCTGATATTGATGTTTGGGAAGTAAACGAAGCATTTGCTGCGCAAGCACTTAGCGTATGCCGTGAATTGAAGCTTCCAATGGATAAAGTGAATGTAAACGGCAGTGCCATTTCTTTAGGTCACCCTATTGGTGCTTCTGCTAACATCATCGTTGTTAAAGCGTTACATGAACTAGAACGTGTTCAAGGTAAATATGCTTTAGCTACGTTATGTATTGGTGGTGGACAAGGTATAGCTACTCTTTGGGAAAGAATGTAAATAACAACTCAGCCGCTTTTTTTTCTTGTTTTTGAATAGAATTAAGATCATCTGAATCGTTATTAATAGATACAAAAAAGTGGGCCTTTGATGAAGGGGCCCGCTTTTTTTATGCTTCAAATAAAACTATTTCTGTAAGGTTTTAGGAAGCGAAAAGGTAACTTTTTCTTGAATACCGTGATTTTCTGTCACCGTTTCACCGCCCCATTTTTTTAGTTGCTCGATAACGCGCTGTACTAATTCTTCAGGTGCAGACGCACCGGCGGTTACACCGATATTATTAACGCCATCTAACCAAGCCTTATCAATGTCTTCTGCACCGTCAATTAAGTAGGAATTTTTACCTAATTTTTCGGCAATTTCACGTAGTCTGTTTGAGTTTGAGCTGTTTGGCGAACCAACGACTAAAACCAAATCGGATTTTTCTGCGAGCTCTTTAACTGCATCTTGGCGATTCTGTGTGGCATAGCATATATCACTTTTCTTAGGGCCTGAGATATGTGGAAATTTCACACGTAAGGCATCAATAATTGAACTGGTGTCATCCATTGATAACGTGGTTTGAGTGACGTAAGAAAGGCCTAGATCCATGGGTATATCTAATAAAGCGACTTCCTCGGGTGACTCAACAAGTACGATATCGACATCAGAATTTTGCTGTTCATATCGCCCCATTGTGCCTTCAACTTCAGGGTGACCTTTGTGCCCAATTAAAACTACACAGCGGCCTTTTTTAGCGTTGCTGATCACTTCCATATGAACCTTTGTTACCAAGGGGCAGGTAGCATCAAACACATTTAGCTGGCGCCGTTTAGCTTCATCTTCTACCGCTTTAGATACGCCGTGCGCGCTAAAGATAACGGTGGAATCGTCAGGCACTTCGTGTAATTCATCTACAAAAATAGCGCCCCTTGTTTTAAGGTTTTCAACAACGAAGCGATTGTGAACGACTTCATGGCGTACGTAAATTGGTGCGCCTAATAACTCTAGTGCGCGTTCTACAATCTCAATGGCGCGATCAACACCGGCACAAAAACCACGGGGGTTGGCTAAAAGTATTTGCATTTATTGGGGTTCGTTTGCTTGGTGGCGATTTTTATCCCAAAGAATTTCTGATTGGCCGTCTTGGCGAGCAAGTACTCGGCACAATACGAACAGCAAGTCAGATAAACGGTTGAGGTATTTGATAACCGGCGGGTTAATATCTTCATCTCTTGCGAGGCTAACAACAATGCGTTCAGCGCGTCTGCACACAGTTCTTGCAACATGGCATGTGGCTGCGGCTAAGTTGCCACCGGGCAAGATAAATTCCTTTAGTGGAGGTAAGTCAGCATTGTGTTTATCGAGTATGCTTTCAAGTGCATCGATATTGACATCGTTAATGGCACTGTATCCGGGTACGCATAATTCGCTACCCAAATCAAAAAGGTCATGTTGTATGTCAAGTAATTGTTCGGAAATCTTGTCATCAACGCCAAGCGCAATAACAAGTCCAATTTGGCTGTTTAACTCATCAACAGTGCCGTACGCGTCAACACGTAAACAATCTTTATCGACGCGGCTGCCATCACCTAGGCCAGTTGTGCCAGAGTCGCCCGTTCGGGTATAAATTTTAGAAAGTCTGTGTCCCATGGTAATTAGCGTATTTTCATTTTAGATAAAATAATACCATCTTCGTCGGCATATAGAAACTCTCCCGGGGTGAAGGTGGCGCCTGCGAAGGTAATCGGAATGTTTTTATCTCCCCAGCCCTTTTTAATGCTTTTAAGAGGGTTGGTTTGAATAGCGCGTACGCCAATGGGCATATTGTTGATATCGAATGAATCTCTAATACAGCCATAGACAACAACGCCTGCCCAGCCATTTTTATACCCCATTTCAGCCAGCATGTCGCCCAACAGGGCGCAACGTAATGAGCCACCACCATCAACGACGAGTACGTCACCCTTTACTTTTTCAGAGAGCATCTCACGCACAAGTACATTATCTTCAAAGATTTTAACGGTTTGTATGGTGCCTTCAAAGCGTGAATTACCGCCAAAAGATTGGAATAAAGGAGCTACTACTTGTAATTCATCTGAATAGTTGTCACATAAATCGGCAGTTTTAAAGGTCATTGTTGGTTAATAATATTGTTGATATTGAGTCATTATACCGAAAGGGAAGACGTTTCGTTTAATCGGAGATATAAATAATGTTCACTTGACTCTGCTTCATAATCAAGTTTCTTTGGTTTGAAGTAGACTTAGACTTGATTGCATAGGCAGCAAACTGTATGGTTGATTTTTTGTTAATGGGTAAATTTTAATGATGTATCGACTGTTGATTTTAGTGCCTGTAATGTTTTTATCTGCTTGTGTTTTAACTGAAAACACTCGCAAGTCTGCATTAAATCTACCAGCCTTGGAGTTACAAGGAGGAAGTTCGAAGAGCATTACAGTGGGTATTTTGGATGAAAGGCCTTATGTGGTATCTGGGGAAAAACCTGCAACGTATATTGGCCAGTTCCAGTTATCGATGGGCGACCCTTATGATGCTTTTACAAGCTCTAAACAACCGATGGCAGCGGAGTTTACAACGAAGCTACCGAGTTTATTAACCCAGAAATTCCCACAAGTTAAGACAATTAACCTCCCTACGGGTACGTCCAAACAAATGGCAGTAGAGCTATTGTTAGAGAGTGGAGACGATAAAGCGGTTCTTATTACGTTGAAAGAGTGGAAAAGCCATACAGCTATTGATACATCACTTTGGTTCGATGCTCAGCTCGAAGTATTCAATACTGAAAAACAGCTGTTGTCTTATAAAAGGACGCAGGGGCACGATACATTTGGGGGGGCAGCTATCGCGGGGCCAATAACAAATGCAAAAAGAACGCTGCCACACGCTTTTAGACAAAAAATGCAAGCGCTATTTAGTGACACCTTGGTCATAGCGTCTTTAAGCTTTGATAAAGCACCGCCTATTGCAGTACGTGCGGTCGATGATACAAGTGTGCCCGTAGTGGATTTAATTGAACCACAAGCATGCACAGTTGAGTTGATTTTATATTGGAAAAATGCAGGAATGCCGGATCAGGAAATACTGTCCAAATGCCATTCGGTTAAATAATGAAGGTTACTCGTCGTGATGTTCCCACATTCCAGACCGTCTCTCGTCGCCATCGCGTCGATCGTTGTCGTCTTCAAACCTTATTTCTTCGCGTCTATCAAAGTTGTGTCTACGTGTTTTGTGACGTTGTTGAACCAAACCCACATAATAGCAATGGCACAATGGCCTATCGCAACCTTTTAGCGGCAATTTAGGAGCTATTTTTTTTACAATTTCTTCCTTGTCAAGCTCTAGCGCTTTTTTGCAGCAAAGGTGTTTATTTTTATAGTCAATATACAAGCCCCAAAAATGATCCGTTTCTAAAATGTCGAGTAAGGTCTCAGCATTTTTTTCTATAAGTTGTTCTTGTCGGCTTAGCGAACTAACCGGCTTTTTTTGTTTTTTATAAAAAACAAAACCGATAATTGCTAGAATAATAGCTGCAATCGTTATAGCCATTAGGCATCCGTGTTAATGAGTTAGTTTCATTATAGAACATTTTTTTTAAAAAAATATGTTCAAATCCGAGCTTTTAAGCGGATACCAACATTAATATTAATTTTTTTGGAATAAAAGATGAAAATAATTAGGGTTGTAATACTCATTTCAATACTCATTTTTGTGGCTTTTTATAGCAAATTACAAATGTTGGAGAGTACATCTTGGACCCAAGCATTAGCAGTCTCTGTTTACCCTATTAATGGCGACGGAAGTGAGCAGGTTGCTCGTTATATTAAAGAAATACAAGCTAATGACTACAACGGTATTGAAACCTTTTTGAGAGCTGAATATTTGAAGTATGATGAGTTTTCGCAGCATCCAGTTGAGCTGACACTAGAAGAAGAACTTTTTGAGTTGCCGCCAGCGCCGCCTATTAGCCGGAATATATTTACGGTGGTGTTTTGGAGTTTAAACATGAGGTGGTGGTCATATCAACACGCAAACAGCGCCAATAAAACCCAAGTGAATATATATGTTATCTATTATCAACCAAAAGACGGACTGAGGCTTGCGCATTCGTTGGGGTTACAAAAAGGCTTGATTGGTGTAGTGAATGCCTTTGCTTCTAAGGAAAATGCAAAGCAAAATAATGTTGTCATAGCCCATGAGTTATTACATACCGTTGGTGCAACAGATAAATATAATTTACAGACAGGGCAGCCTATTTTTCCTGTTGGATTTGCCAAACCTGAAGAAAAGTATAATCAATCAAAAGCGGAATTAATGGCAGGGAGAATTCCTATTAATGAAATTGAATCAGAAATGCCATATTCATTACGGTATTGCGTGGTAGGCGCGCAAACTGCAAAAGAGATTGGCTGGTTAGACAATAATTGATTTATATCAATGCGGCAAACATTTAATTACATTAGAATAAGTAAAGATGATTGAATTATAAGGAGATAGGTGCATGTTTTTTCAAGAACTCAATAATGAACAATGTAAATCATACCTAGTGGCAGATTTGAAGGCCGGAGCAGCTGCAATTATTGATCCGGTAGAACGAAATATAGACCGTTATCTTGCTGTATTGGCATACCATAATCTTAAATTAGACTTTGTGGCAGATACGCATACACATGCTGATCACCGTTCTGCATGCACTGCACTTAGGCGGTTAACGGGAACCAAGGTATTTATGCATGAAAGGTCACCTCAACCAAGCGTAGATGGGCGTCTAAACGATGGTGATGAATTGAATGTAGGTAGCGTTAGCATCAAGGTTTTTGAAACGCCTGGGCATACCCCCGACAGTCTAAGTTTTTATATTAATAAAGACCGTGTTTTAACGGGTGATGTAATATTGATTCAAGGAACTGGTCGAGCAGACTTTGCTGGTGGCGATGCTGGTGCACAATACGACTCTATTACTGAAAAATTATTTACCCTGCCGGATGAGACGATAGTTTTTCCGGGGCATGATTATCGTGGCAATACCGAGTCTACAATTGGTACAGAGAAAGAAACCAATCCTCGGATAGCGGGTAAAACGCGCGAAGAATACATTGAAATTATGGATAATCTTAATTTGCCATTACCAGAGCGGATTCAAGAAGTATTACAAATTAACCAAAGCGAAGTAGATGATGACCGTATTAAATTTCCAATGGTTGCTGAATTGAATCAAGTGCTTCAAATGGAGCCAGAAACGGTTAAAGAAAAACTAGGTAGCGACTCTGTAATCATTGACGTTAGAGAGAAATCTGAGTACCACGGTGAGTTAGGCCATTTGCAAGGTAGTCGTTTGATACCGTTAGCTGAGATACCAGCTTCGTTAGATGACTTGGATGCTGACCGGGATAAGGAAATAATTTTAGTGTGTAGGTCAGGTGCGCGTAGTACGACCGCAGCAGCTATCCTAAAAGGTTTAGGTTTTCAGAAAGTTAAAAATCTAAAAGGTGGTATGTTAGATTGGCATAAAAAGGGCTTTCCAGTAGAAAAATAAAAAGATTCGGAGCTTACCGAAGTGGTAAGGCCTTAATTTTTTTCTATCTGTTCAATACTATATAGAGCTTCTTCTTTGAGTTTATGTTTTATAAACAACGGGCCAATAAATGGCGGAATCCAAAACTTTGGTGTGATGCTGCTTGAGAATTCTATATGGCTATAATTATCGTATTCAGTAATGGTCCATTGCAGTTGCCCAGATGAAAAATCACTTTTCTCAGGTAGGATGGTTCCGGTGATTGTATAGCCAGAAACATTAATTTTTAGAACTTGTTTTTTGTTGAAGCAAATAAAAGTGAAACAGGCTTTAAGTTGGAGCAATAGGTTGCCATCGGCTAATAGACTACTTTTTTCTATCAAACGACTGTAATTATTAAGTTGGTCGTAAGACGTTAATAATTCGAAAAGAGCACGGGGAGCCTTGTGTATCACAGTCGATAATGTCGTATGGTATGTCTTATCGACATGATTTACTGCTAAGGAAACATCACTGGTTGTTGCTAAGACAAATTGAGTTGTGCCTAGTATAAGCCACATGAACACAAAGATAGGTTGCTTGAAAAGGGACCGTTTACTTGGTTTCAAGGTGCTAATTAGGAAAGTTTTAAACATAAAAAAGGCCGAAGGTAAGACATTGGGCTTTTTTTGGCTAAGCGGGATTTATAGCCAAAGGGCATCGGCAAGTTGTTCCTGAACTGCTCTACCTCCTGCTTCCGTGCAGTCGTGAGTTTCATTGAAATAGATTAAGAAACAATCTATTTAATTCAGCTTTATGCGGCTTGAACAGGGATGGCATTTTTTGTTTCTTTAACGTTGTTATTCTCGTCAAGATAAATTAGTCGCGGCTTAAATGTGGCTAATTCAGCCTCATTGTATTCAGAATAAGCACAAATAATTAAGATATCGCCCTCAGCGGCTCTACGTGCTGCTGCACCGTTAACAGAAATGACGCCGCTGTTATTTTCAGCACGAATCGCATAGGTTGTAAAACGTTCGCCATTGTTTACATTATAGATTTCAATTTGTTGGTATTCGCGAATGCCAGAGAGGTCGAGCAGGGTTCCGTCAATAGCACAAGAGCCTTCATAGTGTAATTCACTGTGAGTAACAGTCGCTCTGTGTAACTTGGTTTGTAACATTGTAGATTGCATATTAACGTGCTTTATTTTCAGGCAATGGTCGGCAATTATGCCTTATCTTTTAGCTCTCTTCAATAGTTATGTGCGATCGCAATAAGTCCTTTTAAATCAATCTGTTAAATATTTAAAAATAGTTTACTGTCAAAACTTTACAGGGGAAGGTCGTTTATTAAGCCCAGTTGTTTGTTCAACAATGGTTTTTGCAGCCTGTTTAGATTGATTTTTTAAATTTGCAATATCTTGTAGCGGTGGTTTATTTTGCTTGTTGAGTTCACTCTCAGGGTGTATGTGCAACGTTTGGGTTGGGAAAGCCAGCTCAATGTCTAAGGCGTTAGACAGCCTTAATATATCCAATAAAAATCGTTGTCGTTCACGTAATTCGGTACTCCAGTCAGGTGTTTCCCAAAACACATACACAAGAATATCCAACGATGATGCCGCAAGATTATTTAGGTACACATGAAAATAATCTTTTCTCATATAAGGATGTAATCGTATTAATTCGCGCACACCTTCGCAAAAGGCCTCTATTTTATCAGGGGGGGTATCATAGGTGATTGATACATTGCATTTAAAGCGGCGGTACTTTCGGTTCCCCATATTGTCGACATTCGCAGTGATGAATACCGAGTTTGGCACGGTTATAAGTGAGTCATAAAATGTGCGTATTTTGGTGCTTCTCAAACCAACCTCTTCAACGCTACCCTCTATGTCGTTTACTACTATCCAGTCACCGGTGTGGAACGTTTGGTCAAGGATAACAGTAATAGATCCGAATAGATTTTGAACGACGTCTTTGGCAGCTAAGGCAAATGCCAAGCCGCCTAAACCAAGGCTTGCTAAAATGCTAGATACATTTAAATTTAGGTTGGAAGCGACGAATGTGATGCCGACAACAGTAACGAAAACTTTTAAGGTTTTACTGATTAAAGGAACTAAAACATCGTCTACTTTATTATCAGTCAGGTGTGCTTTATAGCGTAAATACTGTGTTATAAGGTCGACTAATCGATAAGCGGCCCAAACGCCAGCAATGCCGGCTAAGACTTTTACTGCTACGAGTAAAATTAACATTGCTTGATTGGGCAAGGACAAAAGGTTTAGTCCCGCCCACCATATAGCAGCCATAGCCCACATACCTAGAGGTCTTAATATGTCATCAGGGGTATCTAAAAATGTAGCTGTTTTAGCATGAGAGCGAAATTTTTTGACGAAAATTATAAGTAAAAAAGATACTAGCTTATCAATAATAACGCCTAGCGCTATGGTCAGAAGAATGCCTAACCATTTCCAGTTCTCCAATAAAAAAGACCGGTTACGTAATACGTCTGGCAGTTGTTGTCTAAATTGGATATGCCAAGGCAGGTAATCTGCGGAATTGTTATTAGTACTCAGGCTGTTTTTATCACTTAATTCATCAATGATGGCAGGCAGTGCGTTAAGTGTTTTAGCGGTAAATTGCCAGTTACCATCTGTATTTTTTGCAATACTAATGTTGCCACTTTTGTAACGGGTAAAAAAGTACTCATTGCCTACTTTGCGTGCTGGAATCTTATTGAGCTTAACTATTTTTGTTTTATCGATAGCCTCTAATAGTAACCATGCAAGATCACGGCCTTTTTCATGGCGAATCAGCGCATTAATTGATGATAGATCAAGGGTTTTAATGGCATCTTGCATCCGTTCAGGCTGACCTTTTTTTACGTCATCCATGCTCTGCAGGAATGTGCTGAAGGTTTTCTTAGGCGAGCTTAAATCGAGGTCGGTTACTGCTACAGTAGCAGCGGCTGTGTTCGTAATAGGTTGGTTTTCTACTGCGGCAGAAGACAAATAAGAGGTGACCGTTAGTAATAGAAAAAGAACAACGGACGCTTTTTTTGAGTAGGTTTTATTCACAATAAATTGCCAAGTTATCAATAAGTCGAGTCGAACCTAAAAGTGCAGCAGCGATAACGATAAGCTGGGTGTCATTCTGCGCGGGAGGTGCGAGGGTGTTTTTGTTTAGAATGGTGATGTAATCAGGCTTGAAGCCTAGTTTTTTTAGTTTTTCTTTAGCTTGTTTCTCAATGGATTTAAAATCTTTTTGGCCACTGACAACCTGTTCTTGTACGGATTTAAGAACTTCGAATAACCGCGGAGCCAATGAACGTTCGTCTTCTGATAGATAGCCATTACGTGAGCTCATCGCAAGGCCATCAGTTTCTCTAACAATCGGTTCTCCAATAATTTTTATCGGGATGTTTAGATCCTCAACCATTCGTCGAATAACGGCGAGCTGTTGAAAATCTTTTTCACCAAATACCGCGACATCGGCTCGGGTCATGTAAAAGAGCTTGCTAACAACAGTTGTTACGCCGTCAAAGTGTCCGGGTCTTGACGCGCCGCATAAAATATTCGTTAGCTGCGGGACGTGAACATGGCTAGTGTTTTCTCCACCTAGGGGGTAAATATCTTCCGCAGATGGCGTGAATAAGATGTCTGTATTCACCTCATCCAGCTTGTTGGTATCATCGGTCAGGGTTCTTGGGTAATTGTCTAAGTCTTCGTTTGCACCAAATTGGGTAGGGTTGACAAATAAGCTGACTAAAACGGCATCTGCATGCTTGTGTGCTGTCTTGACTAATTGTAAATGTCCTTCGTGTAGATTCCCCATGGTGGGGACTAGAGCGATGGTTTTGTGCGCCAGTCGGTAAGAATCCAACGCACGTTGTAATTGTTTAATAGAGGTGCAAATCAACATGGCTAAAACGAATGCTCATCAGCAGGGAACTGCTTGTTTTTAACAGCATTAACGTATTGGCTAACGGCGTCGAAAACGTTGTGAGCATCGGCCATAAAATCTTTGCTAAACTTGGGGCGCTTACCGTGTGTAATGTCCAGCATGTCGTAACTAACCAGTACTTGTCCGTCACAATCAACGCCTGCACCAATGCCAATAACAGGAATGTTAATCGATTCTGATATGCGTTTACCCAATGCTGCGGGTACGCATTCAATAACGATAACACTAGCACCTGCTTGTTCAAGGCCTTTTGCATCGTCAACCATGGTATCTGCTTGCGCTTGTTCTTTTCCTTGCACTCGGTAACCACCTAACTGATTAACGGATTGCGGTAATAGGCCTAAATGGCCACACACTGGAATACCTTGGTTGACTATATGTTGGACGCTATCGAGAATTTTTGCCCCACCCTCTAGTTTAACCATTTGAGCGTAACCTTCTTGCATTAGGATGGCGGCATTATGCATGGCTGTTTGCGGGTCTGGGTAACTCATAAATGGCATGTCTGTTACTAATAGTGAACGACTTAACCCTTTGGATACGATTTTTGAGTGGTAAGCCATTTCATCAATGGTTACAGGTACAGTGCTTGTTTGTCCTTGAATAACCATGCCTAGTGAGTCGCCCACTAAGACCATTTCTACTCCAGCCTCGTCTAATATGTGGGCAAAGCTTGAATCGTAAGCGGTTAAGCTAACAATTTTTTCCTTACGTTGCTTCATGTTAAGTAGCTCAACATTAGTGATTTTTTTGGCGGGTGCGTGTTGGTTCATACGATTCTCAATTAACAGTTAAATTGATGGGCAAGGGGTTTATAAAGTGACGCCCGGAACGAGTGGAGCAGATATGTTGTAGCAACTGTTCATAATCGGCATCATTTTCCACCGGGTTGATGTCTGCAGCATTTACAATTAGTAGCGGGCTATTGTCGTAATGGTGGAAAAATTGAGTATAGGTATCTGAAAGTTGGCGTAAATAGTCTCTGGAAATGCCTTTTTCATGGTGAATGCCGCGTTTTTTAATCCTTGTCGCTAACACATCAACAGGTGCCTGTAAGTAAACGACCAAGTCAGCATTTGTTTTTTGAACGGATAGACTTTGGTACATCTGGTCATAGAGTTTAAATTCTTCATTCGTCAATGTAAGTTGGGCAAACAAGCGATCTTTTTCCAACATAAAGTCGGCAACGATGCCGTTAGAAAATATATCATTTTGGGAAAGAGCATTCCATTGCTTAACGCGCTCGGTCAAAAAGTGTAGTTGAACAGGAAGTGCAGACTGTTCGGGGTGTTGGTAAAAGTGTTCCAGAAATGGATTTTCATCTGCTTTTTCGCGTATAAAGTCGCGGTCAAAGCTTTTTGCGAGTCGCGCAGCAAGGCTACTTTTGCCGACCCCGATAGGACCTTCAATAACAATAAGTTTTGGTGGTTCTAGGTTGTAAGGTAGTGAATTGTTCAAATGAATGTATTTTATTGTAAATAACTATATAGTTGGCATTATTCGTTGCGTGGTTCACTATCTATAATGTCAGGTTTAGGCTCTTTTAATTGGTCTATTAAATCACAAAGGTGAGCTAAATTTGGAATTTCTAAATCGTTATCTAATTCATAGAGTGGATATAAAACAAAGGCACGTAGGGCAATACCTGGATGTGGGACTATCAGTTCAGGCGTATTAATAATTTCGCTACCGTAGAGTAATAAGTCAAGGTCGAGTGTTCTAGGCCCCCAATGCCCTGTATTTCTGATGCGATTCTGTTTACTTTCTATCTTTTGTAGTGCACTTAGTAGCTTGTGGGGGCTTAGGCTTGAGCTTAATTTAACAACAGCATTAATATAATCAGGTTGATCCTGCGGCCCCATCGGTGGTGTTTTATACAAGTTTGAAACAGAATCTACATGGATGTTAGGTGTTTTTTTTAGCTGATGTATAGCCGTTAAAACTTGCTGAATCGGGTGGTCAAGGTTGCTCCCTAAGCCGACATAAATACACGCTTGCATATTAATTTACAGTGGTTTGGTCGCTAGACTTTTTTCGTGGTTTTCTTTTCTGTTTTGATCTATTGGGACGAGTCAACTGCTTTTGTTCAGTAGGGTCAAGTGTTTGAATGTGGGTCCACCAGGTTGCGATTTTTTCGTCAACTTCGCCGTACTGCGCACGTAGTAGCATAAAGTCATAAGCGGCACGAAAACGTGGGTGTTCCAGAAAGCGTAAACAACGAATACCAATTTGTTTGTGGAAACGAGGTTGTAGAGCCCATACTTCACGCATTGGTGTGGTAATGCGTCGAGGAATGGCGATTCGACTAACTTGGTGCGCGACAATTTCATTAGCAGCGGCGTGAATGGCTTGAGTGTCACTATTGAATGATGACCGATTTTGTTCACTTAAGCGTCGTACAGGCTCCCATAATAACGTTGCTAATAGAAAATAAGGCGTGATGTGTTTCTTGTTTTTTAGGCGAATTTCTGTGTTTTCCATTGCCTGTTTAATTAGAGCTAATGGCATTTGAGATGTTGCCTTATTCAAGCATATTTCAGTTTGTGAAAAAAGAACAGCAAACAAACCGTAATGGCGCAGCATATCGAAAATATCATTCGCTTTGGTGTTGAGGAAAAGTTTGAGTATTTCGTCGTATAAGCGAGCCGAAGGAATATCTTTAAGTAACGGTGCCACTTCATTCATGGGTGCTTCAGTTTTGGCGTCGAAGCGAAAATTTAGTTTGGCTTTAAAACGTACAGCGCGTAGCAGTCGAACAGGGTCTTCTTTGTAACGAGTAATTGGCTCGCCCATTAGCCGAAGAATTTTGTTTTGATGGTCGTTAATGCCGCCAACGTAATCGAGGACGGTTTTATTTTGCGCATCTAAGTACAGCGCGTTAACCGTAAAATCACGACGCCAGGCGTCTTCTTCTAATGTGCCGTAGACATTATCGCGCAGCAAGCGACCGTCTTTATGTGCATGACTGTTATTTTTATCGTGTTTGATGTGAGGGCCGCGAAAGGTCGCGACTTCAATAATATGTCGACCAAAATGAATATGCGCAAGCCGAAAGCGTCGGCCAATTAGCCGGCAATTTTTGAATAACGCTTGGATTTGTTCTGGTTCAGCATTTGTTGAAACATCAAAATCCTTAGGGCTCATGCCGAGTAACAAGTCGCGCACACAACCGCCAACAAGGTAGGCTTGGAAACCTGCTTTAACTAATCGATCGGTAATTGAAACGGCATGCCGGTCTAA
>NVSW01000058.1 GCA_002401365.1 Piscirickettsiaceae bacterium | reverse complement strand
TAGGCATATCACAATATAGGTTCGCACGATCACGTGAAAAAATAGAGTGCTCACGAACATTTACTTGCACATACAAATCACCCGAAGGCCCACCATGATCGCCCGCTTCGCCTTCACCGCCTAGGCGAATTCGATCTCCTGTATCCACGCCAGCAGGAATTTTCACCGACAACGTTTTTTGATCCTTTGTTTTTCCTGTACCACGACATTTACCACAAGGGTCTTTGATCACTGAGCCTGAACCACGACAGGTGGGGCATGTTTGTTGTACTGAAAACATGCCTTGTTGCATGCGCACTTGACCATGGCCACCACAGGAAGAACAAATAGTTGAGCCAGCACTTTTTGAGCCAGTACCTTTACACGTTTCACAACTAATTGATGTCGGTACTTTTATTTTTGTTTCTTTACCAGAAACGGCATCTTCCAACGATAAGTCAAGGTGATAACGTAAATCTGCGCCACGAGTAACCCGACTACGTCGACCACCGCCACCACTACCACCAAAAATATCGCCAAACACATCACCGAAGACATCACTAAAAGAGTCACTGTTTTGGTGTCCACCACCCATTGATTGATCAACCCCAGCGTGACCGAATTGATCATAAGCAGCACGTTTTTGCTCGTCGCTTAAAATTGCATACGCTTCTTGTAAAACTTTAAATTTATCTTCCGCATCAGGGTTATCAACATTCCTATCAGGGTGATATTTCATCGCTAAACGCCGATACGCTTTTTTTATTTCTCTATCGCTGGCATTGCGAGCAACTTCTAATATTTTATAAAAATCTTCTTTTGCCATCATTACATGTCTTTAAACACACCAAAGCCACTAACTAAATTAGCGGCTATGGTATGGCCTGGAGTAGGCTATTAATATTTAATTATACCCAAGGGCATAAATCTCAAAGTGAACGAAAATTACTTTTTATCGTCTTCTTTAACCTCTTCAAACTCAGCATCAACCACGTCATCTGCAGCAGCACTTGAATCAGCCTCTGCGGAAGCGCCTTCAGCTGCTCCTTCTGCACCGGCATCAGCATACATTTTTTCAGCTAGTTTGCCAGACAAGGTTGTCAATGCGGTCGTTTTTTCTTCAATAGCTCCTTTATCATCACTTTTTAGTGCTTCTTTAAGTGACTCAATGGCAGCTTCGATATCCGCTTTTTCATCAGCGCTCACTTTATCACCCATTTCTTCCATGGATTTTTCAGTCGCATGAATCATACCGTCTGCTTGATTTCTTGCTGACACAAGTTCATGAAGTTTTTTATCTTCCTCTGCATGTGCTTCAGCATCTTGAATCATGTTTTCAACTTCTTCATCAGACAAACCACTTGAGGCTTTAATCACAATAGATTGTTCCTTGCCCGTTGCTTTATCTTTTGCCGATACATTCAAGATACCGTTTGCATCAATATCGAACGACACTTCAATTTGTGGCGTTCCACGTGGTGAAGGCGGAATATCTTGCAAATCAAAACGTCCCAATGATTTATTGCCAGATGCCATTTCACGCTCACCTTGCAACACATGAACAGTTACTGCTGTTTGATTATCGTCTGCGGTCGAGAATGTTTGCCCAGCTTTTGAAGGAATAGTCGTATTCTTTTCAATCAGCTTGGTCATCACACCACCCATTGTTTCAATACCCAATGATAAAGGCGTTACGTCTAACAACAATACGTCTGTTACATCCCCCGCTAACACACCCGCTTGAATCGCTGCACCAACGGCAACCGCTTCATCTGGATTAACGTCTTTACGAGGCTCTTTACCAAATAGTTTAGCAACCGCTGCTTGAACTTGTGGCATACGCGTTTGACCACCTACTAAAATAACATCATCAATTTCTGAGATTGATAATCCTGCATCTTTCAATGCTGTTTCACAAGGAGCAAGCGTACGCTGAACCAAATCTTCTACCAATGACTCGAGTTTAGCGCGTGTCAACTTAACATTTAAATGCTTAGGGCCCGTTGCATCAGCAGTAATATAAGGTAAGTTCACATCTGTTTGTTGATTAGACGATAACTCAATCTTAGCTTTTTCAGCCGCTTCTTTTAAACGTTGAAGGGCCAATGGATCGTTATGCAAGTCAACGCTGTTTTCTTTCTTAAATTCATCAGAAAGGAAGTCGATAATACGCATGTCGAAATCTTCGCCACCTAGGAATGTATCACCATTGGTTGCTAACACTTCAAATTGGTGCTCACCATCAATTTCAGCAATTTCAATAATTGAAACATCGAACGTACCACCACCTAAGTCATACACAGCAATCGTTCTATCGCCTATTTTTTTATCCATCCCATAAGCTAAAGCGGCTGCAGTTGGCTCGTTAATAATACGTTTAACTTCCAAGCCCGCGATTTTGCCCGCATCTTTAGTTGCTTGACGTTGCGAATCATTAAAATAGGCAGGAACGGTTATAACGGCTTCGTTTACTTCTTCACCAAGATAAGCCTCAGCATCTTTTTTAAGCTTCATCAAAATACGTGCGGCAATTTCTGGCGGCGCCATTTTTTTACCTTGCGCTTCAATCCAAGCATCACCGTTATCAGCTGCCACAATTTTGTACGGCACCATGCTGACATCTTTTTGCACGACATCATCTTTAAACTTGCGACCAATTAAACGCTTTGTAGCAAATACTGTGTTTGTAGGGTTTGTCACCGCTTGACGTTTTGCTGATTGACCAACAAGCACATCACCTTCAGCGGTAAATGCAACTATCGAGGGCGTTGTTCTAGCACCTTCACTATTCTCAATAACTTTAGCGCTGTCACCATCTAACACGGCAACGCATGAGTTCGTTGTTCCTAAGTCAATACCTATAATTTTAGCCATTTGAATATCTCCGAAATTTAATCATTAATTTACTGTTAGTGTTGATATGGGGTGTGAAATGGTGTTTTCAAGCCTGCTCATCAATTTTTTTTGTCCCTTCAGGCGGCTGAGATTGAGATACAATCACCATCGCAGGACGTAACAAACGGCCATTTAAGGTATAGCCTTTCTGAAACACTTGCATCACCGTATTTGGCTCATGATCAGGGCTAGGCACCATCGATATAGCTTGGTGCAACTCTGAATTAAATGTTTCCGCTAGCGGGTTAACTTGTTCAATCCCCGATTTTTCTAATGATGTGAGCAGCTGCTTATACGTTAGCTCCATGCCTTCTTTGATCGCTGTTACATCAGCCGAAGCATCACCTGCGGCTGCCAACCCCATCTCAAGACTATCGACAACCGGCAACATGTCCTTGGCAAATTTTTCAACTGAAAAACGGTGCGCCTTTTCAATGTCTTTTTGGGTTCGACGGCGCATATTTTCAACCTCTGCTTTTGCCAATAAAACTTTTTCCCAATTTTCATCTGCCCTAGCATTCGCTGCGTCCAGCTCAGTTTGTAAATCAACGGCTTCTGCGACTGAATCATCAATTGTTTCGTCTACAACATCACCGCTGGTAATGTCTTCAATCGGCTCTTGCTGCTCAATATCTTGCTCTGTCTGTTTATCAGACCCCATAGTATGTCCTCATAATTAATGTTGAATAATGGCTGGTCTATAAAATTGCGCAATGCGCAAGTCCATACACCATATTGTGAATTAAATGGCGTTAAAAATTAAGATTTCAAGGCGTCGCCAAGAAATTTTGCTGTTATATCCACTAGTGGTATTACTTTGTCATATGCCATGCGAGTTGGCCCAATAACCCCTAGCACACCAATAGTTTGGTTATCTACCGTGTACGGCGCTGTTACCAGGCTGCAACCATCAAACGCTTGATAGCCAGATTCATCGCCAATATAGATCTGCACACCTTCTGCATCCATACAACGATCAAGCAAATGCATGATGCCTTGTTTTTGACTAAACGCATCAAATAAATGGCGCAAACTGTCTTTATTTGACAGCTCATGAAAGTCCATTAGATTTGTTTCACCTGACAAGATGATATCATCTGCCAGCTTATCAGAGTCTAAACTTTGATGAGCCAGACTGATTGCATCAACCATTAATTGGTTCATCTTTTCGCGCGTCTCATTCATTTCATGGGCAATAATCTTACTTATTTGGCGCAGTGTTTGCCCCGAAAAAATATCATTCAAATAGTTCGCTGCTTGCTGCAAGTCTGAAGCGCTATAGTCTTTTTGCGTATTAATGACACGATTGTGAACCTCTTGATTATTCGTCACTAAAATAACCAAAATTCGCCCCTTAGACAACGGCATGAATTCAATTTGCCTGAAACTTGCTGACTCGCGCTTGGGCAGGCTTACCACCCCAGCAAGGTGGCTAATGCCTGACAGTAATTGCGATGCCGTAGCTACAATTTGATTGTTTTGTGGCTCTTGTCGTACATCTTGCTTGAACTTTTCAAGCTCGGCGGTCTCAATTTTTTTGATGGTTAATAAGCTATCAACAAAAAAACGATAACCGATATTTGTTGGCACCCTGCCGGCCGATGTATGTGGTGAATGAATAAGCCCCATCTCTTCTAAATCAGCCATTACGTGACGAATCGTCGCAGGGCTCAACCCTAAGTCACGATTTTGTGATAACAGTTTTGACGCAACCGGCTGCCCATCTTCAATATACTGTTCGACCAGCAACTTCAGTAGCTGTTGCGAGCGTTCATTAAGGTCCGGTAATGTCGATGTCATGTCTATACAATATCGTTAAATTTAGTTATCCGAGCCATTGTGCATCAATGACAACCTGTGTTCATATAATAACCGATACTAACAATTTTTAGCACAAACAAAAAATAATCAATTTTTAAATGCAACCACCTCCACTTCATGGTAACTTTTCGCCTTATAAAGGAGTTATATGAATACATCATTTAAAAACATAGGTCTAATAAGTAAGCCCGATGCCACGGATATTTCAGATACCGTAAAGTTACTATGCGCTTTATTAACCGACCTTGGTCTTAATATTTATGCTGACCCTGAAACGGCGTCTCATGTGCACATTGTTTCTGATCGCGTTATTGGCATTGACTCCATAGCAAAGCATTGCGACTTGATTATGTCTATAGGTGGTGACGGCACACTTTTGTCAGCCGCGCGTGCACTGGTTAATGAGAACATCCCATTGCTGGGGATAAATTTGGGACGACTTGGGTTTCTGGTTGATATTTCACCAGAAGATATGAATACAAAAATTAAAGATATTCTTGCGGGCAACTACCACGCTGAAGACCGTGTCATTTTGAACGCACAAATTATTCGAGACAACAAAGTAACCCATGAACAAACCGCCTTCAATGAAGTTGCATTACACCGCCTAAATTCACCCAACTTAATTGAGATTGAAACCTATATAAATGATCGTTTTTTAAACTCTCAACGATCTGACGGCTTAATTGTCGCAACACCAACTGGTTCAACTGCGTATGCCTTATCCTGTAGCGGTCCACTAATGGACCCCTCGCTAGATGCTATCGTGTTAGTACCCATCAACCCTCACACGCTGAGCAACCGCCCCATCGTTGTGGATGGGAAAAGTATTATCAGCATTAATTTTAGCCAACGCGACAAGCACCAAGCCCAGTTAACGTGTGATAACGTCATCCTCCCTGTTATTTCAGAAGGTGACCAGATTCGCATTAATCAACACCATAAAAAAATTCGCTTACTGCACCCTATTGATCACGACTTTTTTGATATATTACGGGTCAAACTAAATTGGAGCCGTACGCCTTAAACACACCCCGTTATGTTGACATCTATTAATATAAAAGGACTGGCTGTTGTTGACTCATTAGACCTAGAGTTCACTAATGGTTTAACCACCCTTACCGGTGAAACGGGTGCTGGGAAATCCATCCTTCTAACAGCAATGAAACTTTGCTTAGGAGAACGAGCGGATTCAGGATTATTGCGCCCAGGCGTTGACAGAGCAGATATTACTCTAGAGTTTAATATCGACCGTCTGACGAATGCCCAAAATTGGTTACAAGAAAACGACATTGATCATAACGAATGTTTAATCCGTCGAACAGTTAGCAACGATGGTCGCTCTCGTGCTTTTATTAACGGCGTTTCTGTTAATTTAAAATCATTGCAAACATTGTCCCAGCTACTTGTCAGCATTCATGGTCAACACGCACATTTAGACTTATTACACGCAACAAAACAATGCCAGTTATTAGATGACTCGTGCCCCTCAACCATAGCACTAAAAAATTGTCGTATTGCCTATCAACAATGGCGAGAGTTATCAGACGAGTTACTTAATTTAACTCACGGCAATGAAGATAATAACAGTGAAAAACAATTACTAAAATATCAAATAGAAGAATTACAACAAGCAGATGTGACTAGCTTTTCTTATGATAATGTCGTCGCGGAACACACACGCCTTTCTAATATGCACGACATCATTGAGTTAGGAGAAAGCCAAGCCAGTACATTATACGAAAGTGATGCTAACTCAATTCACACTCAACTCAGCCACAGCCATCAAGTACTGGTAACATTAGCTGAATTATCCAATGATTTTCGTGACACTGCTACGCAAATTAATGAAAGTTTAATTCAAATTCAAGAAGCCAGTCGTGAACTCCGACAGAAGCTTGATAAACAATCTGCAGACCCCGAGCAACTCGAACTATTAGATCAACAACTAAGTAAAGCACATGAGCTAGCAAGAAAACTCTCTGTTGAGCCACATCAATTAGCTGAAAAATTAACCGCCTTAGAGAACCAACTTGATACCCTTGAAAACAAAGACGAACGTTTAAAGCAGCTAGCCACGGAAATCGCCGAAACCGAAGCCAGCTATTACGAAAAGGCACAAATACTGTCTAAATTGCGCCTCGAGCAAGCACATAAGCTCGATCAGAAAATAACCAAAACATTAAAAACCCTCGGCCTACCCGATGGCCAATTTTCCATTATCGTTGACTATAACGAGCACAGCAAACCTCAAGAAAATGGTCTTGATAGCATCCAATTTATGGTGACAACCAACCCTGGCATGCCCGCTATGCCAATTAACAAAGTTGCTTCCGGCGGCGAGCTTTCGAGAATCAGCTTAGCCATCCAAGTTGTTGCCACCCAGGCCAACATAACGCCTACACTTGTGTTTGATGAAGTTGATGCAGGTATTGGTGGCGGTGTTGCAGAAACCGTTGGCATAAAGCTAAGACAACTTGCACAAAATCGACAAATTTTATGTGTAACACACTTACCGCAAGTAGCAGCACAGGGCCAAACACATCTATTTGTTAAAAAATCAAAGCATAATGGGCAAACGCAAACAGTCGTGCTACCCCTTGATAAAAAACAACGCATTCATGAGATTGCTCGTATGTTGGGCGGCGTAGATATGTCCGACAAAACAATCGCCCATGCGCAAGAAATGGTTGAAAAAGCTAGTTAACGCAGGCTGAACAAATACCGTAAATATACAAGCTATGATCTGTCATTTGGTAGCCTTTCGCTTTTGCAACCAATGTTTGTCTTTGCTCGATAATTTCATCATAAAACTCATCAACACGGCCACACTTAACGCATAGAATGTGATCATGATGCTCACCTTGGCTTAATTCAAAAACAGAATTTCCGCCCTCAAAGTGGTGTCGTTTGACCAACCCTGCACTCTCAAACTGGGTCAAAACACGGTACACTGTCGCCAACCCTATTTCTTCACCTTCTTCTAATAAAGCCTTATACATGTTTTCTGCAGACAAGTGTCTGTTGCCACTACTCTCGAGCATGTTGAGGATTTTCAAACGCGGTAAAGTAACCTTCAAACCAGCAGAGCGTATATCTTTGGACTCCATTTCTACCTCAAATTTAATGTGGATAAAATAACGAGATAATGTATCATCTCAGATTCTTAATCATACACAGAAGAACCTAAATGCGAAAGCTTCTCATTATTCTATTGATATTCATTTCTAGCAGTTTATTACTCGCCTGCTCTACGACGGAGTCTTTAAACGACAAGATACATTCAGTGGCTGATAACCTGCCAGGTGTATACAAAATCAACGTTCGCCAAGGTAACGTTATTACTCAAGAACTGATCGATCAATTACGCCCAGGAATGGATAAACGGCAGGTTAAATTTCTACTTGGCACGCCTTTAATAGCCGACCCTTTCCATAAAGATCGCTGGGATTATTTTTATAATATGAAAACTGCTGGCAAGCAAACTAAACAAGAACGTTTAACCGTATTTTTTAAAGACAAAAAGCTGGTTTCTCTGACGGGAAACTTTAAACCTAGTAATGAATATAAACCCATGACGATTAATACAGAAGTGGTAGATGTGCCGAAAAGAGAAGTAAAAGAAAAAGGCATTTTTGAAAGAGCTTTGCACGCTATCGGCATCGAGTATGACGAAAAAATATAACCATGGCTTCCAACCCCTATTTGGATAAAATAAATCAGACACCACATGCTAAAAAGCTCAACTTAAAACTTATTTCATCTGACAATAATGCGGTAACACTAGTCCTGCCATTTTCAGAGAATATTATTGGCGACCCCTTCGACCGGTTAATACACAGCGGCGCGATTACCACGTTAATTGATACCGCCTGTGGTGGCGCCATTTTTCAACTACAAAACAGCTTACGAGCCCTAGCTACGTTAGACCTAAGAGTTGACTACATGCGTTCGGCAACGTCAGGCGAAGACGTTAGCGCCTACGCCCAATGTTACAAACTAACCCATACCATTGCTTTTGTACGTGCCACCGTCTTTACAGATGATATTAACAATCCTGTTGCCACCGCTATGGGCACATTCATGCGTTCAAACAAGGAATTCCCAATTAATTAAATGCAGCTTTTTAACACCATCGAAGAACTTAAATCGCGCCATGACTATGGCGCCGTCGTTGATTTAATTCCATACGCAAAATCTATCGGCGTTGAAACAGGCATGGCGGGCAACCACCTTGTTTCAAGCCTAAATTTTAGGCAAAGTAATATCGGCAACCCTGCCATACCCGCTTTACACGGTGGTGTCATTGCTGGGTTTATGGAAAACGCCGCTCTATTTCATTTATTGTGGGAAGTTGAACTTAATAGGATGCCGAAAATAATCGATTTTTCTATCGATTACCTACGACCAGGCCAAGCCGCGACTACGTACTCTCATTGCGACATTATTCGCTTAGGCCGAAGGGTCGCTTTGTGTAATATTCGCGCATGGCAAGATGACTCCGATAAGCCTATTGCGTTGGCTAGGGCCCATTTTCTACTCTCCAAAAACGACCCTATTGACTAAAAAAGCCCAGCAATTTGCTGGGCTTCAGTATTTCAACTTAGCAACTATGGCTACACACCATCAAACGCTTGCGGGTGAATACGTTTACCGGGATTAAATAATTTATTAAGTGCATTAACATATGATTTTGCTGAGGCAATAACTATATCTGTATCAGACCCTTGCCCATTAACAATCCTGCCACCCTTTTCTAATCTAACCGCCACTTCACCAAGTGAATCAGTTCCTTTAGTGACATTGCTAACAGCATACAGCTGCAAATCAGCATCGCTTGACACGATCTTTTCAATCGCCCTAAACGTTGCATCAACCAAACCACCGCCTTCAGATGATGCCGATTTTTCTTCGTCATCAATCAACAAGGTAATACTCGCTTGCGGCACTTCTCCCGTTTCAGAACATGCCTTAAGTGAAATCAATTTGATCGCTTCAGCAAAGCTTTCTTCCATTTTAAAATCAGACACTAAAGCATGAATATCTTCATCAAAAATTTCTGACTTTTTATCTGCTAAATCTTTAAACCGTCTAAACGCGTTATTTAACTCTTCTTCACTATCAATACTAATATTTAATGTTTCTAAGCGATCTTTAAACGCGCTACGCCCAGACAATTTACCAAGCACTATTCTATTTGAGCTTAAGCCGACATCTTCAGCACGCATAATTTCGTATGTTTCACGTGCTTTCAACACACCATCTTGGTGTATGCCTGATTCATGCGCAAATGCGTTCGCACCTACGATTGCTTTATTAGGTTGAACAGCAAAACCCGTTATTCCAGATACTAACCTTGAGCACGTCATTATCTGAGTGGTATCTACCCTTACATCACACGGCATCATATCTTGTCGTGTGCGTACGGCCATCACAATTTCTTCTAATGCAGCATTACCGGCACGCTCACCCATACCATTAATTGAACATTCAACCTGCCTTGCACCGCTCATAACACCCGCCAAAGAGTTTGCTACCGCTAAACCCAAGTCATTATGACAATGCGTAGAAAAAACAGCCTTGTCAGCATTGGGTACTCGTTCCATAAGTTGGCGTATGGTCTCACCGTATTGCTGCGGCAAATTATAGCCGACCGTATCAGGAATATTAATTGTCGTTGCACCTGCTTTAATCGCTGCCTCAATCACCCTGCATAAAAAGTCTAGCTCCGAACGGCCAGCATCTTCAGGTGAAAATTCCACATCATCAGTGAAATTTCTCGCTAACGTTACCGCCTTAATTGCTTGCTCAAGAACTTGGTCCGGTGTTAATTGTAATTTTTCACGCATATGCAAAGGAGACGTGGCTATAAACGTATGAATACGCGACGCATTCGCGTCTTTAAGCGCATCACCCGCTCTATTAATGTCTAATGCACTTGCCCGCGCCAAACCACACACCACACTGTCTTTCACGGCTCTTGCTATTCCTTGTACTGCTAAAAAATCACCTTCACTGGAAATAGGGAACCCGGCTTCAATGATATCGACCTTCATTTTTTCCAACGCTTTGGCAATACGTAACTTTTCCTCAGCCGTCATCGACGCACCTGGGCTTTGCTCACCATCACGCAAGGTTGTATCAAATATTATTAATTTTTCTTTACTCATTTCTGAACTCCACATGCCATTATTGTAATGACAATAAATACGTTAACTCTTTGGGTAATCACGTTTCACCTCGCCAGGTATTATCGTTAGCCGCAGTGCGGCAGCAGATCACTCAGAAGGAGGTCAATTATAAAGGAACATGGAAACGCCTCACCTAAGGTGCTGTTGTATTCAGCCTGTGCGTATTTGAATTCCATACTCAATAATATAATCTATTTCCCTATTTATTCAAGTTCAATTTATTTATTTGCAGACTTCGCGCCCTTCTTAGTGACCTTTCCTGCTTCTGCGCGCTGCCGTCTTATTTCTTTTGGGTCTGCAATCAGTGGCCGATAAATTTCCACTCGATCCCCCTCTCTTACTAATGTATCCAATTTGCATGGTTTGCTAAAAATACCTACCTTGTTGCTTGATAAATCAATATCGGCAAACTGCTGCAATATTTCCGATGCACGTATGGCGGTTTCAACAGTCATGCCTGTTTTGAATGGCACCACTAAAATTACTTGCTTTTTAGGCGTCGCGTACGCCACTTCAACGTTACCCATAAATCTCATCTGCTCGTTTAATAAATGAATCCATTAGAGAGCCACATATTTGGCTAAAAATAGCTGAAAAAACCATATTGCTGATTGAATTTTTAAACTCAAAATCTATTTCCATCGTAATTTTACAGGCATCGTCTCGTAAATGTTTAAAGTTCCACTCGCCATGCATAGACTCAAATGGACCATCCAATAATTCAAGTCGTATGCTCTCACCCAGTATCAATTGGTTCTGCGTGCTGAACACCTTATGCAATACCTTCCAGGCAACTTCAAGTTCCGCTGTCATCTCAGTCGTCGATTCTGATATGACTTTGCTACTCCTACACCACTTCAAAAACTGAGGGTACGATGCCACATCATTTACCAGAGAATACATATCTAAAGCTGAGTGGCGAACCAAGGCGCTACGTTGAATACGATGCACTATTAAATTAACTCTATAACATTTAAAAACACAATAATCACCGCCGCTGGAGATACAAATCTAATTAAAAACCGCCAACCAAGGTATTGCCATTTACTCGTTAAATTCAACTCAGCCGAGCTTGCCTCTTTCTTCATCACCCAACCTGCAAAAAGCGCGATGCCCAAACCGCCCAATGGCAGCATTACATTTGCTGTTAGATAATCCAAGGTATCAAAAAATGTTTTCCCAAATAACGTGATGTCAGCCCCTACATTAAACGACAAAACCGTTCCAATTCCAAGCATCCAAGTTACTAGCCCCGACCAGATGCAAGCACGCATTCGGCTCATGTTCTTGTTTTCAACCAACCATGCAACAGCAGGTTCAATTAAAGATATGGACGAAGACCAAGCCGCAAAGACTAACAACATAAAGAATAATGTACCGAAAAACGCACCATATGCCATATGTCCAAATGCTATCGGCAATGTTTGGAAAATTAACCCCGGGCCACTTCCAGGTTCCAAACCATTGGCAAACACGATCGGAAAAATAACCAAGCCGGCTAATAACGCTACTGCTGTGTCGGCTAGCGCGATGATAACCGTCGTTGAGCCAATAGACACGTTAGACGGTAAATATGAACCATAAACCATTATCGCTCCCATACCCAGGCTCAGGGTGAAAAAAGCGTGCCCCATCGCCGTTAATACGCCGTCACTATTGATTTTACTGAAGTCAGGGGTGAATAAAAACGACACCCCTTGTTGAAATGCACCTTGATCCATTGCATAACCCACCAATAAAACAAGGATAACGAGTAACGCCGGCATTAAAAACTTAACCGTTCGCTCAAGCCCCTTAACGCCTCGTGCAACCACCAGCATGGTTACAATCATAAACAAGCTATGCCAGGCCAATAATTTTTCAGGATCGGCAATAAATGCAACAAAAATATTACTGACGCCATCCGCAGTTGCTCCTTCAAACACGCCTGACGCTACGCGCACAACATATGCCATCGCCCAGCCGGCAATAACACTGTAGTACGACAAAATAAGGAACCCTGCAATAACACCAAGCCAGCCCAGCCAAGACCACATCGGGCTGGAACCTGCCTCTTTTGCTAGATCACGCATGGTGTTAATGGGGCTTTGTTTACCACGCCGGCCTAACATCACCTCAGCCATCATAATAGGAATACCAATGGCTAAAATACACAATAAATAGACAACAACAAACGCACCACCGCCATTCTCACCTGTTATATAAGGAAACTTCCAAATATTACCAAGACCAACAGCTGAACCCGTTGCTGCTAATACAAATGCGAAGCGTGATGACCATTGCCCGTGTTGCGATGTTTTCCTCATGTGCATAAAAAAATTATTAGTATGGTCATAAATTACCCTAACTTAGCAATTTAACCAAGTTAATAACTCACTTTTATAGCGCAAAAATTTTTGCTCGCATAGAATACACATATGGCAGGCAAAAAGAAAAAACCGAAAAACAATTCGATTGCGTCGAACAAAAAGGCAACTCACGATTATTTTATTGAACAGCGCTTCGAAGCTGGGATAGTTCTCGAAGGCTGGGAAGTTAAAAGTATTCGTGACGGACGCGTACAACTAAAGGAAGGCTACATCACTCTTAAAAATGGTGAGGCTTGGCTATCTGGCGTTCATATTTCGCCTTTATTATCGGCCTCTACCCATATAGACCCCCAACAAACACGCTTACGTAAACTGTTACTTAATCGTCGAGAGCTTATTAACTTAGTTGTTTTGGTTGAACGCAAAGGCTATACCATCGTTCCCCTCTCAATGTATTGGGTAAAAAGCCGGGTTAAACTGGAAATAGGTGCTGCAAAAGGGAAAAAACTACACGATAAACGCGCCTCTTCAAAAGATAAAGATTGGCAAAGGGAAAAACAACGAATTATGAAACATTCAGGCTAACAAGCCGATGGCCGGACCAAGTTCAGCTTACATCTCAGTGTGCGGATTGCTCAGCCCATGTAATATCTCTTTGGCAGAATGAATGACGATATAAATCACACCTAAGCCCACCCAGCCCACACTTAACAGCCAATAAGTTGCCATGTACGTTAATTGGGCGATATCTCTTTTAACATCCATTAAGCTAGAATCGTAATACGGTAAAAAAGCCAGCGGCGCAAACGTCAACACCATAAAAGCAACCTCTTTATGTCTTACAAATTTCGGCATCCTTGTTCTTGTATAAATATAAGCACCGCCACCAAAAAATAAATATAGCGGGTAACAAATTAACAAAATAACGGCTTGAGATGGCATGACCTCATTAGCACCATGAATAACTTGATACCAAGAAGCATCTTGATGCACCAAAAAACCACCCGCAAAGAACCCCATAAAGACTTGACCAATAACAAACATCATCAATATTAAATGCTGCCTAACGTACTTATTACCATCGGTAGTCCTATTACCTTTCTTGTAACTCATTAGATAAGCCCAAACAATCAGCAAAACAAGTAATTCCGCCTTAAAGAAATGTAATAGCGTAACCCCTTTATAATCCGCATTTTCCGCGTAGCCAAATAGATCGCCTAAGTTTGAATAACTAGGCCACCAAATAACACCCAACATAAGAAATAACACAACAAATGCTATCGGTAACGACTTATTTGAGATCATAAACACTCCAAAAATTAACTACGCACACATTTAACACAATGCACGACCTTAATATCATACTTATAAAGCCAGCTACCACTATTTTATGAACCTTTCCTGTTGTATAGTATCAAACAAATACCAAAGGGGGCGACCTGGCTTCGACGTGGGTAGCAAAACCTTAGGTGCATGCCGAGCTTTCAGTAATCTCGTAAAACATCTGAAAACTTATAGTTGCAAACGACGACAACTACGCAATCGCTGCCTAAGAAACAGTAAGATTGCTGTCTGACTGGAGCCGTGCTTATGCGTCCAGAGACTTTCGGGTCATTCAGGCATCATAGCTCATAAGATCGTAGTGAAGCTTGTTCGGGGCAGATCTACTAAAACTTAACCGAAATCGTTTTTGGTCTTCCTAGCCTATCGGGTAGCCACTAATTAAACTAAAAGTTATAGGATAAGCATGTAGAGCCGAGGGCGGAGTGCTTGCGGACGCGGGTTCAATTCCCGCCGCCTCCACCATTTACTGGTTCATTTAGAACCGAAAAACCCTTATAGCCCGCCTAACAGCGGGCTTTTTAATGCCTGTCTATATTCCATGTGATACCATAAGATTCAGCAGATACCCTCAGCAATGAGGGTACTTAAGAGGGTATCTAGCTTACTTTTTTCGCAGATACCCTCAATTCCTTGGTAATCACTATGAAGCGTAATTTAACGGACACAACAATAAAAAAAGCCAAGCTTGTTAGATGATATGCGTTCTTGTTCTTGAGTTTCTATGCCTTTGTATTTTTTGTAGCGTTGCCATAATACGTCTGGCGAGGGGAATTCATCGAGAGACAGTTCTTTTTCAATTTTACCATCTGTGCAGGTGCGGTCATGTTCATAAAAGCCGTCGCCATTGCTGCTATAAACAGAAGGAATATCGAGTATTTCAGCGTAATTTAAACCTTGTTGTATGCCTGCATTAACGGAGAGTTTATTGCTTTTTGCTTCAATAATGGCAATCGGGATATTGGGCTTGTAATAGAGAATATAATCCGCACGTTTTTGTTTGCCTCGGCTTGTTAGATTGCCTTTAACGTAGATACGTCCATCGGTAAAAGAGACTTCTTCACGAATTTGAGTCAGCGTATCCCAGCCTGCTTTTACCAGTGCGGGTTGAATGTACTTTGTGCAAATATCTCTTTCGGATAGGTCTTTTTTGGAGGTCATTAATTATTACTTCCTGTTAATAAACAACGTTCAAGTTTTTGATATGCGATTTTATGTTTGCCTTTCGACATTTTTTGCAGGTTTATAATTTTCCATTTTACTGCGGGTAAGTTTTCAATATTATGAAGCCCTAATAAATCCCATTGGGGTTTCATTGCCTTAAATGAAAGTAAAAATTGTTTTTCGTTATCTAACAATGTTGTTTTGATCAGTTCGGTCAATTGATGCCGAGTTGTTTCAAGTTCATCTAACGACACAGGGGCGTCTGTCATATTAAGAAATTCACCTTGGTAAATCTGCTCAAGGTCTTTGTACCGGTTATCTAACAATTCTACTATTGGTGCACTGTGGCTAATGATATAGACAATGAGTGCTTTTCTAATATCATCGGTAAAACCTTCATTTTTCAGCAGTAACATCACGTCAAACAAATCGCGTGGATGCTGTCGGTCAAGTGCAGCGCATATTTTGCCCGCGTAAAGGTCGGCTAATGAAACAACCATTATTTCTGCATAACCAAACTCATTTTCTACTTTCGTACAGACCTTGAGTAATTGAGGCTCAAACACAGTTCCACGCAACACCGGAGACAGCTCAACTTTGATTTTCACATTATTGTGCGACACCACTAACCGCATAGCATCCGATTTATTTTTGTAAGCTTCAACTACGCTAGCTTTTGGTAGAGCCTGAAGAATACGTTGTTTGATTCGTACCAATGCGGCTGTAATTCCAGCTAGCGCTTCTTTACGATCTTGCATTGGTAGGTAGACTAAATCAATATCAACTGACAGCCGTGGGAGCTCGCGTATAAATAAGTTTATGGCGGTACCGCCTTTTAGCGCAAAGCAGTCTTCTTCGGCTATTAATGGTAGTAGCTGTACGAGTAACTGAACTTGTTTGTAATAGATATTTTCGCTATCCATATAAATGCTCGGGTACCGTTATTAAATATTTTTTATCGAGCTTCCCTCTTTTAGCGATAACGCGGTTACCTGCTCCAAGATCAATATCGGCTAGGTCTAATTTATTGAACCATGCATACCTTTGTTTTTCAGCAAACCATAAGAATAGGCGTTTAGCTTTTATACTTTTACAATTTTTGAGCAGGCTTTCTAGTTTATTAGGAGATAAACTTGTCATGCCTTGCATTATTTCATTAGCATGGTCGAAGCTAACCGTATTGGGAACGTCCACCATCATTTCTAAAAAAGCTTTTTCTGGACAAGAGGCTTTTAAAGCTGGCAAACCTTGTTGCCACCCTACTTCTCTTGAAAATGATTCCACCGAGAACAAACCTTCTGCCCACAGAGTTTTGGTGCCATGCCATATAAAACGCACATTCCCCTCTATTTTATCCAACCAAGCTGGGCGCTTACCGTCAGAATAAAGGTGAATAGTTTTAACGGGCGTAGCGCTTAAATACTGAGCAAGCCCTTGTTGATCTAATGCAGTCAAACCACCAACGTATATAGGATGGTCTGCCATCGACTGTAAGGAGCAAACTATGCTTTGCCAAGATAACGGCGTTTCTAAGCGAGCGTAAACGCCGACTGCAAGTGGTTTGAGCCTATTGCTTTTAAGCGAATTATCTATTGCGTGCCGCGTCATCCCCTTTGATGTAAGCCACCTTCTTGTAGCAACCAAGTTGTAGGGTAAAAGCTCGTCTAATTGTTGCTTTGGTGTTAACGCAGACATTATTTGCCTCTATAGTCATATGCGGCACATTTCGCCGCATTTTTATTATGTACCCAAACTAACATGAGCATCATATATTTACTACTATTGTTTATTGCGGCGCATATCGCCGCAATTACTGATTAATGCGAATTAAGCTCCTGGAATCGGGATTCTCACCCATATAGGCATATGATCAGAAATATCGGATTTTATGTTTCTCAACAGAGCCTTTCTTTTAGAAGGCGTCAATAATTGAAAACTTATCTCATATATTGCTTGCGAACAGAGCTCAACAAAATCAAAAACACCATAATCATAACCATCAATACCACCTTGACCGGCCACTTTGTTCAAATCGACAATTGGCAGCCCCTCCTCTTTTCGATTAATAAAAAAAGCAATATGATCAAAAGTTTGATTTTTTCTAGCATTTGTATTGAATAATGTCCTTTCACTTGGGTGAACATCAAGGAAAGGAAAGTTCACTCGGGCAGAACTATCACCGGTTAATGTCAACAACGCCCGAAAACTGAGCCACTCCATCAACTGAAAAGTGAGCCACTTTGATTTATTTTATCGTGCTTATTAAGCCGGCCTGTTTCTTT
>NVSW01000057.1 GCA_002401365.1 Piscirickettsiaceae bacterium | reverse complement strand
TAAGCCCAGCCCTTGGACATACTACCCACTTTCCAGTGTATCGAATGAAATGGGCAAGCTTTGGCACATTACAAAGACGCTTTGACTCGTGCAATAAACAGGTCCGGGCACAACCTCTGACTGGTCAAAGTGATGCCTACAAAAATTTGGAATATTTTTTAACCTTTATGAGCAATGGCTTACCTATTAATGGGCCTGCTTCAAGAAAATAGTCGTTATCATGTTCAATATCAAACCTTATTACCTAGTCCTATGTTTGCTTGTTTTGCCCCTGTTTGCCATAGCAAATGAGCCAACAAAACAACAAGCGCTTGCTTCAATTAATGAAGCACAGCAATTATGGTCACAAAGTAAAACAGCAGGTCACGAATGGAGCACCATCAAACCACTTGTTGCACAAGCTAAACAAGCGATTGACTCTACAAATTACGAATCTGCTATAGAATTAGCAAAGAAAGCTTCTGCGCAAGCAAAACTTGCTTTAGCTCAAGCTGAATACGAACAAACAAATTGGCTAAAAAACCTGCCTAAATAGCTCACATTGGGATTTAACGATGAATCGTAGAGAATTTAACCGCTTACTTGCAGCCGGCGCTATTGCTGGCATCTTACCAAAAACGAGTCTGGCGCTATCAAGTGTTGAACCAAATTACGATATTCCTGCTAAAGGTAACGCGCGACTACTCCATATTACCGATTGCCACGCTCAACTAAAACCTATTTATTTTAGAGAGCCCAATGTCAATATTGGATTACATGCAGCGTTAGGAAGAACGCCTCATGTTGTTGGCGAAGCCTTTTTAAAGAAAAACAAACTATCAAAAAACAGTATAGAAGCACACGCGTTCACCTATTTAAATTTCAATTCTGCCGCCAAGGAATATGGAAAAGTTGGCGGTTTCTCTTATTTAAGTACACTTATTAAATCACTCCGTAGCGCTGCTGGTGGCAACGAAAAAAGTATACTACTCGACGGCGGCGACACCTGGCAAGGCTCCGCGACCGCTTATTGGTCACGGGGTAAGGATATGGTACAAGCAGCAAATTTATTGGGCGTGGATGTCATGACTGGGCATTGGGAATTTACCTACAAAGATGAAGAGGTGTTCTCTAATATTAATGATTTTAATGGCGAATTTTTAGCACAAAATATCAAACTAACAGAAGATGCATTATTTGAAGGCAAGCAGGCCTACGATGAAGACACCGGGCATGTTTTTAAGCCATACACGATCAAAGAATTTAATGGTCAAAGAGTTGCAATAATAGGACAAGCATTTCCTTATACGCCGGTAGCCAACCCTAAACGCTTCATTCCGGACTGGAGCTTTGGTATTCAAAATCAGGACCTACAAGAGCTTATAGATGAGATTAAGGAAAATGAAAAGCCAGCCGCAATAGTTTTATTGTCGCATAATGGCATGGATGTTGATTTAAAACTGGCGTCAGTCGTTACTGGTATTAATTTTATCCTTGGCGGGCATACGCATGATGGCGTACCTGTTCCTGTGACCGTGAACAATAGTGCTGGTGAAACTGTTGTTACCAATGCGGGGTCAAATGGTAAATTCGTTGGTGTACTTGATCTAAATCTTAAGTCCAACAAGGTAAAAGGCTATGAATATCGCCTGCTACCTGTATTCTCAAATTTTATTAAACCTGATGCTGAGATGAGCGCCTTAATTAATAAAATTCGCAAGCCACACCTAAATACATTAAACGAAGAACTAGCTATTACCGAATCGCTACTTTATCGCCGTGGTAATTTTAACGGCACCTTCGACCAGCTGATATGCAACGCACTTCGACACGAACTTAATGCTGAAATATCACTGTCACCTGGTTTTAGATGGGGCACAACCGTGTTACCTGGACAAGCCATCACGTTTGAGCATGTCATGGATCAAACGTGCATTACTTACCCAGAAACCTACGCAAGAGACATGTTGGGCAATGAAATAAAGGCGATATTAGAAGACGTTGCAGACAACCTCTTCCACCCAGACCCTTTCTATCAACAAGGTGGAGATATGGTACGTGTAGGCGGAATGAATTATGTTTGTGATCCAATGGCATCATTTGGCAATCGTATTTCTAATATGACCCTAGATAACGGCAAATCAATTGTGGCAAACAAACACTACAAGGTAGCGGGATGGGCGACTGTTGGTTCTAAAGCCCCCGGAAAACCCATTTGGGAAGTGGTTTCGAGCTATTTAAGAAATCAAAAAACCATCAATATAACGAACATAAATTCGCCTAAGTTGAAAAATATTAAAAATAACCCTGGTATCGTCTTGTAAAGACCACATTACCGTAAAACATCAGGTGTCTAAATACGTATTAATCGCCTTATGTGCGTGCCCTGCTTTAGATAACTCAATTTGCAAACTATCACACTGACTACGTGAGTACGTTGACAATATCATATTTTTATCCAAGATAAACTGGAGTGCAACTGTTAGTTTTTCTGCTTCAATATCGGGTGTTGAAGTAAATAAATTATTAATCGCTGAGTTCCGCAATTTCTCCAGTTCTACGACCTTATCCCATTGGGCGTTTTCTGCCAAATCTAATAGCTCATTAGTATCAGCAATAATATTTTCTAATTGCCGTAAATCACTGTGCATTATTATATTTAAAGCGCTAAATTAGGATCAATGGAATCCCAGCCTTGCTTTATTTGCCCCAAAAGCTTTCCTGCTTCATCCAATAGGTCAGTATTATTTTCTGCGCTAGCCTTCAGTAAAGTACGACCAATATATTCATAAAGGGCATCTAGATTGACAGAAATCTCACCACCCTTTTCAAAGTCTAGGCTCGATTTAAGGCCTTCAACAATTGAAATCGCATTACCAATTTGCTCACCTTTTTTCGAAATATTATTTTGTTGCATATGCCCTTTTGCGGCTAATATTCTAGTTATCGCTCCATCTAATAACATTTGAATTAATCGATGTGGACTTGCATCCATTACCGCTCCATGCACACCTACTTGTTGATACTGTTTTAAAGCTATCGCACCATTCATTTTTCTCTCCGATTGAAATAATTAATTTGATCTATTGGGATCTATCGACCCAGGTAAGTTTGCGAGTTGTAGGGTCAAAAAATCACTCTGATTCCTTAACGTACTAACTAAGGTATCCAAGGCAGTAAATTGCGCCAATAATCGGCTCTCCAATGAAATAAGTCGTCTATCTAATGCTTCTCGTTGTTCAGTAATATCATCAACTCTAGCAAGCAGACCATCCGTTCTATTATCAAGAATACCGCTAGAACCAGCGTACTGCGAAATAACGTTATTTAATTTATTAGAAAGTCCATTGGTAGATGCGAAGAATTCACCCACTTCATCGAAGTTACTGTCTAATGCAGTATTTAAGCGATCACTATCCAGCGAAAACTTTCCATCATCCCCTGTTGTTATTCCTAGTTCAGCCAATGTACTAAAATTACCACTCAGCCCTGTAATTGATGATGAAATTTCCCGTCTAATAGCATTTTGCACCCCTCTGAGTGTTGCATCACCAATTAACAACCCAGATGCCTCGGCGCTTCCGTTGAATGCCCCAAGTGCATTAAACGTATCCACTAACCCATTATAATTCGCTATGAACGTATTAATTTTTGTTGTAACCGCATCTTTATCTTTGGTTACAGTTAACGTTTCGCCTGCACCTATAGAAACAGACGTTATTGATACACCATCAATCACGCTGTCGAATGTGTTATTAAAGCTACTTATTATTTGACCATCGACTTTAATTTGCCCATCTAACGCTGCTGCTGGTTCTGTTAAATTTGCATTAACTAATCGCGATAAACCTAATGAGTCAACGTCATTTAGGTCGTCATCATTTGCGGTAATCGTAATAGCATTCTGTAAGCCACTTTCTGTGGCAGTGAATACCAATTTACTCTCAGTTCCACCAATACCATCATCTACATTGATAATAGAAGCAATTACCCCGGTATTATTCGTATCTGTATTTATAGAATCCCTAACATCTGATAACGTATCAGTTGCAGTAACATTAATAGTAAAGGTATCACCATTTTGAGAAAACGTAAGTGAGCCTGCACCAATAACATCAGTAGATGCAAAACCGGCGTTAGTGATTAATTTATTTGCTTGGGCTAATTGAACAACCTCAATACCATATTGAGCTATATCAGCAGATTTATCAGCAGTGACTGTAAATATTTCTTCATTACTAGACGTTGCTGAACGCTGTTGAAAGTCTGAAGGAGTACGTAAATCTTTAACCGCATTTTGGAATATAGATAACGCACTTTTAAGAGAACCATAAGCAGAAATATCTCCTTGGTATTCAGCTTCTCTTAGGGTAAGTCTATTGTTTTTAGCGGAACCTTCTGCCGCAACCAGTTTCGTTATCAGCGACCCAATATCTATTCCTGACCCAATACCCGGTGATGAAATTGACATAATTAACCCTTATTATACGTTTTGCCTAAAAGACAATATGCAAGATTTAAGCCCATTATGCACTTTGGTTAAAAACAATACCTTTAGACATATCACTGTGTTGTGCTTTTGTTTCTGCAATGAATTTCGCTATTGCCAACACCTCTTCTGACGGGAACGTACGAATCTCTTCACCTGTTTCTTTATCTGTTACGGTGATAACAGTTCGCCCTGTTTCTTCATGCACACTAAACTGGATACCCCGTTGAATATTTTGTACAAACTCATTCAAATTTGATACGGTTTCACGAAGCTCTTGAGAGTTAACATGTCTATCTACTTCTACCCGTTCCGGCAGAACATTGCCGGTTGGACTAGAGGTTGCCTGATTATCTGAGCTATGAGATACGGATACAGTAGGTTTAGGCGCTAACGCCTTAACGACTGTATTAACTAAATTAGTTGTTTCCATATTATTCTCCGTTAAGGTTAACCGACTCTAACCTTATGGTCAGAGTCGGCATGCCTAGCGGTTTATTGTAATAAAGCCAATACGTTTTGAGGCAACGCGTTAGCTTGCGACAAAATAGAAATACCGGCCTGTTGAAGAATTTGTGCTCTAGTTAAAGCAGCAGTTTCTTCAGCAAAATCGGCATCACGAATACGACTACGCGCAGCTGATAAATTCTCAGTTGTAGTTTGGATGCTGGACACTACCGATTCAAAACGGTTTTGAATAGCACCTAAAGAAGCACGAGAACTATTAATAGTTGTTAACGCACTATCAACAGCGAGAATCGTAGCATTAGCACCATCTACAGTAGCAACGGTTGTGTCAGCAATAGTAGTACCAATTAATGTAGCTGAAGCAGCTGTAGTGCCCGCTGTTAAGCCAGCTTGTGCAGCACCAGCACCTGAGATAACTAAATCTTCATTAGCGGAGGTAATAGTATCTACAACACTACGGAATGTAGTTGATAGTGCTGCAAAACCTGTGGCTGCTGCACCTGCACCACTTTCAACTAAGGCGATGTTTCTGCCGTCTGCTGCGGTGATATCAAGGGTTGCACCTGAAGCTGATGCTACAAAACCATCTACCGCATTAATTAATGCTGCAACTTCTGTCGCCGTGATCGTGCCATCTGACGCAGCAGCGGTTAGATCTATCGTTGAACCACCAAGTGTTAATGAGTAATCAGGTGCAACAGCTGCAACGGCTATACTACCGTTATTAACTGTGTTCGTACCCCCAGCAAAATCAGCACCTGCAAAACCACCCGTTGTTGTTGCAAAACCTTCTGTTGAAACAATATCAAAAGAAGCGCCATCTACACGTGAGAATATAAGGTCACCACCCGCGATAGTACCCGCAATGGTAAAGCCAGCTGTATTAATCGCCGCTGTATTTGCTAGTAACTGAACATCGGCATTAGCAGCAGTAAAGCTTTCAGCCCCAGCTGCAGATGTTTGAGTGTAAGCAGTTATGCCACCTACTGTAAGACTGGTTGTTTCAGCAGCAGCGGAAGACACTTGCGTCGTAAATGCTCCACCTACAGCAGTAGCATTTATTGTTGCAGCTGCAGAAGCAGTACCAACAACATCAGTAAATGCAATGGCTGTTTGAACATTAGAAGCAGCGGTTGCTGTTAGGTTACCATCAGATGCTGAAATAGCTGCAGCAAGAGCCGCTGCATCACCATCTACTGCGCCCAGTGTATTGCCGTTAATCGTTAACGTGCCCGCAGCAACATCGCCCACTACAGCAGTTGTGTTAGCAATCGTTACACCGTTGGTTTGGCCTAATGAAAACGTACGTGCACTTGAAATTGAGTTAATGCTAACCGTTTCGCCTGCGTTCGCACCCACTTGGAATTGTTGACTTGCGAAACTACCATCTAAAAGACTAACGCCGTTAAATGAACTCGTTGTTGCAACACGATCAATCTCAGCAATCAGTTCTGACACCTCTTGTTGAAGCGCTGCACGATCTGATGTTGAGTTGGTGGCATTCGCTGATTGTACTGCCAACTCACGAATACGTTGTAAGTTATTAGTAATTTGAGCTAAATCACCTTCAGCTGTTTGAGCTAGTGAGATACCATCATTTGAATTTCGTTGTGCTTGGTTTAAACCACGGATTTGTGTGGTAAAACGCTCTGAAATCGCAAGGCCGGCAGCATCGTCTTTCGCGCTGTTGATACGTAAACCGGATGAAAGTCTTTGTAACGACGTATTCAAAGCATTCTGAGATGTATTCAGATTTCTTTGTGCCGTTAAAGACGCAATATTAGTATTAATAATTTGAGGCATTTTATAGCTCCTTTGTAAGCGATTGCTTACTTATTTTCTAAACATGACGGATATATCTTTAAATGTTGCTAGATATTCACCGCCTCCGAGTTATGTATCGGCTAGGAGAATAAAATCTTTAGGTAGAAGTTAAGAAATCTTTCATCACTCTAAAAAGTGTGATGTGGTTCAAATTTGTATTAATCTGTTTAGGCTTATAACAGATTGAATAACGATAACCCTTGTACGCGTATAAAGGCCTGTTGGGCTGCTTGTAAAGCCGCAATCTGTATATTAAATTCGCTGATGGCTGCTGCCAAGTCTAAGTCTTCTACTTGAGATTTGGTTTCTTGTATTGCCAATTTAAAGTCTTGGTTTATTTCATTTTGGCTGTCAACGACATTTAGCCTTCCACCAATTTGTGAACGTACATCCAGAATGCGGTTGATTGCTGTATCGATTTGATCCAAGTGGTCAAACAAAGGAACAGAAGGTCCACTTGTAATAGACAAATCACCACTTGTTCCGTCTATAAAATTGATGCTGCCTACCCCTTCAGTATCGGCAACCAATGTTAAATTACTACCCGAGACTGTGGCCGTTACATCTGTATTGGCTAAGCCTTGTTGCGTATTGATCGCAAAGCCTAAATTGCTGGATGTAATATCTGTCGTACCACCAATTGCAACTAAAATACTGCCCGGCACAATCGAACTTCCAAACTCATATGTCAGCCCATTTATGTCAACTGTATCACCAATTGTCGGCTGGGTGGCCGTCGTAATTACGGCCTCTTCTAAAGCAGGCCGGTCACTTGATAAATCTGTTGCTAAATTATATAGCGTAGAAAACATATCTTCTTGGTTACCATCTTTATCTTTTATCTCAAAAAATATTTCAGCACCAGAGTTCCCATCTGCTACCGTTCTTCCCTCGCCTATTTGGATGAGCCGCTGGCCTTGGTCACCTTGATACGCAAAACTACCGGATGCAGCATTACCTGTGAAAGGTTGAGTTTGGCTTTTAAACCCAGCATATAAATAATCTCCGTTACCGTCTTTTGTATTGGCTAACGCAACAATTTCATCTAAACGCTGAAACATTTCTTGTGCTATTGACGCTTTATCTGATGGTGAATTTGTATCGTTAAAACCCTGTACTGCTAGCTCTCTTACACGTTGTAAGCTGTTAGTAACGCTTTGTAGTGTTCCATCTGATAAGGCCAACCTATTTTGGGCATAGTTTAAATTGCTTTGAAATTGATCTAATCGACTCAACGATTGATTAATATCCAATATCTGCACTGCACCAGCCGGGTCATCTGACGGTGTTAAAATCCTCTTACCAAGGGAAATTTGTTGCTGTAACTCACTAAGCCTAGCTTGTTGAAGTATAACCGCGCTAATGCCCAGTTGTTGCGACAAGCTCGTGGAAATTCTATCGACCATTATCTGAATGCTCCTAATAGGGTATCAAAAATGGTACGTGAGGTTAGCACCACCTGGCTGGCTGCTTGGTACGCTTGCTGGAAACGAATCAAATCTGCGGCTTCTTCATCCAAGTTCACCCCGCTGACTGAATCTTTGGCTGCAATGGTTTGGTTTAGCAAACCTTGTTGCGCTGCTCGGTTTGACTCAGCTGATTGGGCACGTCGGCCAACGTCGGCAACAATTTGACCATATACATCTTGGAATGTAGCACTACCACCGGACAAGGTTAATGCCGTTTGTAAGCTCGATAATAGGTTTGCATTTCTATTATCTCCTACACCACCCGCATTATCAGACAGTGTAATAACATCTGTATTTGCAGGTTGCCCCGATAAGGTGAAACTAATGTCTCCAAAACCAGCCACATTAACTGTATAACTGTCACCATTATTTACGCTAGGGTCATAGGCCAATGGACCACCTGTTGCGCCTGCAACAATGTATCTTGGAGGCGCACTATTGTCGTACGTTAAGCTAACGCCAGGAGGCAATGTATTCGTTAACAATCCATTAATTGAAATATTATTTAACTGCCCAGAGCCGGTATTTGTTATTGGTATTGAACTAACAACAGGCAACGCAGCAGCAATTTCATCCGCCGCGTTAATAACAACTGAGAACTGACCAGCCGCACTTCGTGTAGGCCGCACCCGAAAATCAGCATTTGCAGCCAACCCAGTTAAGTCAAACGTTAAACCGTCTTGGGTTACCGAACCAGATGACACAAGCCCAGTAAATACCGTATTATCTGACAAACGCCTTATTGTGTAATTTGTATTTGTGGCATCTGTTGTTAGTGAATAATCACTGCTTGTTAAGCCTGCTGTATTAGCGAAACTTATGTTTAACGACCCTGACCCAGCTATATTAACAACACCTACTTGTAGGTCAGAAAAGAAATTTAGCCCTTGATTCCCATTTAAATCTATACCATTTTTATGTTGTTCATTAACAGCAAACGCTAACGTCACGGCCACTTGGCCCAAGGTGTTAATCGCTGGATCTAGCACTTCATTTCTAAAGCGTATCGCGCCGCCTAGCCTTCCACCTGTCATAAACTTGGTAACAATCACATTGCCGGCGGGTTGCTGAAATACGATATCTACAGCGCCAGGGTCAAAGCCGCTTGGCTGCGTTCCCAAGGTATTAAAGTTAGAGCCAAGCACCAGCGACTGGCCACTACCAATAAAGATATTTATCGCTCCATTCTCTTGAGTATTCGTACTCACATTAACCAGCTTAGACAGATCATCAATAAGTTTATCTCGCGCGTCCAGTAAATCATTAGGTGCTGCGCCATTACCCCCAGCAGATGAAACAACAATTTGTTGGTTCAATGTGGCGATACCTTCGGCAAGATTATTAACATCCGACAAAGCGCCTTGCACATTACTGTTTACTTGTGCGGATAGATCGCTAAATAAATTATCTAAGGTATTAAAGCGATTTTCTAAAACCTCACCCTCCGTTAATAGCACCTGCCGTGCTGGAATTGATGTTGGGTCATCGGCAACACCTTGTACTGCGTTAAAAAAATCTTGCAAGGCGGTACTTAAACCGATATTTTGATTCGCTAAAACATTGTCAACTTGTGATGCAAAGTTAAAGTATGCATCTAACTCTGTTGCTGCAGAACTACTATTACGAAACTGTACGCTCAAAAACTGATCATACAAACGACTGATATTGCCGCTGTTCACACCTCTGCCAACATAACCAGAACCAGATAACTGTGGGTCTCGCGCATCCAACTCTACACGCTGGCGGCTATACCCATCGGTATTAACATTAGCGATATTATGAGCGGTCGTGTTCAGTACATTTCTGAATGCAGTCAACCCCGACAAGCCAGTTAACAGCAGATCACCGGCCATGATATTTACGTTCTTTTGTTTGTTTCATCTGTATATCCCTGTTCACTGTATCGGCTTAAGCTGCTGATTCTGTAGTAAGTTTTTCATTTTGAGTTGTCAATGAAGATAACTTGCCACTATTTAAAATTGCAATAATCTTTTTAGCATAGGCCGGATCGGTTGCATAACCAGCTTTTTGTAACCCTTTGATAAATTCCTCATTTGAATCAACCTGTGATAGTGCTGCTTGATAACGAGGGTTCTGTTTTAAAAACTGCACATAATCGTTGAAACTTTCTTGATAATTCTCATAAACACGAAATTTAGCCAACTGTTTTACCGCAACGTCATTTTCGTATTCAACCGTTGGTACGGCTACTGTTTTGCCCTGCCAACTATGGGACGCTTTAATACCAAACAAGTTATGGCTACTTTCCCCAGAGCGCGTAGATATAACGTGTTTACCCCAACCTGACTCCAGCGCAGATTGTGCTAACAACACGTTGGGATTCACGCCTAGTTTTTCAGCGGCCGATTGTGCATAAGCCCATAATTTATTTATAAATTCTTCTGGTGAGTTTATGTTAGACGTTGCTTTAATATTAACCACATGCTTTTTATGTATCGCCGAAACACCTCTATAATCAGCTAATTTTTTGCCCTCTTTAAGCGAATCAGAGTTGGCAACGCCGCCTAATTGCTGAACAATCATCTTGGCGAGCCCTAAATTACCGCGCTTGGTTAAATCCAGTGATATTTGGTCGTCGTACATAGATTGATAAAATCGCGTTTTATCATTATTGATAAGATCGGACTCTGGCACTGTATCGCGCATGCTTTTCAACATCATTTTCATAAAAATACTTTCAAACTGTCTAGCTGCCTCATTAAGCGCCTGTTGTTCACTCGCACTATCTCCACCCGCTTTAGCACGCAGTTCTGCCAAACCATGAAAGTCTGCGTAGGTATCAACTTGAATATTTGAAAGGCTCATTTATATAACAATTAACTCAGCACTCAATGCGCCGGCACCTTTTAGTGCTTCTAAAATAGCAACTAGGTCACTTGGCCCTGCGCCAACTTGATTAACCGCTCTAACAATTTCCTTTAGTGAAACACCGGGGTTAAACACAAACATGCGTTTACCCTCTTCAGTAATCGAAATATCAGATTCTGCCGTCACTACCGTCTCACCATCAGAAAAAGCACCGGGTTGACTAACATTTATGGTTTCATTAATGGTGACCGTTAAATTACCGTGTGAAACAGCAGCAGGACGCACTTTAACTTGGCTGTTAATAACCACTGTGCCTGTCCTAGAATTGATGATTATTCTTGCTGCAGATTGCGCTGGTTGTACCTCTAAATTTTCAAGTAAAGACATAAATGCAACACGTTGCCCAGCATCTCTTGGCATATTCACTCGTATGCTGCCGCCGTTTATGGGGCGTGATGTATTTGGGCCTATTGCCCTATTGATTGAGGTAGCCAACCGATTAGCCGTTGTAAAATCAAATGTATGCAAATTGAACGTTAAAGAATTGCCATCGCCAAATGGGCTACGGACAGAACGTTCAACCGTTGCACCGTTTGGAATACTACCCACCGTTGGAATGTTAACACTGACTTTTGAGCCATCATTACCTGTTGCACTCAAGCCTCCCACAATAAGGTTGCCTTGGGCAATACCATAAACATTCCCATCGACACCTTTCAGGGGTGACATTAATAACGTACCGCCTCGTAAACTGCTCGCTTCGCCAATTGAATTAACCGTCACATCAATATTTTGGCCCGGCACAGCAAATGGGGGCAGCGTTGCGTGTATTACAACTGCTGCAACATTCTTTGATTTTATTTGAATGTTTGATGGAATTTTTACCCCAACTTGAGCCAACATGCTACGCAAACTCTGTGAGGTAAAATCACCTGACTTGACCTTATCACCAGTGCCATTTAAACCAACAACTACGCCATAACCAATTAATTGGTTAGACCGCACGCCAGTAATAGATGCCAGATCTTTAATACGCTCTGCATATACCAAGGGCGTACTAAAAGACATGCACAATAGGACTATTAATAGTTTATTTTTCATCTCTAACTCCTTAGAACGGGAATAACGCACTTATAAAAAACCTTGCTAGCCAACCAATCTTATTAGCATCAGCCAATGCACCTTCACCTGTATACATAAGTGTTGCATCAGCTATTTTTGTAGAATCAATGCTATTGTCAGGGTTGATATCTACAGGCCGAATAATGCCAGATACCCTAATATATTCATTACCTTGGTTTAATCTAACCCGTTTCTCACCGCGTATTTTCAAATAACCATTCGGCAACACATCCGTCACGCTCACCGTAATGCTGCCGCTCAAGCTATTCTTTTGGGTGCTTTCTGTTTCTCCAGAAAAATCGTTACTGGAAGCAAGGCTGCTATTGAAATTCAAACCAAACCTTGATGGATCCACATCGCCCAGAAACGTTGGTGTTGAAATCGTAGTGGTATTACCCTTTTTAATGTCTGTATCCGCTTCTTTTTTAGCGTCTGTTTTCTCTACTAAATTGATGGTTAAGATATCACCAATTCGTCGTGCTCTATTATCTTCAAAGAAGCGAATGTCGAAACCAGCTTGGTAGATAGAACCGTTACGATCCCGCGGGATTTGGTATGCGGACGGTGCAGCCGGTGTAAATTCTGGGTCATGGCGTGGTTTAGCCATATCATCCATCATTGCACAACCCGGCAACATCGCTAGTAATATTAGAAAATTAATCAGCTTCATATTATTAATAATCCTTAACTTACAAATCCTGCATTAACCGCTGTAGCATTTGGTCAGTTGTTGAAATTGCCTTCGAATTCATTTCATAGGCACGTTGTGTTTCAATCATCCCCACCAGCTCTTCAACAACATTTACATTTGATGTTTCTAACGAACCTTCATTTAAAATCCCTATACCAGATTCACCCGGTGTTCCTACGGTTGGGCTGCCACTAGACAGCGACTCTCTATACTGGTTCTCACCTATTGGCTCTAATCCCGTTGGGTTAATAAAATCAGCCAATGTGATATTACCTACTTGAGATGGTGTAGCACTCCCCGATTGAAGCACCGATACTGTGCCATCAATACCCACTGTTACACTAAGTGCATCATCCGGAATGGTGATTGAAGGCTCTAAAGGGTAACCGCCAGAGGTGACCAGTTGACCGGTAGAATCAAGTTTAAAACTACCATCTCGGGTATAAGTAATACTGCCATCGGGACGTAAAACTTGAAAAAAACCACGCCCACTAACCGCCATATCGAGCGAGTTACCGGTTTGTAAAATACTGCCTTGGGTATGCGTTTTTTCGGTTGCAACCGTACGTACGCCGGTACCAATTTGTAGCCCCGTTGGTAAGGTAGTATCTTGCGAAGACTGCGCCCCTACTTGCCGAATGTTTTGATACAGCAAGTCTTCAAAAATCGCACGTGATTTTTTAAACCCAGTCGTATTTACGTTGGCCAAGTTATTCGAGATAACCGCCATCCGAGTTTGTTGTGCTTCTAAGCCTGTTTTACTGATCCATAGTGCTTCTGTTGCCATTTTTCTCTCCTACTTAGCCGACGCGCATTAATTGTGCGCTAGCGGCTTCATTTTCATCTATTGTTTTCATCATTTTCACTTGTAACTCAAAGTTTTTCGCCAACTCAATCATATTCACCATGGCGGACACTACGCTGACGTTACTACCTTCAATAGACCCTGAAACTAACGATACATCCGCGCTAGCGTCTGAAATGCCACCTTGTTTCATTCTGAACAAACCATCGCGCCCTTTTTCTATATCGCCTAGGCCAGGGTTCACTAGCTTTATTCTGTCAATGACCGTGAGCGTTTCCGCACTATCACCTAATGGAATGATACTGATGGTGCCATCTGCTCCTATTTCCATTTTTGCAGATTCAGGCAACGTAATCGGCCCACCCCCGCCCAGCACGGGCAGCCCTGTGCCCGTTATCAGCAACCCTTCTGGCGTAAGTCGCAAATCGCCCGCTCGGGTATATGCTTCTGAACCATCATTTGCCTGTACAGCAATCCAACCTTCGCCACTGATCGACACATCTAGCTCACGGCCAGTTTGTTGTAACGTGCCTGTTTTAAAATCAATCCCAGGGCGCTCTGCCATTGCATACACATGGGATGGTAAGCCTGGCCCATACACAGGCATACTTCTAAACTGTGATAGATCCGCTTTAAAGCCAGTGGTATTAGCATTTGCTAAGTTATGCGAATTAACAGCTTGTGAAATCAACACCTGTTTTGCGCCACTCATTGCTACGTATAAGCTACTGTCCATTTGAGTTCTCTCTTAAGCCTAACGTTAACGGATATTAATAATTGCTTGCTGAATCGTATCTTGCGTAGAAATTGCTTGCGCATTGGCTTGGAAGTTACGTTGCGAAGTAATTAAATTGACCAACTGAGTAGCAATATCAACGTTTGATGATTCCAATGCAGCTGATTGTAAATTGCCAAATCCGGCTGTACCTGCTGCACCCACAATTCGGTCACCTGAGGAAAATGTTTCTGCCCAAGATGAGTCGCCTAATTGACGTAGCCCTTGTGAATTAGGGAAAGTGCCCAAAGCAACTTGCCCTAATGCATTAGACTGGCCGTTCGTAAACTGGGCAAACACAACACCCGTTGGGTCAATATCAATACCACTCAATCTACCAGAGGCAAAACCATTTTGACTTAAGCCATTGACCGCAAAATCACTACCATACTGAGTCATGTCCTGGTAATCGAACGTTATAGCAATTGGAGCTGAGCCATTACCAATACTAAAACTATCTAACGCTACTTGCCCTGTCAATGAGCCATTCGCAGTTTGAAAGGTACCATCCGTATTAAATGACATACTAAAAGATACGCCACCACCAACGGTTACCGCTGTATTATTAACTTCTGTATATACGTCCCATGTATTAGTTGCTAGATTTGTTGCCACAAAATACATCGTCGCAGGAAAGTCATTCCCTAAAGAGTCATATACCGTTGTTGATGTAGAGTGGTTATATGTATCAGCATCTAAAGGGTCAAAGACAGGGTTTATTGGTACCCCTTGTCTAGAATCCAAGTTTAAAGTTGGGTTCACTGTGGACGTAGCAAATGGTGCCGAATCATTAGTGCTTAACTGAATGGATGCGAGCGAACCGGTATTAAATGTTCCATTATTATTAGGTGGAAAAACCTGTAGCTGACGGCCTGAACTATCCACAATAAAACCATCTCTATCAGTTGTATAAGCACCTGCTCGTGTATAGGCTAATGAACCATTATCATCGAGAATAAAAAAGCCCTCACCATTAATAGCTAAATCTAAATTGCTCGAGGTAAATTCAATATTACCTTGGCTAAATTGTTGTGCGATTGTCGCCACCCTAACACCGCTACCCGGCGTATTGCCAGAAACACCGGTAAATGTCGTTGCAAACACATCTACAAATTCGGCACGAGATTCTTTAAACCCGTTGGTCGATGCATTGGCTATATTATTGCCTACTACTGATAAATCGGTCGCTGCCGCATCTAATCCACTTAATGAAGTACGAAATGACATGATCTTCTCCTATTAAAATATTTTTGTTACGCTACTAAAGTCAACACTACCAAGGCCGACCAAATTCAATTTTAGCCCACCACCTACTCCACCCAATGTGACGCTTTCCACATCAGCTACCAGCTGGGTATCTAAATCAAAGTTTTGTCCATCAATTCGAGCCTCCGCATCAACCGAGTAATTCCCAGCTGGGGCAACACTGCCATCTTCTTTTAACCCATTCCATACAAATGAAACAGGGCCAGCAGCCTGCGAGCCTAAGTTAATTGTTTTAATTAGTTGGCCGGATTGGTCGGTAATTTTTATTGATACATCGGGTGAACTAGCTGGCAAACTCAACTCGCCTTCAATTTTCCCACCCTCTGTTAAAATGCCAGCTTGTAGCGGCACGATAACTTTTCTGCCGACTACGTTAGCGGCCTGTAATGCTTGGTCATTTGCTATGGATGACGCAAAATCAGAAAATGATGCTTGCAAGCCTTGAATACCTGTTACGGTGCTGAATTGTGCAATTTGACCTAAAAACTCGCCACTATCTTGAGGGTCCAATGGATCTTGGTTTTCAAGCTGCGTGACCATTAATTTTAAAAAGTCTCCCTGGCCCAAATCACTACTTGATTTTTTCGTTTGCGTTTGATTAGCTAAGCCTAGGCTTTGTAGCGTATTTAAATCGACTTCTGGCATCTTTATTCTCCGTTATTGTCCGATTTTTAAGGTTTGTTGTAATAGCTGTTTTGCCGTATTTAGCATTTCAACGTTGTTTTGATAGGTTCTACTGGCCGACATCATATTGGCCATTTCTTCGATAACATTTACATTAGGCTTATAGATATAGCCATCGTCATTTGCCATAGGATGCTGTGGCGCATATTCTTTGCGTAATGGTGCTTGGCTTTCAACAATGCCCAATACACGAACACCTTTTGAAACGGCCTTATTACTGCCCATCGCATCATGCAATACGGTGGCAAAAACAGGTTGCCGTGAGCGGTAGGTTTTTGTGGTGCTACTGCTTACAGTATCAGCATTGGCAAGGTTACTTGCTACCAAGTTCAAACGCGTCGTTTGTGCGCTCATACCACTACCAGCAATATCAAAAATATTATATAAAGACATAATTAGTCACCCCTCAACGCTGAAAGGTAACCCGTAATTTTACCGTTTAAAAAACGAATAGAGGTTTGATAGTCTAAGGCATTTTGCCCGTAACGAGCCTGCTCAGACTGTGCATCCACCGTATTCCCATCCAAAGAGGCGCTGGTGGGTATTCTATATGCCAAGGAAACTGAAGAGGGAGACGAGTTTATTGCGATGTGTTTTTTATTCGTTACATTTAAACCGCTGTTTGACGCGCCCATTTGGCGTAGGACGGACTTAAAATCAAAGTCCCTTGCTTTATAACCTGGGGTATCGGCATTAGCCATATTTGCGGCCAATACTTCTGCGCGTTGAGAACGATATATCAGCGCTTTTTCATGTATACCAAACAAGGTATTTATAGTTGTTGCCATGGTTCATCTCCGTTTCGTTACGTAATAACAAAGCAGAAAACATGCCAACAATATTAATGTATATATTTCAGTAACTTAAAGAATTTTTACGCCCTTATAGGCGGCAAAAGCGGCAACAATATGCGGTGCTAGCGGCATAAATAAACCTTAAAATTTAGATTTTACGATAGTACTTAGTTCCCATATCTTGTAAAACCTCAAAGCCTTGCGCATCACTAGGCAGGCGCTCAGTATTACTTAAAAACAAATAACCACCCGGCTTAAGAGCCGCCTGTAAACGATTAAGAATATCTAATTTTGTAGCCGTGGAAAAATACATCAACACATTACGGCAAAAAATAATATCAAAACAACCAAGACGTTTGAAATCATCCATTAAATTCAATGTGGAATAACTCACCCGGGCTCTATGCCTTGCAGAAATAAGCCAACCTTCTTTTACTGAGGTGAAATGTTCGTCTTTTAATGGTGAAGGCAAACCACGTTCCAATTCAAAATCGGTAAACACACCTCTTTTAGCTCGAGCGATCATTTTACTAGAAATATCAGTGGCAGTAATTCGAAAAAAAACATCCTCCTGTATAGAGTTAAGAAAGGAATCAACGCTCAAACTAATAGAATAAGGCTCCTGACCCGCAGAGCTTGCTGCAGACCAAATATTAACCGTTGCATTGTTACTGAGTAGTTCAGCGTATAACTTTTCTTCTAGTAGCCTAAATTGATTCTCGTCTCTAAACCAAAACGTTTCATTGTGTAATCCCCCCAATAAATAACCGACGTTTTAAGTAGAAAATTCTTATAATGAAATAAAGGAATTTTCTATGAAGAAATCACGCTATACAGACAGCCAAATACTGTCTATTTTGAAACAAAATGAAGCGGGGGCATTGGTTCCAGATTTATGCCGCGAACACGGCATGAGCAATGCGACGTTCTATAAATGGCGATCCAAGTTTGGCAGCATGGATGCATCGTTGATGAAACGAATGAAAGAGCTTGAAGATGAAAATCGGCGCCTTAAAAAGATGTATGCCGAGGAAAAACTCAAGGCCGAAATTGCTAGAGAGGCCATTGAAAAAAAGTGGTAACGCCATCCCGAAGGCGAGAGATGGCGCAAAGATCAGTATCTCAGAGTAAGGCGGATATCAGGATTTCGTGTGCGGTATTTTCTATCAGCGAAACCTGTTATCGATATAGGCCCAAACTCAGCGACGAGAACGAACAAATTGCGGATCATCTGTTGGCCCTAACTAAGGCTAAGAAGATGTGGGGATTTGGCCTGTGCTATCTATATTTGCGTAATGT
>NVSW01000056.1 GCA_002401365.1 Piscirickettsiaceae bacterium | reverse complement strand
CTGAAGCACTTGCCTGTCAACCATCTAAAAATTGATGGCACGTTCATCAGAAACATCACCAATGACCCCATTGACCTAGCTATGACTCGCTCTATTAACGAAATTGGTCATGTAATGGGCATGAGTACTATCGCCGAATTTGTTGAAAATGAAGAGATATTACAACAACTTGGCCACTTAGGAATTGACTATGCGCAGGGGTATCATATTGCAAAACCTGCCCCACTGGATGAATTAGCTAGCAATGATTAAAGCCTAACCCGCTTCAGCCTTAAGGCATTCCCAATCACCGAAACAGAACTTAAACTCATCGCCGCTGCTGCAAGCATTGGCGATAACAATACCCCAAGGAACGGATACAACACACCCGCCGCAACTGGCACGCCCAAGCTGTTATACAAAAATGCAAACACAAGATTTTGTCGAATGTTTTTGATCGTTGCCTTACTGAGTTTTTGCGCGCGAACAATTCCACGTAAATCGCCTTTCACCAGTACAACGCCGGTGCTTTCAATCGCTATATCCGAGCCATTACCCATCGCAATACCCACATCTGCCTGAGCTAGTGCCGGCGCATCATTTACGCCATCGCCCGCCATTGCGACAATGTGCCCTGCCGCTTGCAGCTCTTTAACAAACTCAGCTTTTTCGCCCGGTAACACACCCGCTCTATATTCATCAATACCCAACTGCTGCACCACTTGTTCCGCCGCGCCTTGCTGGTCCCCCGTTAACATCAGCACTTTAATACCACTTTGATGTAATTGCGCTATTGCATCTGGGGTTGAGGCTTTAATTTCATCTTGTATAAAAAATACGCCGACGGGTTGTTGATTCACTGCCATAAACAACGCTGTTTCGGCCTTGTTTGTGCGTAAGGTTTGTAACGCTAACAAGTCAGTCGTTTCAACAGCGTGATCGTCTAAAAACCGACTATTTCCCAATAAAATAGCTTGCCCATTCACACGGCCAGACACACCTTTACCGGGCGTTGCTTCAAAATCGCTTACATCGAGAAGCTCTTTAGCTTGCGCCGCTCTCACCACCGCTTCAGCTAAAGGGTGTTCACTCACTTTTTCTAAACTGGCGGCCAATATCAATACTTCATCGTTTGAACTGCCTGCTAATACTTGAAAATCTACAACACTGGGCTTGCCTTCGGTGAGTGTTCCCGTTTTATCAACCACCAAGGTATCCACCTTTTCCATCACCTCTAAAACACTGGCATCTTTAATCAGCACACCCATACTCGCGCCGCGCCCCATACCCACCATAATCGACATGGGTGTTGCCAAACCTAACGCGCATGGGCAGGCAATAATCAGCACCGCCACCGCATTTACAACCGCCAAGCCAAGCGCGTATTCAGTTGCTAAAAAATACCAAGCAAAAAAGGTAATAATGGAAATACTCACTACGATGGGCACAAACCACGACGCCACCACATCTGCCACTCGCTGAATGGGTGCACGACTACGCTGCGCCTCACTCACCATTTGAATAATTTGTGACAACAAGGTTTCGCCACCAACGCGTTCAGCTTTTAAAATAAAACTGCCTGTACCATTAAGTGTGCCACCCACAACCGAGGCACCCATTGTTTTTTCAACTGGTATTGGCTCGCCCGTGACCATCGACTCATCAACCGAACTACCCCCTTCCACAAGAACCCCATCAACAGGAATTTTTTCACCCGGTCGCACGCGCAATAAATCGTTCGTTTTCACCTCCTCCAGTGACACTTCTTCTTCAACGCCTTGTTCATTCACTCGCCGTGCCGTTGCTGGCACTAACGCCAATAGCATATGAATCGCTTTATTCGTTTGACCTCGTGCTTTTAACTCCAACACTTGCCCTAATAAAACCAACGTAATAATAACGCCCGCCGCCTCGAAATAAACAGGTATAACGCCATGCGACGTCAACATAGAAATCGGAAATAGCGCTGGAAAAAACACCGCCACTAAACTATAAAACCAAGCAACCGTTACCCCCAAACCAATCAACGTGAACATGTTTAAATTCCATGTTTTAACCGATTGGACGGCTCTATCGAAAAATGGCCAACCCGCCCATAAAACAACCGGTGCGGCTAAGAGCAACTGTACCCATTGCCAGGTTTTAGCTGATGCAACTTGCAACAAAGCATCACCAATAACCATCTCCGACATTGCAATAATAAACAGCGGCACCGTAAAAATAAGGCTGATATTGAAGCGCCTACTCATATCGTCCAATTCGGGATTAGACTCTTCCAGCACCATTGTTTTGGCTTCTAAGGCCATACCGCACACGGAACAGGAGCCCGGCGCTTCTTCCACCACCTCTGGATGCATGGGGCAAATATACTCGGTATGTGTTTCGGGCGGCACGAATGCCTCTGGCTCTAACGCCATGCCACATTTAGGGCAAATATCCGGCCCATCACTTTCTACACCCGGGCACATTGGGCAAATATATTTGGCACCCAGAATAGCCACCGGCTCTGGGCGCGGTTTATCTGACAAATACACCTCAGGATCTTTACTGAATTTAGTCAAACAGCCTTCGCAACAAAAGCCAAACCATTGTCCTTTGTATTCCGTGTGATGTTTTGCCTCTTTTGTTACCGTCATTCCACACACTGGGTCAACCAGCATAGTTCGAGTTTCTTGATGTTCTGAGTGACAACAGTTTTGTTCTTTACTCACTTAGTTTCCTTATTTAACATAACGGTACCGGTATAATTAGTCATCAGAAACTGAAAAAAGTTTCGTTTAACGCTCACTCTAACGCCCCAAGGATACATAACATGCCATTACCTGATCATTCTGCCAGAAAGCATCAACATACCAGACAAATTAAATGTTCCGGCTATCAGCGTGATGACGGCTTATGGGAAGTTGATGCCCGACTAACCGACGTTAAAACATATTCGATTGAAAACGCTTACCGTGGCACTATACAACCTGGCGATCCAATACATGATATGTGGATTCGTATCACCGTAGATGACCAATTAGTTGTTCGTGACTGTATTTCAGTAACCGACAAATCCCCTTTCGCTTGCTGCCCAGACATTAACCCTATTTTTAGAAAACTAATTGGTCAAAAGATTGCAGCAGGTTGGACAATGCGGGTTAAAAAATTGATCGGAGGGCTACAAGGCTGTACCCACTTAACAGATTTACTTGGCCCAGCAACTACCACTATATTTCAAACCATGTCTAGCATGAGTAAAAATCAGCAATCAAATGTTCAACCACGGCCTTTTTTCCTAAATGGCTGCCACGCTTGGGATACTAATGGCAAACAAGTCCAAACATTCTACCCCCAGTTTTTCACCGGCGAAGCAAAAGACAAGGACTAATCAACACACCATTAGCCTAACTTAAATCGGCAATATCATCGAATCACGTTAGCCCAACGCCATAAGGCTTATGTCTCTGGCGTGTACACCTGTAGCTTCATTTTGAAGAAATTACCCAATTCACAGTAATCGTGTCCGCCTAAACGCCCAATCACATTGAGACCTTTCATATCTACATAACGCCCATCGAACAGTTCATCCTTAATATGGCAATACACCACCTCTGCAAGCACTAGTCCACACTCTTTTCGGCTACCTTCATTTACCGGCACCACTTGAATCAGCTTACATTCCAAACTAACCGGCGACTCTAAAACACGAGGCGCCTTTACCAGTTCAGATGGCGTAGCCGTTAGCCCAGCTAGTTCGAACTCATTTACCTCAGATGGGTATTCAGCAGCCGTTTTATTCATTGCTTCTGCCATATTGCGGTTCACTAAATTAATAACAAACTCGCCCGTCTCTTCAATATTAACCAAACTGTCTTTAGGTTTTTTACCTGCAAACCGTGCAATTGATATGCTAATGGTCGGCGGGTCATAGCACACGCCATTAAAAAATGAGAACGGAGCAAGGTTTACCACCTCGTCTTTCGACTGTGACGACACAAAAGCAATTGGTCGTGGAATAACAACCGCTTTCAGGATATTAAAAAATTTATCTTGGGTTTTTGGATCTATCTTCATAGCTATAATATTTTATTCAAATTTAAAAAAGAGATTAATAGCGTTCAAAATACTCTCGGTGCTCCCAATCGGTTACTGTCGATAAGAAGCGATGAATCTCATGCCGTTTCAACATTAAGTAATAATCCACAAAGGTGTCTCCTATAATTTTTCTAAGTAATTCAGATTCATCCAATGCCGTTATCGCTTCCATTAAGCTCGCTGGCAAGGGTGTTTTGTCGGTTTGAGCATAGGGGTCGTTTAACGGTGGGCCGGGGTCTTTTTTTGTTTCGATACCGTCCATCCCAGCTGCCAATTGCGAAGCAAAAAACAAATAAGGATTGGCAGCAGGTTCACCTGAACGATTTTCTATGTGCACAGAAGGGTCGCCCGCATTAGCTAACCTTAAACAGGCCGCTTTATTATCAATAGACCACACTGCACGGTTCGGCGCCAGAGCATTCGAGTTCATGCGTTTATAACCATTAATGGTTGGGTTTGAAAAAGCGGTGCAGGCCCTTGCGTGCTCGATTAAGCCGGCGACATATTGCTGACCTATGGTCGATAAAAACTGTTTTTTATTTTTTGTTGCAAATACATTATCACCACTTTTAAGATCCACCAACGATTGGTGCAAATGCCAGCCCGATGAATACACATTGGGTAACGCAGGCTTACACATAAAAGTCACCAAATAGCCTTGTCGACGCGCTACCTGTTTCAACGTTGAGCGCATTAACACCATCGCATCTGCTGCTTGCATAGCAGGCAACGGTTCCATTGTTATTTCGCACTGCGCGGGGCCCCACTCATCTTCCAGCGAACGAATGGGCAGGTCTAGCGCTTGCAAACTTTGATGAAAAAGTTCCAGTATCGGCGCTACTTCATCTAGGTTTTGTTCACCTTGATATTGATATGCATGCGCCAATGGCGACACGCTAGGAGGCTCGGGAGGCTGGGTCGATGCCTGCATGGTCAACTGCGGATCATCAATTTTAAATACATGGAACTCAACTTCTAGCCCGATTAATAATTCATACCCTTTTGCATGCAGTTTTTCTAGCTGAGACGCCAATATCGCTCTGGGGGAGAATGGCATCGCCGCACCCGACTTTAAATATAAATCAGATAATACCCAGCCTGTTTTATCGTCCCATGGAAGTATGCGGAAGGTTGCAGGGTCTGGCACCATAATCATATCGCCTGCACCGCCCATTTCGGCATTACCAAAGCCCCCATCTTCACTGAACACAGGTAAGAAAATAATATTCGCCGAATCCATTGCAAAAATTGCGTGAGTGCTGGCTAAGCCGTTTCTTAGTACGGCTATGAATTGTTTAACCGGTAACATTTTACCCCGCGTTAAACCGTGTTGGTCACAATACGTTACCCGAACGTACGTAATATCCTCGGTTTTTAAACGCTGAATAAGCTCTTTAGCCGCTTTAATTTGTTCTTTGTTCCACAGACTGTGCTTGTTGATAAAGTTATCTAGACCTATCGACGATATAACATTGTTATTTTTTTTGCTCATATACCCTCTCCAAATAGCGTTTTTTACAATCGCATATTTACAAGAAAAAAGTGTTATTTTCTTGTAAGCAATCCGCATCAATTAAATTAATTTGTTTAACGGCAATTTTCCAATCACCCTTTTCTTTTACCAGTGAATAGCCGATCCAACCCGACAGCGTTCGGTGCTTTTCGTTAAATAGGGCATCGATAATAAAGCTTGCTCTAGCACGTACTTCGTTGTCGTCCCCGCGCCAATACTCAATATTTCCTAACACGTGTCGTGTACGAATAACTGGGTGCATGGAATAGGCAACGCCCGTACGAATACGCGCCACACGGTCTTGCAAACGTCGTTTGTCGTGAAACTCCAAGGTGATTTGTTGCCGTGGATCAGACGCAGGGTAGCTCGATGGTATCCAATACACACACTTATCGCTATAACAATCAAGCCATTGTTCTAAGCGCAGGTCATCTGCTAAACGCGCTTCAGCAAAAAGCAACCTCTCGCAAGCTTGTTTATCTGCCCCATCGATAGACAAGGAAGGGGAGACACCGTCATCCAACCGCCAATCATCAACCAGTTGCATCAGCCGGTCATAAAACGCATCGTTTAAATAGTGAGACGTATGAGAGCTTCTTTTATCTGTCATAACTCTTTATCCTAAGGTTGATTCAGCAGACGATTCCATCAACTTTTTCCACTCAGCATAATAAGCACGCATGTGAATATCTGACGAGATAACCGATGTGACGATGCCATTCTCATCTGTACGATCAACATTAGTATGCAAATGCCGGCTGATATCAATCCAGTCTATCTCCCGTTCTTGCATGCCTTTGAAACAGGCCTCAAAATTAGCCGTGTCGTCTGGCTCACCAAACGCTGTGAAATCTTCCTGCGTACGCATACGCAACGTATTAACCGAAGCCGGCACATTATCAATCATTGTTGAATACCACGTCATATCTGACAAGCCAACGGCCAATGGCGTAATCACCTGCAATTGGTTACCGATAAACAGCAGATTAGGGAAAATATTTAAATTCATCCCAGCGCCTGTAGCCATTTCAAAATATTCCTTAGCTTGTTGCTCGCCAACCTCTTTGCTTAACTGCTCAACTATCGCTTCTCGCCCAGGTTGCGGTCTTTGCCGATCAAAAGCTGATGCTTCGTACATACATGGACGCTGATCTAAAAAAGTATGCCCATTGCCCAAGTCTTGCGAATACATCGGCGTGGCGTCAATTCCACCGGAAAAATAGTCTAAATCCATGCCTGCACCATAGCGCTGCTGGGTCATTTGCAACAACGACTGATGTGAAAACTCAGGGTGATAGCCATCGCCGGCATTGTCATACAAACACTTCCAATTTGCATGCACGGTAAATTGCTGAGCACCGCTGATAGAAATAGCCTTATGATTTCCACCATTATGATCAATCCATTCATCAATACGGCCGGCTGCTGATCTTAAGTGGTCTTTGATACCTTTTTTGCCTTTTTTAGGATTTAACGTGGCAAATATAAACCCTCGATATTCAGACACAAAGGGTATTTGTTTTAAATCAAAGCTTCGTTTATCGAACTCTTCTCCATAGGCATCTTGATGAGGTATTGCTGCACATTCGCCAGTATTTCGGAAGGTCCAGCCATGATAGGGACACGTAAAAAAGGGGGTTTTATCACCCTTTTTTTCTCTACAGACTGTTGCGCCTCTATGAGTACAACGATTCAATAGCACATGAACCTTGTGCTCCTTATCTCGCGTAACAATAACCGAACGCAGACCCATTTTTCGCGCTACAAAACTATTCGGCTGTTTGATTTCGCTAGCATGTGCAAGATATACCCACGTTTCGGTAAACACTGTTTGCTGTTCGCGAGCAAAGGTATCTTCGTCTGTATAAACTGTACGATGAACACGCCCCGCTTGCACTAAGTCATCAAACTTTTTCATCATTTAAATCTGAATTTTATTTGGATATTAGAATTACTAATCATGCTAGGATAAAATCCATATATCAACAACTAATGTCATTTTTATGACATATAATTTTATTTAACGCTCATTGGATTTAATGAAAATACACGTTTTACACCACGTTTACTTACCTATCAAACACGGCATTACTCAATACCTTGATGCTAGCTCACATACCGTTCGCCATACTTACGTACATGAAAAAGATATATTCCCAGCCGTTTCAGATGTTGACTGGCTCATTGTCATGGGTGGTCCAATGAGCGCAAACGACGAGAAATCATGTCCTTGGTTAATCGATGAGAAACTGTTTATTAAAGACGTTATTGACGCTGGAAAAACTGTTTTCGGCATTTGCTTGGGTGCTCAATTAATTGCCAATGTATTGGGTGCTCGCATCACTAAAATGAAATATCCCGAATTTGGCTGGCATCCGATAACACCTTCGCCTGATATTAAAGACACTCTGTTAGCCGATATATTTAACCAAGATTTAACGTTATTCCATTCACACGGGGAAATGTTTGATATCCCACCCGGTGCGAAAAAGATCGCTTCTAGTCAGGCCTGCCCAAACCAGGGGTTTATCTACAAAGATCGAGTCATTGGTATCCAATTTCACCCTGAAATTACAGTCGAACTCGCCGCTTTATTTACGGCGCATTGCGACCAAACCTGGAAAGAAAGTCCTTTTTGTCAACACCAACACTCAACTGAAAAAGACAACGAACGCTTCGAGTTATCTGCAAACACCCTAGCTAAGTTAATGAAGAAGGTTGAACTGTCTGTTACTTAACTGACGTCAATTAAAGCGCTGGGCCACCTCTAGCAATCCAATCTTGTAAATCCCAATATTCACGCCAAGCATTAATTTTGCCATTGTTATCAAATTCAAAAATACCCAATACTGGCAACTCATCAATAGACGAACCATCTTTCAGACCAAAGGTGTCTACTCGTTCTGTCACCACGCAATGATCATCTGCAACTAACGTTAAAATATTAAACTTACAGGAACTACTCATTGCAAAAAAACCACCAATAAATTCAGCAATTTGCTGCTGCCCTTTTAAGGGCGCTAACGGCATATTGTGATATACCGCATCTTCACTCATCAACGCTAAAATTTTATCCAAATCCAAATTATCCCAAGCTGAACAAAACTCTCTAACCGTATCCTTTTGTGCTTGCATTGTCATTTCAACTAACTCCTTTTATCTAAATTACTATCAATTATCTTGATTACGCGATACGCACCTAAAAATGTAGGTATCGCTACATTGTGTTTTTTGGCTTCTTCAACCAATGGTCTAAATAGTGTGTCCGCTTCTGTTTCCTTACCCTTCACCAAATCTTCATGCATTGACGTTCTAACGCCTGGGGTCTTAGGTTTCATCGTTACCCCCATGTCTATACATGCTTGCACGGCTTCTTCAAAAGGAGACTCGTCCAACATCTTAAGAAATGAAAAGGGGGCGTAATAATCTTGTGGCGTATAACCCATCGCTTTATACACATTAATCAGTTCTTTAGCAATGGTTACATAATGCTCCGCACCCTCTGTTATCGAAATACCATCCCAATAGTCTAAGCCAGCTATTGCCCCAAGTGAACTTGCTGACCAAGAAGACGCACCCGATACTTGTACCACTTTTTCCCAAAGAACATTATCAATGTCTTCAACAGACTTTGCATTTAAGTTAGCGTTAGTAAATGCTTGCGCTAACACGTCAGTTCTTTGTGTGCTGCCACCGCCCAGCTCGCCAAAATAAGCAGTGGTTGGTGCTGTCACGTGATTATTGACTCTACCCGGCCCAATCAAGGTTGCACCTTCAATAATTGAACCGCCTATCACTCGCTCTTTACCAAATGCATCCACTAACAGAGATTCTTTGCCCACACCGTTTTGCATCGTTAGCGCACATTTAATTTGTGCCGATAAAACGGCAGCATCTTCTAAAGCAGCTGCAGCATCTTTCGCCTTGGTAAGCAAAATATAATAATCGATATCGCCTTCCACTTGCGCAGGGTGAGTCACCGCTGTCAGGTTTTCTTTGATAACCATATCACCGAGTCGACCAAAAATATTCAGCCCCTGCTCGTTGATTGCATCTGCATGCGCTTGCCGACTAATAAGGGTTACATTATGACCAGACTTGGCTAAGTAACCACCCAGTACAGAGCCTAAACCGCCTGCACCATGGATACATATGTGTAATTGCGAGTCCATCATTTTTCTCAACTTACGCCTAATTCTTTCAGTGTGGTATGAATTTTTTGCCTTAATTCAGGCGTGCATTGACGTACAGGCGGACGAATAGGCCCTGCTTTAAGGCCAATTTCTTCAAACCATGCTTTCATGCTGGCCAATGCGCTGGCATAGGTAAATGTTTGCACAACATCCCAAATAAACACTTCGTTATAAAATTCTCGAATATCATTCAATTGTTCGCTCACTTGGTACGCCTCTTCCCACTTACCTGCTGCTGATAGTGCCATATAATCCTTAACAATATGGCGTTTTTTACCATAAAGAATGTATGACAGCTCACCAAATACCGTTTGACCACCTTTTCTTAAATCATCACAAAAAACGGCTTCAAATGGATCCGCAACGATAAAATCACTGCGAATAATACGTCTTATTTTTAGCGTTTCTACGCGATTCATTACGCCTTGCTTTGTGCCTACAACGGTCTCTAAATCTGCTAAGCGTTGCATTAAGTCCCAGCCCAATACTTTCCCTGACACTGGTGTTCTATAAAGCACTACTGCCAAATCAGAATGATCGGTAATAAACTTAAACCAGTCGTACACTTCGTTATCACTTTTCAACTGAACCACTGGGTTTATCACTTCAGCACCGTCATAGCCCAATTCCTCTAAGCGCTTCATTTTCTCGATGGTTTGATAAGCACTTGGGTCTAATAAAATTGAAAACAAGGGGATTCGCCCTTTAACTGCATCAGCAACGACTTCATGGTAACGATACCATTCAGTTAACGTTGCATTCCAACACTCAGCAATAAAACCACCAACCACTAAGCCATCAACACCCATTTCAATGAAGGCTTCAATATTCTCACGAATACCTTTCTCATCAAATGTAAAATCATCATTCATCGGTGAAATTGGACACATAAATAGGCCCCTTATATTTTCACCAGCCCATTGTTTAGCCGTTTCTCTAGTGTAATGCATATAATCCCCTCGTCAGTTAGCGTAATGTTTTATCATACATTTTTAGCACATTTCCATACTAAATTTGCGATATTATTATTTCTCTAATATTATTAACTCCTGATGTTTATTAAATCAATGCTTTAAATCATGAATATTCAAAATAAAAAACTCTTCCGAGAACAGGTGCTCATTAATGGACAGTGGCTTGATAGTGAAAATGGCCAACTATTAACTGTCAACAATCCAAGCAATCAGTCTATCTTGGGCCACGTACCGAGTATTACCGCCGAGCAAACTCAACAGGCAATTAATGCTGCAAGTGCCGCCTGGAAAGGCTGGCGCGACCGCCCGGCAAAGGAACGTTCCGCCATTCTTAGGAAGTGGTTTGATCTCATCATTGAGAATAAAGATGACCTCGCTACCATTATGACGCTGGAACAAGGCAAACCTATTAATGAGGCACTTGGTGAGGTTTTATACGGCGCAAGTTTTGTAGAGTGGTTTGCTGAAGAAGCGAAGCGTGTGTATGGCGATACTATCCCAGCGCCAAGCCAAGACAAGAGAATTATCGTTATCAAACAACCTATCGGTGTTGTTGCAGCCATTACGCCGTGGAATTTCCCCAATGCCATGATCACGCGAAAATGTGCCCCTGCTCTTGCAGCAGGCTGCCCAGTTATTGTTAAACCCGCATCCGAAACACCATTTTCCGCACTAGCATTAGCTGAACTAGGCCAGCAAGCAGGATTCCCAGATGGGGTGTTCAATGTCATTACTGGTAATGCTCGTATTATTGGAGGCGAACTTACCTCCAGCCCAATAGTTCGCAAACTTTCGTTTACTGGCTCCACTGACGTCGGCAAAATGTTAATGCGCCAGTGCGCCGATACCGTCAAGAAAATAAGTCTTGAATTAGGTGGCAACGCCCCTTTTATAGTCTTTGATGATGCTGATATTGACGCTGCGGTAGAAGGTGCAATGGCTAGTAAATTTAGGAATACCGGACAGACTTGCGTATGTGCTAATCGCATTTATGTTCAGGACGCCGTTTACGATGAATTTTCTGCAAAGCTGGTAAAAAAGGTCAAAGAATTAGTGGTTATTGATGGCCTAAACACAAGCGCAGAACAGGGGCCATTGATCAATAAAAATGCCTTAGTTAAGGTCGAAGAGCATATTGAAGACGCCTTATCAAAAGGTGCAAAATTGCTTACCGGCGGCAAGCCACACCTACTAGGTGGCTTATTCTTTGAGCCGACGGTTCTAAGCGGTGTAACACTAGAGATGAAAATTTCTGCAGAAGAAACCTTTGGTCCAGTTGCGCCTTTATACAGGTTTAAAAATGACGATGAGGTTATTCAACAGGCTAATGATACCCCGTACGGACTAGCCGCCTATTTTTATTCGCAAAACATCAAACGCATATGGCGCACCGCTGAAGCCCTCGAAGTTGGCATCGTTGGCATCAACAGTGGTATTGTTTCAACTGAAGTAGCACCTTTTGGTGGTATTAAAGAATCCGGTGTTGGCAGGGAAGGCTCTAAATACGGTATTGATGATTTTGTTGAAATAAAATATTTGAGTTTCGGCGGCCTATAACGATTCTTTTTCAGTTTATATTCACGTTCAATATAGTAAAATTATTGAGATAATAAACTACAATTGTCAATATTGATGTTAAAAATATTATGAAAAAGCATACTAAGCAAAATCACCATAAACAAACTGTAGGTATTCAACCTTATATTATTGATAGTGTTGAGCATAGTCGATTACAAAAGCACTTAAAGCCTCTCCATCACAATATCGAGCAGGTGCTTAAAAAAGGTCGTAATGGCATCACTGAAATCAAGCTAGAAGGTACAAGCCTCGAACTTGTTGAAGACGAAAGACAAGCATACTCAGCAAGACAAAATAGATTACTAAACAGTGAAAAAAGAAAAAACCCTCGCGCCAGAAGCGTAACTCGCTACCAACCAAGTCAAGCAAAAGCCCTCGCATCATCAAAAAACATATTAGGGTTTAATAAAAGCTACCCAACTAGCCTCGTTAACTACAGTGTGCAAGGGGCGGCATTAATGACTGACCGTATGTTGAAAAAAGGCTCTATTATAAAATTACTGATGGAGTTTAAAGGCACGCAGCGATTTAATTGCTCAGCAAAAGTGGTTTATTGTGAGAAAAAGCCATCTATAAAAGGAGCGGGTAAACGCGCGCATGCTATTGGCTTAAAGTTCCTTGATATTTCAAACGAGTATAAAGACTTTATTATCAAAGAAGGCATGAGGCAGAAGCTTAGACAACCTTGAGTTAACCGACTATTAACAACCAAGCCGGTAGGGTAATAAAAAATAGCGCCGTACTGGTCACTAACACCGTAGACAGCAACTCTGTATTCAACCCATACCGCTCACTCAGTATCATCGTTGCCATCATTGAAGGAGTGGCTGCAATTAGCACCGTCGCTTGAATTGTTTGCACATCGTCCATGGTGATATTGGCTACAAAATACACCACAGCAGGCACGACCACTAATTTAATGACTGAGGCCATAATAGCAATGCCTTTGTGGGCTTTCAAACTCTTAAATGACAATGACATACCCACCACTAGCAACATGCCAGACATCGTCACATTGCCGAGCATCTCCGCTGCTTTTTGGATAAAATCAGGTAGATTAATATTATACACATTGAGTAAAATTGCTCCAATAAAGGCCCAGATTGGTGGTAATTTAAACAATGATTGCAAGAAAATTATTGGCGTTTGCCGAGGTTCATCGTTATTCCCCCAATCAATAGCAATCCACAAACCAACGACCCAAAGCATTGGTGTTATAGACATAATATCGATATAAATTGCAAACCGAGCAGCCTGCTCACCTTGAATTGCCTGCAATAAAGGTATACCCAAAGAAATAATATTACCCAAACCACATACCAGCATTAATGCGCCTAGTTCAGGTTTTCCCCAACCTTGTTTCTTTAACCAAGGATAAAAACCCCAACAAGCTAACATACCTACAAAAACACCGACGTTGGAAACAATAGGTGAACTAAAGATATCCCCATCTAAGGCAACGTTGGGGATAACTGCAAAAATAAGTGCGGGGTAAAAAAGATTCAATACGAGTGTACTGATAACACGCCGAGTATCAGTCAGTGTTAAACCGGATGGCTGCCACTTACGCAGCAAAACTCCCATTAGAATAATAAACGCACTAGGTAGCAAGGCATGGTTAACTTGCTCGATTACGTCATAATTCACTTTATAGACACCTACGTTATATTATGAATATTATGCAAAAGGTCAAAAAATATTCCCTTAACCCGTGATAGTTATAAAGCACCTATATACACAGGGCATAAATTTCATTGAAGTAGATTAAAAAACAAATCTATTTATTTCAGCTTTAATAACAGTAAATCAAAGGTCACTATTAACGTCGCCCTCTGCGTCCCTTGCCTTTAGCTTGAACCTCTTCAAACTGAACCTTCAAAAAGCCACCTTCATATGATTTTCCATCCAAACCTGCAATTGCAGCACGTGCTTCATGCCCTTCCATTTCTATAAAGCCAAAACCTTTACATTTACCAGAAAACAGATCTTTTATAAGGCTAACGGAACGAACTATACCAAACTCAGAAAACAGTTTTTCAACTAACTCTTCAGAGCTACTGGCTGGTAAACCACCGACAAATATTCTTTTCACATTAAAGCCTTTTTAATTAGTTAAAAAAAATAAGCCCCGCTTAAAAGCAGGGCTTATCTAGGATAAAAGTTTTTAAACGATTATGCCGTTACATTAGTTGCTTGAGGACCTTTTGGGCCATTCTCAATGTCAAAATTAACTTGCTGACCTTCAGCCAATGTACGGAAGCCTTCGCTTGAAATAGCAGAAAAATGTACAAATACGTCTTTGCTGCCGTCTTCTGGTGTGATAAAGCCGAAGCCTTTTGATTCGTTAAACCACTTAACGGTTCCTGTTGCCATGATAATTACCTCAATAATATTAAATTTAAAAAATGTTACAAATCTTACAAGGAAATTAACAAGAGCAGATCTTACAAAAACCAGTATAGAATGTAGCCTAGACATTTTAACTGAATATCAAACAGATACCAAATTTATTGCTGTTTAATTTCCACGTTATAAATAACCTGATGAAGTTCTTACACAATCAATTCAGTAATTCTTTAATTAATTTTTGCTTATCATTGATTCTGTTGGTTGCTAACCTTTGTGATTTAATTAAACAATTAAGCTGTTGCAAGGCAGTGTCAAAGTCATCATTTATAACCACAAAGTCATACTCAACATAGTGTGACATTTCATCGACCGCTGCCTGCATTCGCTGAGCTATTACGTCTTCACTATCTTGGCCACGTCCTCGGAGACGCTCTTCAAGCACCTGCTTAGAAGGTGGCAAAATAAAAATTGAACAACAATTTTGCATGGCTCGCCTTACTTGTTGAGCCCCTTGCCAATCAATTTCAAGAATCACATCAACGCCATTATTAAGCTTGTTCTCCACTAAAGCCGTCGAGGTACCATAGTAATTGCCAAATACTTCTGCGTGCTCTAGAAACCCGCCATCACGAACCATGCTCTCAAATTCAGTTGTTGTAATAAAGTTGTAGTCCTGACCTGCTTGTTCGCTAAAACGCTGCTTTCTAGTAGTATATGACACAGACACTTCAAGCAATGTCAGCGAATTTAATAACGCTTTTACTAAACTGGTTTTCCCCGCCCCTGATGGGGCCGAAATGATAAATAATTGTCCTTTACTAGTCACTTAACACCCTTAGTTTATTCAATGTTTTGAATTTGCTCGCGCATTTGTTCTATTAACACTTTTAGCTCAACAGAAATATTGGTGGTTTGAATATCAACTGACTTGGAACCCAACGTATTTGCTTCTCTATTTAATTCTTGCATCAAAAAGTCTAGCTTCCTACCCACTGGCTTTGTCTGAGTTAGAATTCGCCTTACCTCATTTACATGCACATCTAAACGATCAATTTCTTCTTCAACATCCATTTTTTGCAGGTAATAAACAAGCTCTTGCTCTAGACGGCTATTATCCAATTGTTCAAGCAATTCTGATATTTTCTGTTGCAATTTCTCACGCAATAACCCTTTAAGCTCAGGTAATCGCTGCTTAGCCAGGCTTACTTGTTGCAGAATTTGCCCACACCGCTCCTCAATCATCAGCGTAATTTGTTCTCCTTCCCGCTCACGTGCTACTACTAATTGTGACAGCGCTTCATTCAACAATACCAACGCTTGGGCCTGAATAGGCTCTACGTCTTCTTTAATTTCAGATTGTATACCTGGCCAACGTAAAATATCTAATGCTGATATAGGCTGAAACTGTTCCATACCACCTTCTATTCGAGCTGTAGCTTTTAGTAGTTCAGTTACGCGAGCTTCATTTATCTCTATCGCTTCTTCAGCTTGTTTTTCTTTACGATAAAATAAATTACAATCGACTTTTCCTCGTTTCAAATACTTGCCAACGGCTTCTCGAACACTCGGCTCAAGCGAACGAAAAATCTCAGGTAACCGCGGGGAAATATCTAGGTAACGGTGGTTAACTGTCCTAATTTCCCAAATAAGCGTGTAATTTTCAATTTGAACTTCACAACTTGAGAAGGCCGTCATACTTCTAATCATTTAATTACCTATACTTCATTTCAAACGACAAATCTTAGGCTGTTTTAAAGAGGATTCATACCCTGATTAATAAAAACAATAATATCGATGCATCAGCTTTTCAAGTTGATGCAAGCCAAGCTCTAGCTTCTGGCACGCTGGTAGATCAATATTACATTGAACGAACGCTTGCACACGGTGGTTTTAGTACCGTTTATTTAGCACGACAAATTGACGATCAACAACAAGTTGCGATTAAAGAATACAACCCCGCTCGATTAACGTGTAGAGTTGGAAACAACGTATCTGCGATCGATTCGGCCAGTTTAAAATTATTTAAAAAGGGTCGCCAACTTTTCTTGGACGAAGCAAAACTGCTTTCTACCATTAACCACCCAAACATCGTTAATGTTTTAAATTTTTTTCTCGCTAACGAAACAGCTTACCTAGTTATGAATTATGACTATGGCGAGACCTTAGGGAGCAAGCTTAAAGAGCCGGCAGTCACAATCGACTCCGAGTTCCTATTAAATGTTTTTCCCCCTATCATGCGTTGCATAAAAAATATGCATAATCGGAATTTATTACACCTCGATATTAAACCCGACAATATTTTATTACGGCCACAAAACAATCCCTTGATTTTGGACTTTGGCTCAGCCATGCCATATAAAAAGGAATTACCCAACTCATCACATAGCATGACAACAGGGTTCGCCGCGCCTGAACAGCACCACAAACAAACAAACGTTGGACCTTGGAGCGATATTTATGCAATAGGTGCAAGCATGCGTGCCTGTCTTGATAAAAAACCACCCCCAAATTCAACAAATAAAGAACAATTATTAAAATTAAAGCCGGCTTTCGAACTATACAATCAACATATTGATGAACGAATACTCCACGCCATTGATTGGGCAATGCAAACAGAGCCCGCTAAGCGACCTCAGTCAATCGAAGAATTCTTACGCGCACTTCATTATCTATAAAACCAAACAGCTTTTTTGTTTGTGTGAAAATTATATCCCTTCGGTTTTAACAAGCCCGCACAATCTCACCCCTGTTCGCCTATAATGCTCGTCTACTTAGTACTGGGCTCATTATTTCCTTTTGAAATGACTGAACCAGTGTAAACCCACCTTAATTTTTCTAGGATAAGCAATGAGACCAAGCGGACGAAAAGCAGATGAACTGCGTGATATCAACATCACAACTAATTTCACTATCCACGCAGAAGGCTCTGTACTAATGGCATGCGGCGACACACAGGTGCTTTGTACCGCATCCGTCGAAAGTCGTGTTCCTCGTTTTTTAAGAGATAAAGGCCAAGGCTGGGTTACTGCAGAGTACGGCATGTTACCCCGCTCAACCCATACTCGAATGGGGCGCGAAGCAGCACGTGGTAAGCAAAGTGGCCGCACCCAAGAAATTCAGCGCTTGATTGGCCGTTCTTTGCGTGCGGCTGTTGATTTAAATGCTATTGATGGTTATACCATTACCATCGACTGCGATGTACTACAGGCCGATGGCGGAACACGTACCGCTTCAATAACCGGTGGTTTCATTGCTCTATCTATCGCAGTGGAAAAGCTCTTGGCCGACAAAAAAATTAAAAGCAACCCGATTCATGGGCAAGTCGCAGCTGTTTCCGTGGGTATTTATAACGGCGTACCTGTGCTCGATTTAGATTACCCCGAAGATTCTGAAGCCGAAACCGACATGAACGTGATTATGAATGAAGCCGGTGCATTTATTGAAGTACAAGGCACTGCCGAAGGCCATGCCTTCCGCAGAGAAGAGCTCGATGAGATGCTAAACCTTGCGGCATCCGGCATTTCTGAATTGATGCAACATCAACGAGACGCATTAGACTAATGACTCAACAGGTCATTTTAGCCAGTGGCAACAAAGGGAAAATAGTAGAAATTCAATCGATTTCTCAGCAACACGACATTGAGATTATCTCGCAATCGCACTTCAAGGTGCCAGAAGTTGCTGAAACCGGCACCACGTTTATTGAAAATGCCATTATCAAGGCTCGGCACGCATCGGCAATATCAGGACTTCCTGCTATTGCTGATGATTCTGGCCTAGAAGTGGACGCACTGAATGGCGAACCCGGTGTCTATTCAGCTCGATACGCGGGCTTACCCTCGAACGACCAACACAATACCAACAAACTATTAGCCGCATTGGCGGGCACCCCAAGCGAACAACGCACTGCTCGTTTTCATTGTGTGATGGTATTTATGGCGCATGCTAACGACCCATCTCCATTGATTGCTCACGGCACATGGGAAGGCAACATTGCACTTGAGCAATTTGGCGATAACGGTTTCGGCTACGACCCGGTTTTTTTATGTGGCCGAACAAGGGGTCACATCTGC
>NVSW01000055.1 GCA_002401365.1 Piscirickettsiaceae bacterium | reverse complement strand
AACGGCCATCATGATCAAATAAAGAACAATGTACCCAGCAAGAAAAGCAGTATCGCCCAGTAGTGGGGGAAAGTTTTGTGAGCGATCAGGTTTATTTTGAATTAGCATAAATTTTAATGAACTCGTTTACTGTTTTTTATTACCTAGTTGCAACGCTAAGAAAACACCTTTACGTTCGTTTAGTCTGGTTAATAATCCAACTCTTTTTATTTTCATTCAATAAACCTAAATCTGTTCTGCTTTAAAAATAACCAGATAACTCATTAAGCTAATAAGCCAACAAATTCCTGCTGTCCAAAGATCGTGGGAAATAAAATGAGCGCCACGTAGTTGCTGAGTTACTCCAAATAAAAGGCCTGCGATGACACCAATTGCTAAACCATAGAAACGTTTTTTTGGGGCAAGTTCTAAAAAGACAAAATAAAGAGAAAGTAAAGAAAACCCAATACTTGAATGACCTGCAGGAAAACATTTGCCGTAAGCATAAGTGCCTGGATGGATAGAAAAAACTGATAAATAGGGCTTTTCACCTCCGTAGCGAATAAGATCCCACGGGCAATCCACGTGAGTTGCTAGCTTTCCAATGTTTGTCGTCCACGCAACACAAAGAGGCACAATAATAGCAAAATAAAGAAGGACTTTTCGATAGGGTTTGAGTTTCTCAATATAAAAACTTGCGCCCCAGATTAAAATAAAAACTGGAATAATCACTTTAAATAATGTCTGAGCGCCTTCATGCAAAATGGTAGAGAAAAAAAATGAATCGCGTAACGACCATTTACCGCCTTCAAGATTAAACAACCAATCCCCTAATGCCAAGTCAACATGCGTAACTTCGAAAAGAATTGCAAGTAATGTAAAAACCAGTAACGGATAAAGCAAGTGGCTTCTGTAAAAAGAACCATTAACCTCCATTTTTAGCTTCCACACCAGCCCAAGCATTCATTCTGTTATGGTAGATATGGCTAGCGCCTTGATAATAGGCGATATTTAGTTTCATTTGCTCGTTTGGTTCGGCTAATTCGCTAACTATTGGCGAGCCTGATTCAGGGTTTAGCTGCATTTGCATCCGCTTTTTCGGACTTAGAATAGATAACTGGCCGTGCTGATAGAGCCCTAAGCTTTGGTAGTTACCAATCAATGCCCGCCCATCCTCAGCCTTCATTTTCATAATATCTTTCCCAAAGGCATAAGACTCGTAATCCATATTCATCAAGCCCAATAAAGTGGGTGCAATATCCATTTGGCTGGCAATGGTGCTAATTCTTTTGGGTGAAAATTGTGAAGGCGCATAAATAAATAAAGGAATATGATACTTATTAATTGGCAACGCTCTTTTACCCGCACTGCCGGCACAATGATCCGCAACAATGACAAAAATAGTATCCTTAAACCAACTCTTACTTTTCGCTTTTTCAATAAAATCACCTATCGCCCAATCAGTATATTTAACAGCACCCGAACGGCCACTTCCTGATGGGATATCTATCCGCCCTTCGGGGTAACTATAAGGTCGATGGTTTGATGTCGTCATAATGTGAAAAAAGAAAGGATTTTTATCTTTTTCTGATTTATCGGCGGCGCTTAATACGGTATTTAACAAGTCTTCGTCTGAAACACCCCATGCATTTTTAAAGGTCACAGGGCCTTTTTCAATGTCTGTTTGATCAATAATTCCATACCCATTGCCGGCAAAGAAATCATTCATATTGTCGAAATAACCATGACCACCGTAAATAAACTGGATCTCATATCCCTTTTCCTTTAGTACATTTCCAAGTGACCAAAAGCCTATCTCGCGACCAATGCGCTTGACTATTGACCGTCCGGGTGTGGGAGGAATTGAGAGAGTAACTGCTTCAAGCCCTCTGGTTGTACGAGTTCCTGTTGCATAAAACTTGTCAAAGAAAATAGATTCATCAGCCAATTTATCTAGGTAAGGCGTTAAGTTTTTATCATTACCAAAGCTTCCTAAGTACTTAGCAGACAAACTTTCAACCATGATCAGTACAATATTCAATGGTTTTTCAGCTGCCTCGGAACGAACACGCCGGCTTAATGAATAAAGTGCGTCTGGTTTTGTTGTTGCCGTGTTGTTCTCTAATACATTCGCCTTGAGTAACGCCGATGCTTGATTGTCGGGCAGTGTTTGATAAAACGCGGTGTAATCCATTTCATTATTTCTAAAGGCCGCAAAAAACTGATAAGGGCCGTTGCTAGCTAATTCGTTTACATAGCTGTTATCAGAAAAAGCACGGAAATCTTGATTCAAACCAAAGAAAACGAATAGGGAAACTAAAAACCACGTCCCTCCAAGTGATGCCCTAACTAAAAGACCTTCAACTTGAGATAGCGCTTTATTAACCTGATTTCTAAGGAAGAAATGATAAATAACAATCGTGACGAATAATATCAACGTAAGCAAGCTGAACAAGGGATATGACTCAGCAATATTATCAGTTACCTCGCGTCGATAGACTAAATAATCGACTGAAATAAAATTGAATCTAACATTAAACTCATCCCAGAATAACCATTCAGCAACAGCAACAAAACCCATTCCATATAGCGTAATAAACGCTAGCGAATGCGTGATAATTTTATTTACACGGCCAGCCCACCATTTTTTGGGCAAAAGCATGAAGTAAAGTACGAAAGGAATAGCCGCATAGTTGAAGAAAGCAAGATCATAAATTAAACCAATGAAGTTTAACGTCAATAGTTGATTTATGCTCGCACCAGCCTCAGCATAAGAGAAGGCAAATAAAACAAATCGTGTTACTACAAAGTAGACAAGCGCAACAGCAAGCATTGTAAATAACAAGCTAAAACGACTGGATGTCATTTTTTTAAATTGGGTCAAGAAAAGAAACTCCGAATTAAAACAATTTTCAGAACTAATGAAAAATACCCTATCCAAGTTAAAGAAGCCTTAAGTAAAGAAAAACATCTAAATAAAATTAGAACTGCGCGGGTTTTGTCATCAGTGCGGCACGTCTATTTCATGACGCCATTTTCATTTTGGCATTTCTACCTCTGGTTAAGAATTACCATTTGGTAAGGTTTGATGAATCTTTGGGTAGCACTGATTAAAATGATTTATCATCAAAGTTATGAAAGTTTTAATTATTGAAGATGATGCTGAGGCAGCCTATTACTTGGTAAAGGGGCTAACCGAAAGTGGCTATGTTGTTGAGCATGCGTTGGATGGTGATGAGGGATTGCGTATGGCGTTATCCGCAGATCATGATGTGTTACTCATTGACCGAATGTTACCTAAGCGTGACGGTCTTTCTATTGTAAAAATACTCCGAGCAGACGGCCTCATGACGCCTGTTTTAATTTTAAGTGCCCTAGGAGAGATAGATGACCGAGTTGAAGGTTTACGAATGGGAGGCGATGATTATTTGGTAAAACCCTATGCCTTTTCTGAATTATTGGCGCGTATTGAAGCGCTAATTAGACGTGGGCAGTCTGTGAGAATGGAAGATAAGCTAATCGTCGCCGATCTTCAAATGAACTTGATAAATCATAAAGTATACCGCGCTGGGAAGCCCATTTATCTCCAACCTAGAGAGCAGAGGTTACTAGAGTACTTTATGCGTCATGCTAACCAAATAGTAACTCGAACGATGCTTCTAGAACAAGTTTGGGGGTTTCATTTTGATCCCGAAACAAACGTAATTGATACTCAAATTAGCCGTCTTAGACAAAAGATAGATAAAAATTTTCCCACTCCCCTGTTAAAAACAATTCGAAGTAAAGGTTATATTTTTGGCGAATCTGAATAGACTTTTAAAAACTAGCGTTATCCGACTTGCGCTGAAGTATGCCCTGTACAACGGCATACTGATTGCCGTTGGGCTAGGTATTCTCTTTTGGGCAACCAGTGGGCACGTCGACGCTCAAATAGAATCGGGGCTTCAGCATGAAATGGCTCATTTAAAAGAGGTTGATGACTCAAAAGGAAGAGAAAACCTTATTTCTTTATTGGATACCAAGTGGCAGCATGGCCTTGACTCTCGCCGTTATTATTTGTTGATCTCAAAAGAGAAAACGATAATTATTAGTGGCTTACGTGGTTGGCCGCCTGAACTGGGAGCGGATGGGGTTGTTCGAAATATTTGGATTGAAAAAGATTTAGCACCGCATGATATCGAATCTCAGGATGGCTATTGGCCTATGATTGGTGGCTCACTGCAAGATGGTAGTAGATTGCTAATCGCGCAGAGTGTTTTGCCCGCCGAAGATCTTTTAGAGTTTACGCTCTCAATTATGGCCGGTATTTTAACTTTATCCATAGGGTTCACCTTACTGCTGGGGTGGATTTTGGGGCGTACTATTTTGAAAAAAATTGATCGTATTAACATGACAGCAAAAGCGATTACAACCGGTGACCTTAGCCAAAGAATGGATATCTCGGTTAATAATGATGAATTTGATGAGTTGTCTAATCATTTGAATGCAATGCTTACTCGCATTGAACAATTGATGAGCGGGATGCGTCAGGTAACTGACAACGTCGCCCATGATTTGCGCAGCCCTTTATCTCGTATGCGAAATCGCTTGGAGGTCATTCTTTTAGACGAGCGAAGTAAAAGCGAATATCGTGATGCCATTGAAAAGACGATTGTCGAAGCAAAAAACCTTATCAAAACGTTTAATGCACTACTTGAAATAGCTCAGGCCGAAGCAGGCAACTTTCGTGGTGAATGGGTGCGAGTTGATCTTTCCAATATTGTTTATGAGCTTGGAACCTTATATTCTGATCTTGCTATAGAAAATAACAAGCATATAGTGGTTGAAGCGGCCGTTGGCTTAAGCGTGTTAGGAAATCATCATCTTCTTTCTCAGGCTTTAAATAACTTGCTCGATAATGCGCTAAAGCATACGCCGAATGGCGCCAATATTAAGGTGCAATTAAAGCAAGCGAACAACTTAGTTGAACTAATCGTTAGTGATGATGGTGCTGGCATCTCATCTAACAATTATGACAAAGTTCTTGATCGTTACACGCGCCTTGAAGCATCTAGAAGCACCGAGGGAAATGGACTGGGCTTTAGCTTAGTCAAAGCGGTTGCCAATCTTCATCATGCCGAATTAAAGCTCGAAAATAATCAGCCTGGATTAAAAGTGACTTTGTTGTTTGAAAAAGCAGAAGACAATCTTGGGACTTGATGAGGACTTACTTTGTGTTCGCGCTATTTTAAAATACTCGACTGTAATGCCCGATTATATAGTTGATAATCCCTATTTTTGCTTCGCTGAATGATTAGTACTAAAAGTTAAGGAGTTCTTAAGCATTATAATTTAATATGGATTCAAGCGATAATACCCGCCTAGTAGTTTTTATTTTCTCAGGATGAAAAAGATAGTTAAACAATACGTACTTGCGGCGTTTACTGCTTCATTGTTAGTAGCGAACAGTGTCTATGCAAATGAAGTAGAGATTCTTGCCGCCGATTTGCGCAATAGCTCAGGCGATTGGTGGACGACAAATGTCACTATTCAGCACAAAGATACGGGCTGGGAGCATTATGCGGACAGTTGGCGAGTGGTTGATAAAACTGGAAATCTGCTGGGAAATAGAGTGTTGCATCATCCACATGTAGGTGAGCAGCCGTTTACGCGAGGCACAGCGGATGTGAAGATACCAAAAGGCACCGTTGTGGTTTATATAGAAGCACACGACACAGTTCATGGCTGGTCGCCAAATCGCTTAAAAATTGATATGACTCGAGCCATTAAGGGTTATGTGCGAGTTAATGCCAACTAGCAGTGAGTCACGACGGGTTTTTATTCAGATAAAATCGCTGTTAGCCAATTTTTAATATCCTGAATTTCTTTTGGACAAACAGAGTGCTCCATTGGGTAGCAACGCCACTCTACGGAATAACCACTTTCCTCAAGAAAACGTCTGGATGATTCCGCTTGTTCAATAGGAATAACGGGATCGAAATCACCGTGTCCGTAAAAAATAGGAATAGAGCCATTGCCGCTTTGTTCAGCGTTTGGCAGGGTGTCACGCATTGGGATATAGGTTGAAAGTGCCATAATGCCTGCCAGCGTTTTTGGGAAACGAATGCCTGCGTCAATCGCAATAACGCCGCCTTGTGAGAAACCAGCAATAACGATTTTTGAAGGATCTATACCGGTAGCGATTTCATCGTTAATCATATCGGTAATTGTTTTGCTGGATGCGACAATGCCTGAATTATCGGCACGTTTCATTAAATCCATTTCTGTAATATCGTACCAAGCAGGCATCACTGCGCCACCATTAATCGTAACGGGCATATTGGGTGCTTGTGGAAAGATAAAACGAATACCTAGTTCATCTTGAATGCCCAGTTCGGGGACAAGGGGTGCAAAATCGTTATTGCTGGCGCCAAGGCCGTGCAGCCAAATGACTGAACAACGAACGGGTGTATTGGGGTTTGAAATAATAGAGGGTAGTCGTGGGGTTTGCATGCGATAGTTTAAGTTCTAGCTTCGAAGGAATAGAGTATGCCAAAAAACGTCAAACGTTTATACTGCGAATAATTAATTAATAAAAGGTTTATAGATGAAGGGTTTATTCAACATGATTCTATTGTTAAGTTTTATAGCGGTGCTAGCGGGTTGTGGGCAAAAAGGTGATTTGTATTTACCTACTGAGCAAGTGGCACAATACGTGGGCCTATAAATGGATTATTTTCAATACCAACATAACCAGCTATGTGCTGAAAAAGTTGCTGTTTCATCAATTGTTAAACAGTTTTCGACGCCAGTTTACATATACTCGCGTGCCACATTGGAACGTCATTGGAATGCGTTCGATAAAGCATTTGGTGATCGTCCGCATTTAATTTGCTATGCGGTAAAAGCAAATTCTAATATCGCTGTTTTAAATGTGCTCGCGCGATTGGGTTCGGGTTTTGATATTGTTTCTGTAGGTGAGCTGGAGCGTGTGTTAAAAGCGGGTGGACAGCCGGAAAAAATTGTTTTTTCAGGCGTCGGTAAACGCCATGATGAAATACGTCGAGCGCTGGATATTGGCATACGCTGTTTTAATGTTGAGGTGGCAACTGAACTAGATCGAATTAACGATATAGCAGGCGAGCTGGGTGTTGTTGCCAATATTTCTATTCGCGTGAACCCTGATGTGGACGCGCAAACACACCCTTATATTGCAACAGGTTTAAAAGAAAATAAGTTTGGTTTAGATATTGAAACGGCGTTTTCAGAGTATCAACGGGCGGCTAAATTACCCCATTTAAATGTGGTGGGTTTAGATTGCCATATTGGTTCTCAATTAACAGAAATAACCCCGTTTGTTGACGCGCTAGATCGGGTGTTAAGCTTGGTAGAGCGATTAAAGAATGTGGGTGTTGATATTCATCATCTTGATTTAGGCGGTGGGTTGGGTATTTGCTATAAAGATGAAACGCCGCCGTTACCCGCCGATTACGTGAAAGCCTTGTATGAAAAATTAGGTGACTTGCCTTATGAAATTTTATTGGAGCCGGGTAGAGCCATTGCAGGCAATGCAGGTATTCTAGTCACCAAAGTTGAATACATTAAATCCACCGAAGACAAACAGTTTGCGATTGTTGATGCGGCGATGAACGATTTAATGCGCCCAGCGTTGTATCAAGCGTGGCAGGATATTATTCCGCTGAATTTGGTCTCTTCAACTACGAAAAATACGTATGATATTGTCGGCCCCGTGTGCGAAACAGGTGATTTTCTTGGCAAAGATAGAGAGCTTGCCATTGAGGAAGGTGATTTATTGGCTATCCGCTCGGCGGGTGCGTATGGCTTTACGATGAGTTCAAATTACAATTCGCGCCCCAGTGTTGCAGAAGTGATGGTGGATGGTGACCAAGTACACCTAGTTGGCGCACGCCAAAGTATTGAAAGCTTATGGCAAAATGAAGCCTTGTTGCCGAATGAATTTGAGGAAGTGGGTTGTTAATTAACTTCAGTAAAATGCACGGCTTAGGTAACGACTTTGTGGTGATTGATGCCATCAATCAGACGGTGCGCTTGTCGTCAGAGCAAATAAGAAACATGGCAGACAGGCGCCATGGCGTCGGTTTTGATCAACTGTTGATGGTTAAGGAAGCGCAAGGCGATGCGGGTTTTCGGTATGCCATTTATAACGCAGATGGCAGCGAAGTGTCGCAGTGTGGCAACGGGGCACGTTGTTTTGCCTTGTTTGTTACACAAAAAGGGTTAACTGACAAGTCATCTATTCGCGTTGAAACGAATGCGGGCGAAATTATATTAAGTATTAGTGCTGATAACATGGTGCAAGTTAATATGGGTGTACCAAACTTTCAACCGGCCAATATTCCGTTAGCTATGGCAGAAGAAAATGGCACATACGAGGTAGAAATTGAGCAGCAGCGGGTAACATTTTCTGCATTAACAATAGGTAACCCACACGCGGTTGTTCAAGTGGCTGATATTGCTGCAGCACCACTTGAAACAGTGGGTAAAATACTGGAAAGTCACGCGGTTTTTCCGCAACGTGCAAATATAGGGTTTTCGCAAATAATAAGTGAGTCCGAAATAGCATTGCGGGTGTATGAGCGTGGGGCGGGTGAAACACTAGCTTGTGGTAGCGGTGCTTGTGCGGCCGCAATTTCAGCCATAGAATTAGGTTTGGTTAAATCGCCAGTTAAGGTAACCTTGCCGGGTGGTGATTTAAATGTCACTTGGAGAGGGCGTGGCAACCCGGTGATGATGACGGGGCCTGCAACATTTGTTTTTGACGGAACTATGCAATTATGACGCAACAATTAGACGAAGTAAGTAACGACGAATTAACAGCCGGACAGGTTGTCGAGTACCTGCAAACGCACCCTGATTTTTATAATCAACATCCGCATTTATTGGAAAGTGTTGACGTTAAAAATCCAAGTGGTGGGATTGTGTCGCTTACCATGCGCCAGCTTGCAGTATTACGGGATAAAAATGCTAGGTTGCAACAGCAGCTTGATGGGTTGTTAGAGATAGCGCGCGAGAATGATGCGTTGTTTGGCCATATGCAGCATTTAACAACAGATTTGATCGACGCGCGATGTGAAGCAGATGTGTTCGCAACCTTAGACGATTCTTTGCAAGCGTCTTTTAAAGCAGATTTTTTTGCTATTAGAATTATTTCTGATGGCGAAACAGATTTTCCTATCAGCGAGGTTATGTGGCAAAAAGAGTCGCCTGAATATGAGCATTTTAAACGCCTAATTGAATCCGAAAATATAAAATGCGGCCACCCAACTCATGCTCAGGCGGAGGCGCTGTTTAAAGACAAAGCCAACGAGGTTCAATCTGCCGCATTTATTCCCTTTAAAATGGCCGAACAAGACGGCTTGTTAGTAATAGGTAGCAGAGACGCAGAGCGGTTTCATCCGTCGATGGGAAATTTGTTTTTAGCCCACTTAGGTCAACTGGTGGCCAAACGCTTAGCATCACTTAGTGGCCTGAACGCCAAGTAAGATGGAGCAGTCGGCTGCCGACTCTATTCTTCAGTTTATAAGTACGTTACGTAATGAGCGCCGGCTTTCCGCTAATACCTTAAAAGCATATGCGCGTGACCTTGTTCAACTCGGCATGTTTTGTGATGCACAAAATATTACCCAGTGGCAAGCATTAAAGGTGCACGATGTGCGCCGCTTTATGTCTGAGAGGCATCGAAAAGGGTTAGGCGCACGTAGTTTGCAACGAGAGTTATCGGCGTGTAGAACATTTTTTGACTTTCTTATTAAAAATGACGGGTTGCCCTATAACCCAGCGCTGGGTATTCGCGCGCCAAAAGCAGCCAAAGCACTGCCTCATATATTAGATGTTGACCAAATGGCCGCTTTGTTGGACGCAGCGCCCAAAGATAACCTCGATGTTCGAGACGTGGCAATGTGGGAAATTATGTATTCATCGGGTCTTCGAGTCAGTGAAATTACCGGTTTAAACTTGTTCGATATTGACCTCGCCGCCCATTCGATCTTGGTGGTAAGCGGTAAAGGCAATAAATCCAGATTGTTACCACTAGGCAAAAAAGCAATTGCGGCGATACAGCGTTGGCTTACTGTGCGTGGGCAGTTGCTAAAAGAAGGTGAGAATGCTCTTTTCGTTGGTAAAACCGGTCGGCGCTTAAGCACAAGAAATGTTCAATTACGGTTGGAGCGCTGGCGTAAAAAGATAGGTATTCAGGGGCGACTGACGCCGCATATGCTGCGACATTCTTTTGCCAGCCACATGCTAGAATCAAGCCAAGATTTACGTGCTGTGCAAGAGTTATTGGGGCACGCTAATATCAGTACCACGCAAGTGTACACGCATTTAGATTTCCAGCATTTAGCTGCTGTTTATGACCAAGCGCACCCTAGAGCGAAACAAAAGAAACGTAGATCTTAGTCGGTTTTTTTAGCCGCCGCTTTATTTTCAGAACGCGCCATATCCGTTAAAGTGATGCCAGCATCAACCGACCAGCCAAACACGCGCCCAAGAAATTTAAACACCCGTTTAATACCGCGCCACAGTTTTGGTAGCGCCCAAATCATAATTAAAATAAAAACGATCAGTAGAAAAACAAATAGTGTGGGGTGCTGAATCGCAGCCCATATGCCTGCAAAAACTGCAATATCCTCAGCGATTGATGCTGTCCAGTTACTAAAAGGTTCGGGCGATGTGTTTATCATCACTCGGCTGCCTGCTTTAGTGGCATGGGTAGCGGCGGCTAGGCTGCCGCCGATCAGAGCGGCTGCAATTTCAGCGGCAGGACCAATGTCACCAATCGCCCCAGCTGCCAGTAGTGCGCCAGCAGGAATGCGTATAAAGGTGTGTAATGTATCCCAAGCAGTATCCACGCCGGGTATTTTGTCTGCGAAAAACTCAACCGCATACATCAGGCCGGCTGCGCCCATAACCAGCCGGTTAGCGACGATCATTAAATCAGGCGGCAAGTCGATGGCCCCAGTACTAGCTAAGTAGCCGAGCATTAACACCGTCGCATAAAGGTTTATACCACTACCCCATGCGGCACCCATGCTTAATGCAAGTGTTTGCGAAATGTTGTTTAACTCATCCATACATTAACTTTTCTCTAACGTGTGCTAACAGTACCACACTAGTATGAATGGCAATTAAACCGTGTTTGTTGCCACGCGATAGCCGCAATATTGTGTAAAATGTAAGGTCAACAGTAAAAGTGAGAAACAACAGTGGATTTTAGAGGAACAACTATTCTTTCTGTACGACGTGGAAACAGGGTGGTGATTGGTGGCGATGGGCAAGTAACACTCGGCAACACCATTATGAAAGGTAACGCGAGAAAAGTTCGCCGTCTAGCCGGTGGCGATGTGATTGCTGGTTTTGCCGGTGCAACGGCTGATGCATTTACCTTGTTTGAACGATTTGAAGGCATGCTGGAAAAGCACCATGGCAATCTAACGCGTGCTGCTGTGGAAATGGCCAAAGATTGGCGCACAGACCGTATGCTTCGCAAGCTGGAAGCATTGTTAGCGATAGCCGACAGCAAAGATTCATTAATCATTTCTGGCAACGGTGACGTGATACAACCGGAACAGGATTTGATTGCGATTGGTTCAGGCGGCCCATTTGCGCAATCGGCAGCTCGTGCATTATTGGAGAACACCGAGTTATCCGCGCGTGTTATTGTCGAAAAAGCGCTGGGTATCGCTGGTGATATTTGTATTTACACCAATCATAACCATACGATTGAAGAATTAGTTGCAGAGGAAAAAAAGTAGCATGAGTCAAATGACCCCGAAAGAAATAGTGCATGAGCTCGATAAACACATTGTTGGACAAAACGCTGCAAAACGAGCGGTGGCTATCGCTCTAAGAAATCGCTGGAGACGTTCGCAAGTATCTGACAGTTTACGAGGTGAAATTACGCCGAAAAACATTTTGATGATTGGCCCAACGGGCGTAGGTAAAACAGAAATCGCACGTCGTTTAGCCACCTTGGCTAAAGCGCCGTTCATTAAAATTGAAGCGACTAAGTTTACCGAAGTGGGCTATGTTGGCCGCGATGTTGACTCCATTATTCGCGATCTTGCCGACATTGCCGTAAAAATGACTCGCGAAGTTGAAATGGCAAAAGTTAATCGTAGAGCAGAAGATGCGGCAGAAGATAGGGTGTTAGATATTTTGTTACCACGTGCAGAAGGCGTCGATCCTGACGACAAGACCGGTGACGCAACGCGGCAGAAGTTCCGTAAAAAATTACGCGAAGGTGATTTGGGCGACAAAGAGATTGAAATTGAAATGGCTGCGCCCACTGTAGGCGTAGAAATTATGGCACCCCCAGGTATGGAAGAAATGACCAATCAGTTGCAGGGTATGTTCCAAAATATGTCGGGTGATAAAAAGAAAAAGCGGAAACTATCCATTAAGCATGCACTGGCTGCATTAACTGAAGAAGAGGCTGGTAAGTTAGTTAACGAGGAAGAACTTAAACACAAGGCATTAACAAACCTTGAACAAACGGGCATCGTCTTTTTAGATGAGTTAGACAAGGTCTGTAAACGCGGTGACAGTGGTGGCGCAGACGTGTCACGCGATGGTGTGCAACGAGATTTATTGCCATTGGTTGAAGGTACAACCGTCACGACCAAATACGGTGCAGTAAAAACAGACCATATTTTATTTATTGCGTCGGGTGCGTTCCATGTATCCAAACCGTCGGACTTAATCCCAGAGCTTCAAGGCCGTTTTCCAATTCGTGTGGAATTGGATGCGCTTGTGGCGGCGGACTTTGTACGTATTTTAACCGAGCCAGATGCCTCATTAACTGAGCAATACACGGCGTTATTAAAAACTGAAGACGTTAATTTAACGTTTACCGAAGACGGTATTTCGCGTATTGCGGACATGGCATGGCAAGTAAACGAAGGCACTGAAAATATCGGTGCGCGTCGTTTGCATACCATTTTAGAGCGCTTGTTGGATGAGATTTCTTTTAAAGCACCCGCAGGTTCAGAGCTAAATGAAGTGGTTGATGCGGCGTATGTTGATGCGCATCTGTCAGAATTAGCATCGAATGAAGATTTATCACGTTACATTCTGTAGGTAAAAAAATGGTAGCAATAACAGATTTATCACTAGATCAAAAAAGCAGGGTTCTATCCCTAAGTTTTGACGATGGCCAAACCATTGACTTGAGCTGTGAGTACTTGCGTGTGCACTCGCCATCGGCAGAGGTACGTGGGCACGGCCCAGGGCAAGAAGTATTGCAATTAAATAAAGAAAACGTCAACATCACCGCGATAGAGCCGGTAGGTAATTATGCTGTGCGCTTGGTGTTTAGTGATGGACACGACACAGGCTTATACGCTTGGAATTTTTTGCTTGAATTGGCTGAGAATAAAGATAAAAATTGGCAAAATTATTTAGCGAGGCTTGAAGAAGCAGGTCATAAGCGCACGCTTAATTAGTCTAAGCCGTAAACAAAAAGTAAGAAGGTTGATATGGTAGATAAAGCAACAACACATTTCGGTTATAAAGACGTTCTGGTGGATAAAAAGGTGGGTAAGGTCCGCGAAGTGTTTGATTCGGTTGCGCCGACGTACGACATCATGAATGACTTAATGTCGATGGGTGTTCACCGGCTATGGAAACGTTTTACGGTAGAAATTGCGAATGTCCGCCCAGGCCATTTGGTGTTGGATTTGGCGGGTGGCACGGGTGATTTGGCGGCTTTATTTGCGAAACGTGTAGGTCCAAAAGGAAAAGTGGTATTGGCCGATATTAACGAAGCGATGCTCCGAGTTGGCCGTGACCGAATGATAGATAAAGGGCATATCAACAACATCACCTATAACCTTGCGAATGCCGAGAACTTGCCGTATTCATCAAATCAATTTGATCGTGTGTGTATTGGTTTTGGCTTACGAAATGTCACTGACAAAGATGCTGCCTTACGCTCAATGTACGATGTGCTAAAGCCTGGCGGCCGTTTGTTGATTCTTGAGTTTTCAAAACCAACCAATCCGATTTTAGATAAAATTTATGACATCTATTCATTTAAATTATTGCCAAAAATCGGCGAGCTGATCGCTAAAGACGGTGAAAGCTACCAATATTTGGCTGAATCCATTCGCATGCATCCAGACCAAGAAACTTTAAAAGGAATGATGGAAGACGCCGGTTTTGAACGCTGCCAAGTGAATAATTTAACCGGTGGGATTGTTGCTGTGCACACGGGTTACAAGCTGTAAGTTTAGATGTCACTGATAGCGCCTTTTATAAAACCATTACAAATAGCCATTAACCGCTATTTAGATTACGATCCAGAAGCACCCAAGCAACTGGCAAAAATGCATGGCAAAGTGGTGGCGTTAAATTTTTCACCGCTGGATGTGGCGTTATTTTTAATCATCACGCAGGACGGCCTAGATATATGTGATGAATTATCAGAACCAGCGGATACCACCATCACGGGCTCGCCTTTGTCGCTGGTAATGATGGGCTTGCAGGCGTCATCAACATCTAGCTTGTTTGCAGGTGATGTGAGCATAGAAGGCGATATGGAATTGGGGACGCAGTTTCAAAAATTCTTAAAAAATATAGAAGTGGATTGGGAAGAGCCACTGTCTAAACTCACCGGCGATGTGGTGGCCAATCAACTGGGCAATTTTGTTAGTGACTTATCAGGCTGGATGCAAAAAACAACTAAAACAAATGCGATGAACGTGTCTGAGTATTTTCAAGAAGAAGAACGCATGTTGCCGTCTAAGTTTGAAGTAAACAAATTTAAGAAAAACGTGGATGACTTGCGCTTGTCTACCGATAGACTGGAAGCAAAAATTCAGCGGTTACTCGAGAAAAATAAGACATTAGCGAACGAGCCAACGAAGGGAAAAATGTGATAAACCTAACGACGGCCATTCGGCTTATCAAAATTCAGCGCGTGTTATTGCGATATGGCTTAGATGAATTTGTCTTTAACTTACATTTATTTAGGCCGTTACGTTACTTAACGTATTTATCACCCAGTTACCTATTGGGCAAACGAAAAGGCCCACGTGGCGAACGCCTGCGTAAAGCCTTGGAAGATTTAGGCCCTATTTTCGTTAAATTTGGACAAATATTGTCGACCAGACAAGATTTGTTGCCACCCGACATTGGCGAAGAGCTGTCTCAATTGCAAGACAATGTGCCGCCATTTGCTGATAATTTAGCGCGTGACATTATCGAAAAATCACTAGAACAATCGATTGAAGAGGTGTTCTCAGAGTTCTCAGAAAGTCCGTTGGCATCCGCGTCGGTCGCTCAAGTACACACCGCCACCTTGCTGACAGGTGAAGATGTTGTCGTGAAAGTTTTACGCCCAAGCATTGAAAAAACCATCAACGCTGATGTGGCCTTGCTATACACCTTGGCAGAATTAGCCACCAAGTATTGGGGCGAAGCGAAGCGATTGAAACCTATCGAGGTGGTGCAAGAATTCGACCATACCATTCACGATGAATTGGACTTAGTGCGAGAAGCGGCCAACGCATCACAATTGCGGCGCAATTTCAAAGGCTCAGACCAGCTTTACGTACCCGATGTCTATTGGGACTACACACGCCAAAACGTGATGGTCATGGAGCGTATTTACGGCACACCGATTGGCAGAATAGATGAACTAAAAGCCAAGGGTATCGACATGAAACTACTTGCCGAACGTGGTGTGGAGATATTTTTCGCACAAGTGTTCCGCGATAATTTTTTTCACGCCGATATGCATCCAGGCAATATTTTTGCCTCGGACGATGCGCAATACCTCGCCGTGGATTTCGGCATTATGGGCAGCGTCACCCTTGCAGACCAACGTTATTTGGCTGAAAACTTTTTAGCTTTCTTCCAACGTGATTACTACCGTGTAGCGCAATTGCATATTGAATCGGGTTGGGTGCCAAAACATACGCGGGTAGACGAATTTGAAAGCGCCATTCGTGCGGTGTGCGAACCGATATTTGAAAAACCGCTCAAAGAAATCTCCTACGGACATTTGCTGCTCCGCTTGTTTCAAACGGCGCGTCGTTTCGATATGGAAGTGCAACCACAACTCGTATTATTGCAAAAAACCTTGCTCAATATTGAAGGGCTCGGTCGCCAGTTATACCCTGATCTGGACTTATGGCAAACTGCCAAGCCGTACTTAGAAGATTGGTACAAAAAACGTATTGGCCCGAAAGCCACGTTTAATAAGTTAAAAGAACACTTGCCGATTATGGCTGAGAAGCTGCCAGAACTGCCAGAAATGGCTTATAAAGTTCTGAGTGACGCAGCAAATGGCGAACTAGAAATTAAGTGGAAGTCCAAACAGCTTGACGAAATAAAGCTGCAAATGGCAAAAAACCACCGTAAAAACATCATGGCGATATGTGGTGGCAGCATGCTCATTTCAGCCGCGATTATTTTAGGATTGGACGGCTTCTCGCCGCGGATGCTAGGCGATGCGCCACTCGTTACTTGGGTGCTAAGCGGGTTTGGTGGTCTGTTGCTATTCAAGGCGCTGGATTAAAATTACTGGATGACCTTACTGCATACGCCTGTTTGTGACACTGGTATATCAGCGCCAAATTTCAAGCTCGAAGGCATAGACAGTAATCATTGGACGCTTGAAGATTGCGTCGGCAAAAATGGCTTACTGGTAATGTTTATCTGTAATCATTGTCCTTATGTAAAAGCTATTCAGCAACGTTTGGTGGAAGACGCAAAGGTACTGCAAGAAAACGGCATAGGTGTAGTTGCGATTATGTCGAACGACCCAAATGATTACCCGGAAGACTCGTTCGAGAACATGCAGTTTGTCGCTAAAGAAAAACGTTTCAACTTCCCATATTTAATTGATAGCACACAAGAAGTAGCTAAAGCCTACGGTGCAATTTGTACACCGGATTTTTTTGGTTATAACAGCCAAATGGCTTTGCAATATCGCGGGCGATTGGATGAGAGTGGAATGCAGCCAAGTAGCCCTGATGCTAAAAGAGAGTTAGTTGTAGCTATGTTGGAAGTTGCGAAGACTGGCAAAGGGCCGGAAGAGCAGGTTGCAAGTATGGGGTGTTCTATTAAGTGGGTCGCGGAGAGATGAAATATAGGCTATGATTACAAGTGAACCACACTGAACCAAGGAGTTTATTATGGCCACGGAAGCATTTACAGTTAGAGCTGAAACAAGCACCGTACACAAACTTGATCATATAGCAGGGTCATTGGATAGATCACGTAATTACTTAGTAAACCAAGCTATTAATGAGTATTTAGAATCCCATGCTTGGCAGATTGAAAAAATCACCCAAGGAATAGAAGCCGCTGATTGTGGTCAATTAGTCGGGCATGATCAAGTGATGCAAGAAATAGAAGCACTGGTAGAGCAAAAAACGACAAACAAAGTGTGAAAATAGTCTGGGCTGAATCTGCCCGTAAGGACTTACTGGAAACCTTTGAATACATCGCAGAAGAAAACCCCAATGCATCTCGTGCTTTGCTTGCTGAAATCAAAGAACGCGTAACAGTATTACAAAACAACCCTCAATTGGGTCGTAAAGGTAGGGTCGAAGGCACGCGAGAATTGGTTTTATCAGGAACATCTTATATCTTGCCATATAGAATCAAAAAGGGGCAAATCCAAATTTTAGCAGTTTTTCATACATCAAAAAAATGGGGTCTGTGATATCCGCTGAATATAAACAAAAACCATTTCCTTTAAAAATCCAAAAGAGCATGGCTTAATTTATAGTGAAAAAATGTGGGGCTATTTATACGCCGGATTTTTTTGGTTGTAACAATAAAATGGCGTTGGCAATATCGCGGGCGATTAGATGAAAGTGGGGTGTGGCCAAGTAGCCCTGATGCTAAAAGAGAGTTAATTGAGGCTATGTTGGACGTAGCTAAAACAGGTAAAGGGCCGTTAGAGCAGAGGTGTTCTATTAAGTGGTTATAGTTGTATAGCGTCTAGGGCAAGGCGCTGGATGTTTTTTTACATCGCACTTGAACCTGCTTGTTATGCCGCTATCTCATTATTAATATCCCAGCCAGGGAAGACTAAAACTGCTGGATGACATTTCAACGCTCTAGCTAACACTTTCGCTCTTTCAACACCTAAGTTGATTTTATCGTGTTCAATAGCTGACAGTGTTGATTGAGGTATGCCGGTAATTGAAGACAAATCGTTTTGGCTTAACGCCTGTAGTTCACGAATAATTTTTACAGATTCGCCGATAGAAACATCTGTTCTTTTTTGGGCTTCTTTATAATCTTTCATGTTATTTCCTCTGGTAGTTATGTGCTGTAATCTTTCCATTCACCACGCAATGCTTCATCTTTAAAGCCCTTGATCACGGTCAGCTGGATGCAATTGTTAGGTTTGCTTATTACATACCACGGTTATGACCACATTTCCTTTTTTGTGGCCTTTGTCAACATAACGGTGTGCCTCAACAATCTGTTCCAACGGATAGCGTTTATCTATAACACTCTTAAGTTCTCCGGCCTCAATAAGCTTTTTGAGAAACATGAGGTCTTTAGAGTTTAATTTGATGCTACTGGATAGACTGAGGACATTGAGATAAACGCCATTCTTCTTCAGTGACTTTTTACACAATGAAGGTATAAGTTTTCCTACCGCATCAAAAATAAGATCATACGTCTCATCAGTTTTGGTGAAATCCTCTTGCGTATAATCAATCACTTTATCCGCGCCCAAAGACTTCACCATGTCCATATTCGACGTGCTACAGACACCCGTTACGTTTGCTCCAAAGTATTTGGCAAGTTGCACAGCAAAAGTACCTACACTTCCAGAGGCACCTTAGATAAGAACATTTTGTCCATTTTGAATCATTGCTTTTCTAAGAAAAAGCAGTGCCGTCAATCCGCCATTAGGAACTGGAGCAGCTTCTTCATGCGTTATATTGCTTGGTTTTAGTGCCAAGACACCATCTTCTGGCAGACATATATACTCAGCATAAGCACCAAACTTCATCTCAGTAGATGCAAATATTTGCTCACCTTTCTTAAACAGTGTTACATCTTTGCCTATTGACTCAATTCCTCCCGATAGCTCCATGCCCAATATTTTTCTTCTAGGCCCCCTAAAGCCAATCATTATCCGCATCATCGGCTTGACTAACAAGTCTTGGATAAATCCCATGCCAGGCTTAAAACCTCTAATCTTTGTATCGCCCACGTGTACTGTTGTTGCAACTATTTTGACCAGGACTTCATTATCCTTTGGAGTAGGTTTTACAACTTCTTTGAGCTGAAGAACATCGGGGAGTCCGTATTTTTCGCAGATAATCGCTTTC
>NVSW01000054.1 GCA_002401365.1 Piscirickettsiaceae bacterium | reverse complement strand
ATTATTTTATCAGCGGGTAGCGCTTCAACATGTTTGCCCATGAGGTCTTGATAACTCATATTGATGAAGGCTAGGTAATTATTGGTGGCTTCCTTGAGCCCGGTATCAATGATTATTGACGTTAGTAGCTCTGAAGTAAGTGAGTGTGAACACTGTCGTGAGCCATCTGCGACGCTATCTGCGGGGCGATACAGAAACTCGTAGGCGTATAATTCTAGAGATTTGTTTAGTATTGGTTGTCGCGCAAAAGCGAAATGGGTCATGGGCACACTTACAATTTTTATGAGTAAGGGTAAGTGTAGTAGAGGATTTTCTAATTAGGGTTGTTCTTCATTAATATATTTATTTTTTAAACGCACATAATTCTTAGCAGAATAACCAAGAAAAGCGTCTTCTTGGTCATTGATTAGGCGCACTCGCTTTACGGGTGATCCCACATAAAGGTAACCGGACTCCAACTCTCTACCAGGTGGTACAATGCTACCCGCGCCGACCAAAACACGGTCATTCACCACTGCGCCGTCCATAATAATTGAGCCCATGCCAATTAAACAGTGGTTGCCAATGGTGCAGCCGTGCAAGGTAACCTTATGCCCTATGGTCACATCGGAGCCGATAGTTAAAGGGAAGCCATTGGGGTTGAAGCTGCTAGCGTGGGTAACGTGTAATACGCTACCATCTTGTATGTTGCTACGATCGCCTATAGTTATGGTGTGAATGTCCCCTCTAATAACGGTTAATGGCCATACAGAAACATCGTCTCCCAAGTTAACATCGCCTATGACGACAGCGGTATCGTCAATATAAACACTGTTGTTATAGCTAGGGCTGTGTCCATCAAAAGATTTTACGTGCATGAGGCATCCTGTTCTATACTTTAAACTTTATTTACAAAATGGAGTTTATTGTGAGTGTATCAGGATTTGTAATATTAGCCATAGTTGTGGTGATTGCAGGATATGCAGTTGCTATTTATAACAGCTTGGTGAGTGTGAAACATAATGTGTCAAAGGCATGGTCAACATCGATGTGTTACTGAAACAACGGCATGATGAGCTGCCTAAGCTGATTGAGACGTGTAAGCAATACATGAAGCATGAAAGAGAAACGCTAGAGCAGGTTATGTTAGCTAGGTCAGGTGTTTCAGAGGCTCTAGGCAAGTCAGATGTGGCAGGGCTTGGTCAGGCAGAGACTAAAATGCGTCAGGGGTTGATAAATTTATTTGCAGTTGCAGAGGCGTATCCAGATCTTAAGGCCGATAAATCGTTCCAAAATCTGCAAAAACGTATCAGTGAGCTTGAAAATAACATTGCAGACAGGCGTGAGTATTACAATGAAAGCGTCAATTCTAACAATGTTCGTATTGAACAATTTCCTGATATTCTTATAGCTCGGTTTTTTAATTTTAAAGACTTTGATCTATTAGAATTTGAAGAGTCAGAGGTTGCGGATATTAACGTAAAAAATATGTTTGGATGATCGATGATATTGCTAATAACATTAGACAGTTGTCGGCAGAAACTTTCTGGATAAGTTTTACCGTTGTTAGTGGTTTAGCGTTATTTTGTTTGTATTCATCGTTCCGAGTATTTTGGCGGTTTCGCATTATGCAAGACATGCCGACAGCGGCACTACGCTCGGCAGCGCAAGGGTACAATGAATTTTCGGGTGTTGCGCGCTTGTTACCGGGAGAGCCTATCGTTGCGCCGCTCAGCCGTCTTCAATGTGTTTGGTATAAATACAAAGTTGAAGAGAGGCAGTCGTCTTACACGCGTGGGCGTAGTCAAACCACTTGGTCATTGTATGAGTCAGGCGTTAGTGATGGCGTATTTACGTTAGTGGGGCGGACGGGCCGCGCTATTGTTGACCCTGATGATGCGGAAGTGATCCCCTCAAATTCAGATAGCTGGTATGGCAGTACGCCTTACCCACAAGCAGGCCCTAAGGGGTTTAACCCAACGGGATGGCTACCCGGCAGGCGTTATCGCTACAGTGAAAAGCGTATTCATGAAGGGGATGCCTTATATGTTTTAGGCGATTTGACGTCATTTAGAGAGGTTATTTTACCGACAGAAAATGAGGCATTGGTGGAATTGTTGCAACGTTGGAAAAGTAATCTAGGGGCGCTTTTAGGCCGATTTGATAAAAACAAAGACGGGCTGCTTGATGAAGGTGAATGGGAGGAAGCAGTGTTCATTGCAAAAGATCAATTGCGTCAGGAGTACCATGCTGAAACCATTGAACATATAGATAACTTGATTGAAAAGCCGTTAGATAGTCGAAAGCCCTACATTATATCAACACAGGGAGAGGCAGTTTTGACTCGGCGCTTTCAATATAAATGGTGGGCGTTTTTGTTAGCTTTTTTTGCGCTAGGGGTCTCGGCTGTATGGGCGTTTAATATTAGATTTTAATACACGGGGTATATCTTTTAAATGCTCTTTGGTTAAAACGCCGGTGTGGGGGTGTGCGGTATGCTGCGAATCAAAAAGATAGCTTCTAGGTAGCTCGCCGTACCATAAGGGGTCTATTTTTTGGCGCAACATAATATGAGCTTGGGAGCCAAATATCCAATTATCATTTTTTTGTAAACCGTATTCAGATAATAAACCAAAGGCTTCTTGTTGAGTGTCTAACGAATCGGTTGAAATAAGAACGAGAGGTATAGATGGCTTGGTTTTCAACCAAGCGCTTAGGTTATCTAGCTCTATGTAGCAAGATGGGCATTCTAAAGACCATAAGACCAGTAAAAAAGGGCGGTTGGCATACGATTCTTTAATGCTAGCGAGACTGTTCGCATCAAACTTTTTTAAATCATTTGCGTGGACAGTGCTTGTTATGCCAGCAATGAAGATGCAAAAAATGAATAGTTGAATGTGTTTTTTCATAAGCTGAGCGGGGCTAGACGTAAACCTTCTTGTTTAGTGTGCCATGAAAGATAAACTTTTTTGCCCTTGTTCAAGATAATAGGGTGGTCAGATTCAGTCTGAGACTGTGCAACTGAACGGGGTAAGGACCAGGTGTGTCCGCCATTAGTAGAATGCTGTTCTTTGATATGGGTTTTATTATCTTCAAACTTTTTCCATACCAACCATACGATATCACCCACTTGTTTTATATAGGGGTGGCTGGCGCTCGGCGAGCTATCTATTAATACTCCTTTGTCGGCGATACCTGTATTTAAATTATATTTTGCATAGTAAATACCTTTTTGTGAGGAGCCATTTGAGAACCAAGTCATGTGATAACTGTGCTGGTTTGCAGGCGATATGCTGGGGCCATGATGAGGGCATGCATCTGTTTTCCATCCATCAAAGGTTGCCCGATAAATAAGGAGTTTTTTGTTTGGAGCAAGGCGTGTAATAGCATGATCGCGGATGCCATTTTTGAAAAGTTGACGCCACATGATGGCAACGCCATCCAGCCCGGATCCAGAAATAGCAATACGGCAGCATTCGCACGTGTGATCTGCAATTTTTTTATTGGCAGAGAAGCTGGCTCCTTGATCGGCGGATACGCTGTAATATAAAGAAATCCCTGGGTAATTATGTTGTAGCTCTTTAGCTTTTACGCTTAGTCGTTTATCTAACCAAACAATGTATAAGTTACCGGAAGGGGTAAGGTATAAGCTGTCGAATCGATGACCAATGCTTAGTTTGTCATCGTTGATAATGCGATCGCTTTCAAAGCTGTGCCCTCCATTCGTAGAGCGGGCAAAATGAATGTCACCATTAAATCGCCCTTTGGTTTTCTCTGTCCATGAAACATAGACATTGCCGTTGTCTCCAATGGCAATTTTAGGTCGGTTTTCGCCATTGGTATAAATATTTTGCGGTGTCTGGTTAACTAAAACAGCGGGAAAAAAAGTTTTGCCTGAATCTGTCGAGTGGCGAGTATAAACCGATTGCTTTTCAGCATAAGTAACCCAAAGGGTTCCTGCGTTATCAAATACGGTAGTTGGTGTTTTCCATTGATGAGTAAGAATTTGGTTGGGATTCTCCTCAGCATTGGCATGAGGGAAAAAGAAAATCAAGGCCAGCAAGCTGACCCTGATTAATTGGAGACAGTTATTTTTTGTCATATAGGGTCTTTAGAATGTTAATTTTCCTTCTAAGAAGAAGGTTCTAGAAGGCCAAGGGTGATGAACATAGGCTTCTTCATCAAAGATATTGTCAACACCAACACTGAACTGAGTTGTTTTTGTTGCCTGCCAATTTAGTTTAGCATTTACAAAAATATACTCATCTTGTGCCCCGAAAACATTTTCTTCTTTATCGCTATTATCTAAATCGCCATAGCTATTGCTTGCATAACGGATGCCAGCGTGAGCATTTAATTTTTCACTCAGCGGGTAGCCAACTAATAAATTAGCGCGCCAATTTGGCAGTCTAGGGAAAGTGTTCCCTTCAATGCTCGTATCTAACGAGTTTTTAGTGATTTCTGCGTCTGTATAACTGACATTAAATCGAGTGTTAAATTTAGAGCCCATTATTATGTTTTGATTGTAAACAAATTCGGCACCCTTTGTTTTAACGGTATCGACAGGCAAAAATGTTCGAAGGGTTGAGCCGTTAACGGTAACATTTTGGCTAAAGATAACATCATCGACTTCGTCATAAAATAAGTTGAACCGAACTAAACCATTTTTAAATTTATGTTCTAGCATGATGTTTTGGAATATGCCGTCTTCGGGCTCTAAATTAGCATCCGCTACAGAAACTTGAAGAGCTTCGTTTACATTTTGGTAAAGCTCTTCTGTTACCGGAAAGCGAAGCGCACGTGCTATCGAATAACGTAAGGTTGTTTGCTTTGTTATGAAATGAGCTAAAGAGAATTTTGGAGAAAAGCCATTCTCATGACGATCATCGTGTTTTTCAGTGCCAGTGATCACACCATCTGCGTCATCATCAAAGAAACCATTCTCTCCTCGCCAATCATCGTAGCGTAGGCCTACAGAAACATCCCACTCAGGGTTAAATAACCAGCCCCATTGTGCAAAAACAGAGTGGGTAAAGGTTTCGCCACCACTTGCGCCACGTGTTGCATCTTTTGTGTTTGAAATAGAATTGTACTTGAAAGGGTTAATTTCTAATTCGTAAGCGCTGTAGTTATAGCCGATGGATAAACGTAGGTTTTCATTGCCGCTGAGGGATTCAGTGCCTGCTTTGACATCCAGTGTTTGCCAGCCTGTATCATCGTATTCAGTTAAGCGGCCTTTGAATGCGGCGTTGGCTGCAGCAAATGTTGGCTCGGCAGGGTTACGGCCAGTACGCTCTTCTTCGTCTTTTATAATGGTAAAATCCGTAGCGTAAATATCAAATACCCAGTCCCCATCTGCGTCAAGAGGCCCTGTCAATCCAAGGCCTAATAACAGGCTATCTCTGTTTCTAGTGCGTTCTTGAAAAACACTAGAGCCGAAATTACTGGTCTTAAAATTTGTGCCGCCAGTGGTGGTTACGTTGTCATCCCATACAGTATTACCAGCCGCATCTTGTAAATAATTGTTAAGATCATCAGTTTCGAATTGTCTTTCTTCATACGCGATGCTTCCACGTAACTGATAATCGCCTAAGTCGTAGTTCATTTTTATTTTAACTAAATCACTGGTGTTATGAGTAGCCCCAGAATCACCATAGTAGGTAACAGAATCACCATGTTCTTCAACACCGGCTTGCGTGCCGCTAACGACCGTACCGCCACCGCCAGACGCTTTAGCTGCAAACTGTGTTTGGGGCTGGCTGTCATTTTCTAGGTGGTTGTAGGAAAGAAACAAGCCAAGGTTGCCAATTTTGTCCTCGAAAGAGCTAAAAAACTTTCCGCCAATATAACTTTCACCTGTTTGGCGATTATCGTAATCCTGACTAAATAAGCTGCCTTGTAATACAACACGACGTTCTTTTGGATCACGCGTTTTTATATTGACAACACCACCCATAGAGCCGCCGCCGTATTCAGCTGAAAAAGGACCATATATAACTTCCACTTCTTCTACTTCATCTGGGCCAACAAGAGACCAACGGGGTGCGCCAGAGAAGCTTGTTTGTAGGAAGTAATGCAGTGGCAAACCATCTGCGTATACAGAGGTTCGGGTTGTTTGAAACATATTTGAACCACGAATGCCGATAGTTCCGTTTGCATCACCAATAAAGCGCTTACGAATAATTAGGTTAGGTTCGTGAGAGATGATGTCTTCAGTCGTCGTTGCATTAATGGCTTTCGCCTCTTCAGCCGTAATGCGAGCGGTTGGGCTAACAACAGTGGTGTCGCGAAAAAGGACGTCGCTAGAAACTGTAATGCTTGGTATGTCCGCCGCTTGCACACCTATACTACTGGCGGCCGCTATAATGGCGATTAAAAGTTTATTTTTGTTCATGCTTCCCTCTTTGTTGTTTTTGATGCGGCATGATATGTTGTTTTATAGCAACGCGGAATGTGACAAATTGTCGCACCCTGCTGCGCGCAGATTATAGGGGGCTTATTTCATGACTTGGAGCATGCTTCGAAGCATGCGAAGATGTCATTCTTTTTAATGAATAAACGTTTATGAAAAACCCACTGCTAGATTCTTTTGTTTTACCTCCGTTTACATCTTTGAAATCGACTCATATTGAGCCGGCGGTTGATTCTGTGTTGGATGAAAGTCGCCAGAAAGTAGCTGAATTATTAAAAACAAATACGGTATTTACATGGCAGAATTTGGTTGAACCGTTGGAAATGTTAGACGATCGGTTTAGTCGAATGTGGTCGCCTGTTAGCCACTTGAATTCAGTGATGAATAATGATGAATGGCGTGAAGCATATTCGAACTGTTTGCCAAAACTCAGCGAATATTCAACAGAAATGGGCCAAAACAGTGCGCTCTATTCGGCGTATTTATCTATTAAAGAAGGCGAGGAATATAAAACACTTGAGGTGGCGCAGAAGAAAATTATTGACAATGCCTTGCGTGACTTTGAATTATCTGGCGTTGCCTTGCCGGAAAAAGAAAAACAACGGTACAAAGATATATCGCAGCAATTATCGACATTAACTAACCAGTTCGAAGAGAATTTAATGGATGCTACGAATGCATGGGAAAAACATGTGGTGGATATAGATGACTTGGTAGGCTTGCCTGATTCGACAATGGGCCTACTAAAACAGACAGCGCAACAACAAGGAAAAGAGGGCTGGTTGCTTAATCTTGAGTTTCCGTGTTACATGGCCGTGATGACCTATGCAGATAACCGGGCATTGCGGCATGAGATTCACAGGGCGTTTGTTACGCGTGCATCTGAGCTTGGCGATAACCTAGAGTGGGATAACTCGGCAATTATGGATGACCTTCTCAGGTTGAGGCATGAAAAAGCGCAGCTGCTGGGTTTCGATAGTTATGCGCATCTTTCCGTTGTGACAAAAATGGCTGAAACGCCAGTTGATGTGATAGCTTTTTTGAATGAGCTGGCTGAAGGGTCGAAGGATATGGCGAAAAATGATTTTTCTGAACTGTGTCAGTTTGCTAATGATCAAAGGCATGTGGGGAATGTTGAAGCATGGGATATAGGTTATTTCTCGGAGAAATTGCGTCAAGATCGCTATCAGTTTTCACAAGAAGAAGTGAAACCATATTTTCCTGCGGATAAGGTGTTATCGGGCATGTTTTTAGTGATAAAAAAAATGTATGGAATGACGGTGGTGGAAGAAAAAAACCATGATGTTTGGCATCAAGATGTCCAGTTCTTTTCGATTTACGACGAACATGGCGCTATTCGTGGGCAATTTTTTACAGATTTGTTTGCTCGCCCCCATAAGCGCGGAGGCGCATGGATGGACGAGTGTGCAACAAGGTTTAAATCTGCGGGAAAGGTTCAAACACCGGTGGCATATTTAACCTGTAACTTCACCCCAGCAGTAGGTGATGATCCGTCGCTATTAACGCACAACGAGGTAGAGACGTTATTTCATGAATTTGGCCACGGTTTGCACCATATGTTGACGCAGGTTGATTATTTAAGCGTATCCGGCATCCACGGTGTTGAATGGGATGCGGTGGAGTTACCCAGTCAGTTTATGGAAAACTGGTGCTGGCAGCCCGAAGTGATGGAGTTGATTTCTGGACACTACCAAACTGGCGAAAGGCTTCCTGACGTCTTGTTTAAGAAAATGTTGTCAGCAAAGAACTTTCAGTCGGGAATGCAAATGCTCAGACAAATAGAGTTTTCACTGTTCGATTTTCGTATTCACTTGGAATATGATGCCGAAAAAACGTCACAAATTTACACTACCTTGGAGCAAGTTAGAGCTGAAATTAGTGTGCTTAAAACGCCAGAATTTAATCGTTTCCCTAATAGTTTTTCACATATTTTTGCAGGTGGCTACGCGGCCGGTTATTACAGTTATAAGTGGGCAGAAGTGTTATCAAGCGATGCCTTTTCATTATTTGAAGAGCGAGGTGTGTTTGATGAAAAAACGGGGCGCCTATTCTTAGAAAATATATTAGAAAAAGGGGGCAGTGCTGATGCGCTTGAGCTGTTTGTGTTGTTTAGAGGACGAAAGCCAACTATTGATGCACTGTTAAAGCACTCTGGTATTGCGGCCTAATCATTATTAATTATGTTACGCACGTATTGTTTTGTAATGTTAATTTTCGCACCTGTTCTTTTACAGGCGGCGCATATTACAGATAAACTTTTGGCAGGAATGTATGCTGAGCCGAGTTCAGCCGGTGCACCGATAAAATTGTTACCAAGCGGTACCCCCGTTGAGCTGCAGACAGAGAAAGCCGGCTTCGTAAAGATTTTACTCGTTGATGGTCAAACGGGCTGGGTTGAAAAACGATTTTTATCAGATGAAAAACCGTCCAAGGTTCGTTTATTAGCCTTACAAAGTAAATATCGGCAGCAACAGGCAAAAATTGGCTTATATGAAAAAGAATTGTTATCACTGAAAAAACAAAACAATGCGGATGCAGTGACCAAGTCGAATAAAAACGATAAACGGCTTAAGGATCTAGGAAGCGCTTTATCTGACAGTAAGGCGAGTTTGTTGGTAATAAAAGCTGAAAACAATAAGCTACTAAGCCAATTGGACGAGCTAGTTAAGACATCGCTAACAAAAAAACAACCACCGAAGCCAATTAGCGTTAAACCGGTCCAACCAGCTGAGCAACCCTATAGCGTTTATTGGATTCTGTTAATTATCCCTGTTTGTCTGGTAGTTGGCTTGGTTTGGGGGATGCGGATGCAAGATGAGCGGCAACTGCAAAAACACGGCGGCTTTAGGATATAATTAACGGATCATTGTATATAGCTATTTAGAATATGCTTTGTCTCTACAGCCGAAAATAGTTTAAAAACAAACAGTTAATCGTGTGTTTTATGATCTATAACATTGTATAGTTGCACACTAATAAATTTTTATAATTATGAAAGGAGTTTAGCTGTGTCAGAGAAACATCACCAAATACTAATTATAGGCGCTGGTGCTGCAGGCATTACCGTAGCAGCTAGTTTGAAACGCCATTCAGACGGAAAACAATTAGATATCGCTATTGTTGATCCAGCAGAAAATCATTATTACCAACCAGCATTCACTTTAGTGGGTGGTGGTTGTTACACGTTAGAAAAAACACGCCGCTCAACGGTTAGTTTAATTCCTAAGGGTGTGAATTGGGTTAAACAGGCAGCGACTAATATTGACCCAGACAATAACGTTGTTGAGTTAGATAATGGTGACAAAATTACATATGACTACTTAGTTGTTTGCCCTGGTCTTATTTTGGATTGGGATGCTGTTGAAGGCTTAAAAGAAACGATTGGTAAGAATGGCGTTTGTTCAAACTACTCTGCAGATTATGTTGAATACACATGGCAGTGTGTTCAAGCACATAAAGCGGGTGACAAAGCTTTCTTTACACAAGCTCCGTTACCGTTTAAATGCCCAGGTGCACCACAAAAAATTGCTTATTTAGCAGCTGATTACTGGCGTGGAAAAGGTATTTTAGATAGCAGTGACGTTCATTTCACAAACCCCGGCCCAGGTATGTTTGGCGTACCTTACTTTGCGAAAGCATTGGACGGTGTTATTGCAGGGTACGGCATACACAAAGATTTGTTACATAAACTAACTAAGATTGATGGCGACGCTAAAAAAGCAACGTTTGAAGTAGTTGATGGCGATAACAAGGGTGAAATTAAAGAACTTGATTTTGATATGATTCACGTCACTCCGCACCAAACAACACCTGATTTTCTTCATGGCTCAGCTGTTTCGAATGATGCCGGCTATGTGGATGTTCACCAAAATTCTATGCAGCATATTAAATATTCAAACGTATTTGGTTTGGGTGATGCGTGTTCAACGCCTAACTCTAAAACAGCCGCGGCTGTGCGTAAACAAGCGCCAGAAGTCGTTAAAAACATTAAAAACCTGATGGATGGTAAGCCAATGTCTGAAGGTTACAACGGATACGGTTCTTGTCCACTAACGACGGCTCGTGGCAAGGTGATGATGGCTGAGTTTATCTACGGCGGCAAAGTAACGCCAACGCTTCCTTGGATAGCTAAGCCAAATGAAGAATCAAGCTTGATGTGGCATACCAAAACAATTGGTTTGCCTCTTTTGTATTGGGAATTTATGTTGAAAGGTTATGAGAAGTTCCTAGAGCCACAACTGGACTACGATACAGGCGAATAGTCTGTAACTAAGTAATCAAAAAAAGGCGTTCATTTGAACGCTTTTTTTGTGTTTGTTAGTGGTTGGTTTTAGTCAGAAACTTTAATGTAAAAATACTGAATGTCGTCGTCACGTTCATGCAATAGCATTTCGTGGTTTGACTTGTCTATAAACACGCCAACATCCAGATGGGCCGCTGGGTCAGTGGCTGTCATTTGAATAACTTGTCCGGGCTTAGATTTTTGCAGTAATTGCTTAAGCCGTAGTAATGGCAGTGGGCAGTTTAAGCCTTTAGCATCGAGAGTTAAGTCGTATTTCATATCTTAGTGTTAGTTGATACCCCAAGGGTATGTGTTATATGGAAACGTAAGAAAAACTTCCGTTTTATTCAACGTTAAGTGTTATTTTAACATCTCATATAAATGACTACTTTAAAGTAACAATGAATTATAAAGATTTACGTGATTTTATCTCAAAACTAGAAGAAATGGGGCAGTTAAAACGCGTTACTGAAGAAGTAGATCCATATCTTGAAATGACGGAAATTTGCGACCGTGTTTTAAAGAATAAAGGCCCTGCTATTTTATTTGAAAATCCTAAAGGCTATTCCATGCCTGTGTTGGCAAATTTGTTTGGAACGCCAGAGCGTGTTGCTTTAGGTATGGGGCAAGATAGTGTGGAAGCGCTTACTAAAGTTGGCGAGGTGTTGGCGGCATTAAAAGAGCCAGAGCCGCCTGAAGGTATGAAAGATGCATGGGAAAAACTCCCGGTCTATAGGCAAGTGTTAAATATGGCGCCAAAAGTGGTGAAAAAACCTGCATGCCAACAGATTGTCATTGAAGGTGATGATGTTGATTTAGCAAATTTCCCTATACAAACGTGTTGGCCAGATGATGCGGCGCCGCTGATTACATGGCCATTAGTGATTACTAAAGGCCCAACGGCAAAACGCCAGAATTTAGGCATTTATCGTCAGCAAGTGATTGGGCGAAATAAAGTTATTATGCGTTGGTTGGCGCACAGGGGTGGTGCGTTAGACTTTAAGGCATGGCAAGAAGAGCATCCAGGCGAACCGTTTCCTATTGCAGTCGCGTTAGGGGCTGATCCAGCGACTATCTTAGCCGCTGTCACACCTGTTCCAGACCCATTGTCAGAATATGCCTTTGCAGGATTGCTTCGAGGCTCTAAGACAGAAGTGTCTAAGTGCTTAACGCATGATTTGCAAGTTCCAGCGAGTGCTGAAATTGTTTTAGAAGGCTTCTTGTATCCCGGTGAAATGGCTGATGAAGGCCCGTTTGGCGACCATACGGGCTATTACAACGAGGTTGAGAGTTTCCCTGTTTTTACGATTGAAAGAATAACGCACCGTAAAGACCCTATTTACCATTCAACCTACACAGGAAAACCACCTGATGAGCCTGCAATTTTAGGTGTGTCGCTGAATGAAGTATTTGTCCCCATTCTGAAAAAACAGTTTCCAGAAATTCAGGACTTTTATTTGCCGCCTGAAGGGTGCTCGTATCGAATGGCCATTGTGAGTATTAAGAAGCAGTACCCTGGGCATGCAAAACGTATCATGTTCGGTATTTGGTCATTTTTGCGCCAGTTTATGTACACTAAATTTGTTATTGTGACAGATGACGATGTTGATATTAGGGATTGGGAGTCGGTTATCTGGGCGATTACAACACGGGTTGATCCTAGGCGAGACACGACGCTAATTGATAATACGCCAATTGATTACTTGGATTTCGCGTCGCCAGTTTCGGGCTTAGGCTCTAAAATGGGTTTGGACGCGACGAATAAATGGTCAGGTGAAACAACGCGCGAATGGGGAAAACCTATCAATATGACGGAGGACGTAAAAAAGCGTATCGATGAGATTTGGCCATTACTAGGCATTGAGCCTATGAATTAATTAGCTTGCTTCGTGTTATCAGCTACTGCAACAAGCTCAGTCGTCAATAAGTTGTTAGCAATTTCTATGCCTGCTCGATAAAATTCAGCTGCTTTTTCCGGCGTTTCTCCTTGTTCTTCATGGAGCCTGCCTTGTAGCAAATAAGCCAAGCTCGTAGGCTTGATATTAATACTTTGTTGTAGGAAAGAAGATGTTTTTCCCCATTGTTTTTCAGATAGGGAGAGTCTAGCAATATGGTTAAGTAATATCGTGCTTGACGGCAAGATGTTAAGCCACTTCTCCAGCTGTTTAATTTGCAAGTCTGGGCTAATATCTAATTGGCAATATAAATCAATTAATGACTCATCTTGCGTGGTTTTGATAGATTTTACGATAAGGTCGGACACATCTTTTTCATCTTTTTTGGCTATTTTATGACCAGCGTAAATACTTAGGTAGTTGGCAGACAGTTTTTGTTTTTTGCTCAGGCTGTGCCAAAGAGTGTCTAACTCAGGGTCGTTGTTTTGAGATTTGCTAGTTAATAGCTTAGTCAGCGTTTGTATTTCAACAGCTTCCCATTCGTCGGCTTGGATGTTGCGGTTACTTTTCACGATAGGCAATAGTTTGTGTATTGCTTCCCAATCATTTAGTTGCGACAAAGTCTTTAGCAACAACGAAAGTACAATGGGATGATTAGGTGTAACGGATAATAATTGTTGTAGCGTCGCTAACGCTTGCTCAAATTGACCTGCAGAAAATTGTAATTTTGCTCTGGTTAAGTGAATGGCGTGAGCCTGCTCAGGTAGTGCATCACCCGCTTTGAGCAAGTATTCGTCGCGACGATCATAAGCGCCTTGAGCCTGTGCTGCATGTGCCGCGCTCAGATAATTTAATAAAGGGGTCTCGCTTTGTTTAGCATGCTTAGTCAACAGCTTTTCGGAGCGCTTCCAATTGCCTTCGGCGGAGTTAAGCAACCCTTGATTTAGTTCTTTTATAGAGCGACGTTGAACACGGTGTTTATTCCATTTTTGTAATCGTTTTGGGGTTCTTTTGATTCCCAATAATGCTTTAAAAAGCATAGCTAGCACAACAAATGCCACCAGCAAGATAAAAACCATCACAGCCAACGAGGTTTCGACAGACCAAGTGCCGTATCTTAGTAAGGCATAGCCTGGGTCAATGTGTACTTGATAAGCGAGGCCACTAGCAATGACTAAAGCGACAATGAATAATATTAATAATTTCATGGCAACGGTTCCCTACTGATTTTTTTGTGGCGCTACTTTTGAATCACTAGACGGTGTTTCAACAGGGGTATCGGGTTTTGGCTGTGCTGGTTCAGCCGGTGTGTTATCGGCCGTTTCTGTGTTTTCGTTGCCAATTTCAGGTGTTTTACTTGGCACTATAGCCGTTGTTTCTTCTGCGAGAGCATTGCTCTCTGGTTTAGTATCAATGCTTGATAATGGCAAATCCCTTAGCATTTTTAGCGATTGGCTAACGTCCGGTAATGAAGCTTTGATTGGTATATCGATTAACCGATTAATTTGGGCAATTGCTGCACTGACAGGCGCATTGTTCATATCAAAGTAATCGTTAAGCCAATCGGCGACGATAGCTAAGCTTTTTGCGTAAAGCTCCTGATCGCTGTTTATTAGAGCTAGCCGCGCGCTTTCCAGTTTAAGTGCTAAATTTTTACGGATAAGCTCTACCTGCTCAGGGGTCATCAGCGCAGCTTTGGGCTCGTCGCTACGACGAACAACGACTAATTTGCTAAAGTTGGCCCAGGCATCAGATAGCGTTTCTTTTATATTGTTTGGTAGAACCGAGGGGTCGCCTTTGCCTATTTCCGGTGCTTGTGCGGTGCCGGCGTGAGGCTCCGATATTTTCATTTTCGTTACCGCGCTTTCAAGCGCTAGTAGTTTGGATGAAATGCCCACTATATCGGGTAGCTGAGTACTTTGTAGAGCCATAATATCTTTGGCAATTTGAGCTCTAATAGGGAAGGTTATAGGGTTGCCATTGTCCTTTAGCCGTTGATCAGCGGCTTGGAAAGCAACAATAGCTGTGTGCGTATCGCCAGCTAGTTGTAACCTTGTGTTGGCAATGCTAACTAGATATTCTGCTTCTGCAATTAACCATTGGTTTCTACTTTTGCCAACTTGTTTTTGTAATATGGAAATACCATTAGAGGACGCTTTTTCAACACTGTCTAGCTTGGTTTCGAGACTGGTTATACCGCTGCTCAGTTGCTCGGTTTTTTGTTGTTGCTGGTTTGATGATGCTTGCTGGCTAGCATTAAGGCTGGTTGATAACGAGTTTATTTGTTGCTGTAGTTGTCGGTAAAAATAGTAGCCTCCAGCAGCAAGGGCAAGAACAAGAAAAATGGCTAACCAACTAACGCCTGATCCTGATCCTTTCTTGGATTTAGCTTCGGTTGGTTTGAGTTGTTGTTTTTCTGGCAGCTGTTTAACTGATTTTTTTGTTTTGTCGGCTTTGTTTTTAGTATTAGAAGGCGCTTGTTCGTCAGTCATGAGTCTAATTCCATGCTAGATATCAAATGAGATAGCTAGTATATCGTTGAAAGCTTAAAAGTATATGAATAACCGTTAAGTTTAATGTGTCGCCTTGTCAATGGCCTTAACTAGCTCAGTATCGGTTGCACTTTGGGCAACTAAAGTGAATTGGCAGCCGATTTTTTTAGCGTAGATCTCAATTCGCCTGCTAAGAACAACAAAAACACTGTCTTGTTGCATCGTTTTAAAACGTTCAGCTTGCATTTTAGCTAAATTTTCTAGGGCTAATTGACTGGTAATGGTAACAAATTGAATTTTTATGCCAGCTGGAATAATTGGGATATCTGTTGGCACGCAGCGTTTATAAACATCTAACATTTCAACAGCCATTGCCATATGTTGTAGCTGCTTCGTTAAGAAATCACGCCCTCCTTCGCCTTTTATAATGAGTACAGACTTGCCCTTAAGGTTCTTTGGAAGTTGGCTTAACAGCTGTTCAGAATTAAATGGTTTGCCGGCCATATAGTCGACTGTTAGGCCTATGTTAGCCATTGCTTGGGCGGTTTTTGGACCAATCGCAATATAGCGAGTATTGTTGGGCCAGTGTGGCTGATGACGCTGCGCTTGGATGACAGCGTTGGTACTGATAAATAAAATAAACTGAAAGTCTGCTAGTCGTTTGAATGTTTTTGTTAGTTGATGGTTCGGTTCAATTGGCACAATTTCAATGGTTGGGTAAGAAATAGGTTTGAACCCAGCATTTATCAGTTGGCTACAGAGTTGTTTTCCCTGTTGAATTGGGCGTGTGACCAAGACGTTTGTGCTTGGTGCTTTCACCCGTGCCTGTTATAGAGTTTATCTAAGATGGTTTTGGCGCCGCCCTTTAATAGGCGCTCGGCAACTATTGTGCCGATGTTAGCGGCATCTTCAATAGCACCTTCAAGCTGCTCAGTGATGATGACTGAGCCATCAGGCTCTGCTACAAGGCCGTGTAAGTGAATCATATCGCCATCGATTTTTGCGTGCCCACCAATCGGTGCTTGGCAACCACCTTCTAAGGTTAGATTCATCGCCCGCTCGGCTATAACACGTGCGGCTGAGGTAGGATCATGCAAACATGAAATAAGAGAAAGAGTTTGTTGGTCGTCAGTGCGGCATTCTATGCCTATAGCACCTTGGCCAATTGCTGGCAGCATTTCCGTGACGGGTATGGCGCGTTTTATGCGCTCTTCAAAGCCAAGCCGGATTAATCCTGCGGCGGCGAGAATGATAGCGTCATAATCACCATTGTCCAACTTGTTAAGGCGGGTGTTTACGTTACCACGTAACGACTTAATAACTAGGTCGGGGCGTTGTTGCAGTAATTGACATTGCCGCCGCAAGCTGGATGTGCCAACGATCGCGCCCGTTGGTAAATCATTAATAGATGCATAGTTGTTGGAAACGAATGCGTCACGAGGGTCTTCACGAAAAAGTGTGGCAGCAATACATAAGCCTTCAGGAAGCACTGCTGGCACATCTTTCATCGAGTGTACTGCAATATCGGCATCGCCATTAAACATGCCTTGCTCAAGTTCCTTAACAAATAAGCCTTTGCCACCAATTTTTGCTAATGGCGTGTCTAAAATTTTATCGCCTTGAGTGACCATTTTCACCAGCTCGATTTTAAGCTGTGGATGGTTTTTTGTTAACTGTGTGGCAACGTGCTCGGCCTGCCATAAGGCGAGTGGGCTACGTCGGGTAGCAATTCTAATGAGCTGCATAATATTTTTGGCACTGATATTAGATCACTTTATTATAGCAAGGGTCAGCGACACATCTCTAACAAACTGTTATTTTTAGTGCGGTGTTTTTTGCCCCCAAATTTGCTGTAAACGTTGGTCACGTCCACAACTCCAGCGATAGTATTTATAGCGCGTAGGGTTGTTCTTGTAATAATCTTGATGATAGCTTTCATTACCCTTTATAGGATAAAAAATTCCGGCGTCGAGGATGGGTGTGATGACGTGTCGCCTAGGAAATTGTGAGTTCACGTCAGCTTTGGATTGAGCTGCGATTAATCGTTCTTTTTTATTGGCAACGAAGATAGCACTCAGGTAACTATGGCCTTTGTCGCAAAACTGTCCTTCAGAATCAAAAGGGTCGATACTGACCCAATAATATGCCAATAATTCTTTATAACTCACGACGGCTGGGTCATAGGTGATTTCAACAGCCTCATAGTGTCCTTGATGATTGCCATTATATGTTGGGTTTTTGATCGAGCCACCGGTGAAACCGGAAATCACATCGCTAACGCCCTTAAGTTTTTCGAAGTCAGACTCCATGCACCAAAAGCAACCACCTGCAAGAACGGTTTTAGCAGCCAAACCATTATGTGTCTGCATGAGTAAAATTAATAACAGGGCGGTGACTATTTTATATTTCATAATGGGTCTCTGTTGTGGTGGGCGAGTGAAATGTTTAATGGCTTATTGTATTAGAGCCTGTTGGCAGAGATATTCTTACTGATGTCATATAAAAAATAATGTTAGCTGTTGAAGCCTTATTTAGGAACGGAGTCGTTTCTTAAGTTCTGCCTGGTGTCGACGGCTGACAATTATTGGTTCATCTATGCCATCTATGATGACTTGGTGTTGCCCAGATGAATTCTTGTTAATTAACTTGATGGTACTGATGTTAATTAGAGAGTTACGATGGATGCGAAAAAACAGCTCCGCAAACTCAATTTCTAGCGCTTTGAGCGACTCATCTAGTAGCGTTGATTTACTTGAGGTTACAGCAGACACGTATTTATTATCGGCTTTGAAGTAAAGTACGTCAGTTAGCTTGATGATTTCGACACCAAGGTGTGAATGAGCGCACAGGTGTTCACGAGGCGTGGTTGCTAACTCAGCCTTAGTTATTTTTTCTTGCGATAAACTGAACTGCTTAGCTTTTTCCAGCATTATTTCAAGGCGTTGCTTTTTAACGGGTTTTAGAAGATAGTCAATGGCGTTGTTATCAAAGGCGGCTACGGCGTATTCATCGTATGCGGTAACGAATACAACGGCGGTATTCAGGTTTGCTTTCATGATCTCAGTTGCCGTTTGTAAGCCGTCCATTGTTGGCATACGAATATCCAACAGGGCAAGGTCTGGTTTTTCAATGAGGCACTGAGTTAACGCCTCAAGCCCATTGCCGGCATTAGATAAAACAGTAAAATCAGAATCAATCTCGTTTAGTATCCGTTTAAGCCTCTGTCTGGCAAGAGGTTCGTCATCCGCGATTAAAATTTTCATTGGTTTTGATAAGGAAACATCATTTGCGTTTGGAAATGGCCATCTGCAGCACTCATTAGTAGCTTGGCTTGGTCTGGGAAGCAACTTTGCAGGCGTAGCCGAATGTTTTCTAGCGCAACTTTGTTACCTTCTCTTGCGTTATTTTGTGCATTTTTAGGAATAGGGTTTCTAATAATGAGGGTAATGATGTTTTTACGAATGGAGCCAGATATTTCCAAGATGCCGCCATCTGCAGACAATTCAATACCATGATAAACGGAGTTCTCGACTAATGGTTGTAAGCTTAAGGGAGGAATAAGAGCATCTTTAGGAATGGCCTGAACATTCCAATGGATGCGTAAGCGATCGCCTAAACGGCTTTGCTCAATATTAAGGTACTGTTGCGTTAATTCGCACTCTTGAGCGAACGGTAACAATCGTTTAGAAGAGTTCATGTTAGCCCGAAACAGTTCAGCCAAGTTCTCTGTTAATGACTCTGCCAATATGGGGTCTTCACGCGTCAAACTGGCAATGGTGTTTAGGCTATTAAATAAAAAATGTGGACGTATTCTTGCTTGTAGAGCATCGAGTCTTGCTTCGGCTTGTGCCTTTGTTTGTTTTTTCCATTGGTGTTGAATATACAAGTAGCGTAAAACGATGATGGCAATAATGCTACTTATGGTCAGGTTCTTTAGGTAAATAGAAAAATGGCCGCTACTGAACTCGGGAAAATATCCGTACTTTGGCAGCAGTGATGAGACCAGCCAAGTAATAAAAAAGGTCACTAGGTTGATGATAAAAAAGGTAAACAAGCTAACAGCAAAAGGCTGCCAGTCACTGATTTTTTGTTTGAAAAAACATAATACAGCTGCACAACAGAAGGCTACCCATAAGATAAATATGGAATTAAAACTTAAAGCAGGCCAAAACCCACCGCTTTGGTAGCTGGTGGTTAATGCTAAGACGATGGCTAATAATTGGGTAATTAGCGTAATGTACAAGACCACATCTGTTCTGCAGAAGTCAGGTAAAAAATGCAATTGCTTGTTTGTATTGTCTTTTTCCATCACTAGTTAGTTTGGGATATTTGCTAAATTCAGGACCTAATTATGGCGGTCTTAAGTGATATAATAGGCAATAAATCAATTTTAAAAGCAAATCATGTCACAAAATAAACTCTGGGGTGGCCGTTTTACGCAAAGTACAGACGCTTTTGTTCAAGCATTTACAGCATCTGTAGAGTTTGACCAACGTCTAGCACCATACGATATACAAGGATCCATTGCACACGCTAAAATGCTAGCGCACGTGGATATTTTAACCTCACAAGAGTGCGAACAAATCACCGATGGTTTGCAACAAATATTGCTTGAAATCGAAGCGGGCCGTTTTGAATGGTCGATTGCACTTGAAGATGTGCATATGAATATTGAGGCAGCATTAACAGAGCGCATTGGTATTGCGGGGAAAAAGCTTCATACAGGGCGTTCTCGTAACGACCAAGTGGCAACCGATATTCGGCTTTTTATGCGTGAACAACTAGAATTAATTTTGTCTGAGTTAAGTCGCTTACAAGCAGGTTTGCTTGAATTGGCAGGTGGGCACGCAGATACAATTATGCCTGGTTTTACTCATCTGCAAGTGGCCCAACCAATAACATTTGGACATCATTTGATGGCCTGGTTTGAAATGTTAAAACGCGATGCTGAACGATTTAATGACTGTGCAAAGCGGGTTAATATTATGCCATTAGGCTCTGCGGCATTAGCGGGCACTAGTTACCCGATTGATCGTGATTTTACTGCTAAAGAGCTAGGTTTTTCAGCACCTTGTGCTAACTCACTAGATGGTGTAAGTGACCGTGATTTTGCAATAGAATTTTGCGCGGCATCGGCATTATTAATGACGCATATGTCGCGTTTTTCAGAAGAGATTGTTTTGTGGTCGAGTGCACAATTCAATTTTATTGTGTTACCAGATGCATTTTGTACTGGTTCATCGATTATGCCGCAAAAAAAGAATCCAGACGTGCCTGAGCTTGTGCGAGGTAAAGTAGGCAGAGTAAATGGTCATTTAGTTGCTTTGTTAACGTTGATGAAGTCTCAACCACTCGCGTATAACAAAGATAATCAAGAAGACAAGGAACCGCTATTTGATACAGTTGACACGGTGCTGGGTTCATTACGGGCTTTTGCTGATATGGTGCCAAATATTCAAGCAAATAAAGAGTCGATGTATGCGGCTGCTAAACAAGGTTTTTCTACGGCGACAGATTTAGCCGATTACCTTGTAGGTAAGGGCTTGGCATTTAGGGATGCACATGAAGCTGTCGGCCTAGCTGTTCGGTTGGGCAGTGACACAGATCGAGATTTATCCGAGCTTTCTTTGACGGAGTTACAAGGGTTTTCAGCGGCTATAAGTGACGATGTCTATAACGTGCTAACCTTAGAAGGGTCGGTGTCTGCACGTGATCATTTTGGTGGTACGGCTCCTAATCAAGTGACTATGGCGGTTGAAGCAGGGAAACGGCACCTAATAAGCATGAAATAAAGCAACATTTTTTCCAAAATGAACAATACTTAAGGTGTGTAAACTTTAGACGTCTTAGTGTAGATAGAAAATGTTCGATTCATCGACAGGTGGTTGGAGTAATCAAGCCCTTGAAGCGGCTAGCTTTGGGGTACTCGTATTGCATGATAAGCAGGTTGTTTGGCTTAACCATTATTTGGCGAAAATTCTAAAAAAGAAATCAGCGGACCTTGAAGGCTGCATGTTATCTGCAGATGATAAAATTTCGGTGTTATTACTGG
>NVSW01000053.1 GCA_002401365.1 Piscirickettsiaceae bacterium | reverse complement strand
ACCATACTGCAATTGCTGGATGTGCAGGAATTGCTGGTAGTACGGTGGTAGGTAAGTACTGTACGTTAGCAGGCGGTGTTGGTATTGTAGGTCATATTTCTATTGCGGATAATGTGCATATGACAGGCATGACCATGGTGACTCATTCGATTAAAGAGGCCGGCGTATATTCTTCAGGAACACCATTTCAAAAAAATAGTGAGTGGTTGAAAAATGCTGTTAGATTTAAACAGCTAGATAAATTGTCTAAAAAAATAAATAAATTACTTAAAAATAAAGGTTTTTAATGGAACAAGATGATGTCAGAAGGGTTATGGAGTTTTTGCCTCATCGCTACCCCTTTTTAATGATAGATAGGGTGCTTGAATTCACCCCGAATGAACGTTTATTAGCACTAAAAAATGTGAGCTACAATGAGCCTTTTTTTAGCGGGCATTTTCCCCATAACCCAATTATGCCTGGTGTGATGATTATTGAGGCTTTGGCTCAGGCTACGGGGCTGCTATCTATGAAAACCTTAGATTCACAAGGTGAATCATTTGGTGAGTATTATCTGGTAGGTATTGATAATGCCCGTTTCAAGCGTTCTGTAGTACCTGGCGACCAGTTACTGTTAGAGGTTTTGTTTAAAAAAAATAGACGAAATATTTGGACATTTAGTGTTAAGGCAATGGTCGACGATAAGGTTGTGGTGACCGCGGATATTATGTGTGCTTCTAAGGAATCGACAAAATGATTCATAAAACTGCCATTGTTGACGCTTCCACTACTATAGCGGCCGATGTGACTATTGGGGCTTATAGTGTTATTGGTGCCAATGTGAGTATTGGTGCAGGAACTGTGATTGGCTCACACGTATCCATTAAAGGTACAACGACTATCGGCGAAAACAATCATATTTATCAGTTTGCATCCGTTGGTGAAGATCCTCAAGATAAGAAGTATGCCGGTGAGCTTTCTTATTTAGAAATTGGTGATAATAATATTATTCGTGAATTTACAACAATTCATCGGGGAACCATTCAAGATAAAAACATAACTTTAATTGGAAACGATAACTTGTTGATGGCGTATACCCACGTTGCTCATGATTGTGTTATCGCTAACGATGTTATTCTTGCTAATGCTGCTTCTTTAGGAGGGCATGTGCGCATTGGTTCATCTGTTATCTTAGGCGGCTTTTCGATTGTTCACCAATTTTGTCAAGTGGGCGACTACAGTTTTTCGGCTATGGGTAGTGCGATTGCCAAAGATGTTCCTCCCTATGTGATGGTTGGCGGAAGGCCAACTCAACCTCATGGAATAAATATAGTCGGTTTAGAACGAAAAGGTTTTTCTAAAGGCTCTATTTTAGAAATAAAACGGGCATATAAATTGTTGTATAAATCGGGTTTGAAATTGACTGAAGCTGTTGACCAGCTTGAAGTAAAGGCCAGAGATATTTCTGAGTTGCAGAGAATGGTTACGTTTTTAAAAGGCTCTAACCGCAGTATCCTTCGTTAGTTTTAATCCTAGGTCAGACAATTACATCTGACATGTCTTATAAATATATTGGTTCTTAAGTCAAAATTCGCCTTATGAAGATTGCAATAGTTGCTGGTGAACATTCGGGTGATATCTTGGGAGCGGGGTTAATGACTGCCCTAGCGAAGCGATATCCAGATGCTCAGTTTTATGGCATTGGCGGCCCCAAGATGCTTGCAGAAGGGTTTAACTCACTTTATCCCATGCATCAACTCTCGGTGTTTGGTTTATTTGAGGTGCTAAAACACCTTCCGGGTTTGTTGAAAATAAGAAAACAATTAACGGAAACGTTACTACAAGACTTGCCGGATGTTTTTATTGGCATCGATGCGCCGGATTTTAATCTTAAACTAGAACGCGACTTGCACCAAAAAGGTATAAAAACTGTCCATTACGTTAGCCCAACGGTATGGGCTTGGCGACCTAAAAGAATAAAAAAACTTGAAGGTGCATTAAATGCGCTATTGTGTATTTTCCCTTTTGAAGAAACGTATTTTAAGGATAAGAGTGTACCCGCTTTTTTTATTGGACACCCACTTGCTGATAAATTAAATAAAATTGATACGACCATTAATGCTCGTAAACAGTTTGGCTTTTCTGACTCTGATACAGTTTTAACGCTTATGCCTGGTAGCCGCATGGGAGAGATTAATAGACACGCAGCTATATTTATAGAGGCTGCAAGGTTGTGCCAGAAACAGCTCCATAACCTTAAAATATTGGTGCCAATGCCAGATGAGGCTACTAAAGACTGTTTTGAAACTGTGCTAAAGGATTGTGTGAACTTGGAACGTATACAGATACAGCATATAGCAGCTGAAAATATGATACTGGCGAGTGATATCGTATTGGCGGCGTCCGGCACAGCTACGTTAGAAATAATGTTGCTAAAAAAACCAATGGTTGTTGCCTATAAGTTATCTGCTCTAACCGCCTGGGTTATTAGAACATTCTCATTGCTTAAGGTACCGTTTGTATCAATGCCAAATCTAATAGCGGGTAAACAACTGGTGCCTGAGTTTTTGCAAGAAGAGGCGACGGCTAAAAATTTATCCGAGCAAATTATTAAGTTACTATCTGAGCCAGAAAAGACCAAGGCCATGTTGAACTCATTCGACGTGCTTAATAAGCAATTAACATGTGATGCAGATATGCAGGCAGCAGAGATTGTCTCTAAGGTGATAGAGGATACAATTGAAGCGCGATAATTTATTGATTGTTGGCTTAGATGAGGTAGGTAGAGGCTGTATAGCGGGCCCTGTTGTTGCAGCGGCCGTTATTTTAAATAAAGAAGCGCCTATTAATGGCTTGGCAGACTCAAAGACGTTAACTAAATTGAAGCGTGAAAAATTAGCCATAATGATTAAAGAAAACTCTCTTGCATGGGGTATTGGTAGGGCAGAGGTGGTTGAGATTGATATTATTAATATTTTACAGGCGAGCCTATTAGCAATGAAAAGGGCGTACCAAAGTCTATCCGTTAAAGCTGATTTTGCTCAGGTTGATGGAATTTTTTACCCTGAAATACCCATAAATGGTGAGTGCATTAAAGGTGGGGATAACTTGATACAAGAAATATCAGCGGCTTCAATTATTGCTAAGGTCTATCGCGATGATCATATGAATACATTGGACGTTTTATATCCTGGTTATGGTCTTGAAAAGCATAAGGGCTACCCGACTAAACAACATAAACAAGCGCTCGAAATGAATGGCATTTCTGCTATCCATCGACGTTCTTTTTCTCCTGTGAAAATGTTGTTAAATGTCTAGTAGCAGACCAGCATTCATTCACCTCAGAAATCATACGGAATATTCTTTGGTTGATGGGTTAATTCGTATTAAACCTTTGGTAGCAAAGGTAAAAGAACTTAATATGCCCGCGGTTGCCGTTACTGACCGTACGAACCTATTTGCCACGGTAAAGTTTTATCGTGCAGCTATAGCCGCCGGGGTAAAGCCTATTATTGGTGTGGATGTTTTGATTAAAGATTCAATTGATCAGAAACAGCCTTTCGTGGTTACTCTGTTGATAAAAAATAGAGCGGGGTATTTAGGTTTATCTGAACTAATTTCAGAGGCCTACCTTCATGGCCAAGAAAAAGGTATTGCGTATTTAACAACAGAGAAAATTTTAAATAAAAATGACGGTCTTATTGCCTTATCAGGCGGTTTAAATGGAGAAGTGGGTACATTATTAGGTGCAAAAGATGAGGAAGGTGCTAGTCATTGCCTTAGTAAATGGTTGGTTGCATTCGGCGATCGTTTTTATTTAGAAGTACAGCGACTTGGACAAACAGGAGAGGAGTCTTATATCCACCAAGTTGTAACGTTGGCATTACAAAAAAATGTGCCTGTTGTTGCTACCAACGTAAATTGTTTTCTTCGAGCCGAAGAGTTTGACGCACATGAGGCGCGGGTGTGTATAAACCAAGGGCGGGTTTTATCGGACCCACGCCGGCCTAAAAACCATACTGTCGAACAGTATTTAAAGTCAACAGAAGAAATGCTAACACTTTTTGAAGACTTGCCAGAAGCGTTGGAAAATACTGTTCATATAGCTGAGAGATGTAATTTAGAACTGACACTTGGGGAAAACTTTTTGCCAGAATTTCCTATTCCAAGTGGCTTAACGACAGACGAGTATATTACTCAGTTAGCAGAAGAGGGGTTAACAAAAAGAATTCAGGAAACATCTCATCGTATTACTTTTGATGAGGGAACAAAAAAAATCTATACCGACCGCCTTAAACGTGAACTGGATGTGATTTGCCAGATGGGCTTCCCGGGCTATTTTTTAATTGTGGCAGACTTTATTCAATGGGCGAAAGATAATGCTATTCCTGTTGGTCCAGGGCGGGGCTCAGGCGCCGGTTCAATTGTGGCTTATGCACTACGAATCACCGATATCGACCCCATGGAGTTTGATCTGTTGTTTGAGCGCTTCTTAAATCCAGAGCGGGTCTCGATGCCCGATTTCGATATTGATTTTTGTATGGATGGCCGCGATCGGGTTATCGACTATGTTGGTGAACGTTACGGACGAGAAAAAGTATCTCAAATTATTACCTATGGAAGTATGGCCGCTAAAGCTGTCGTAAGGGATGTTGGTCGGGTACTGGGTCAACCTTATGGTTTTGTTGATAGGTTGGCAAAAGCAGTGCCGTTTGAAATTGGTATGACACTAACAAAAGCACTTGAACAAAGCCCTGATCTTAAAACAGCCTATGATGAAGAAGATGAAGTTCGTGAGTTGATTGATTTGGCTTTAATGCTGGAAGGTATCGCCAGAAATGCCGGTAAACATGCGGGCGGGGTGGTTATTGCGCCGAGTAAATTGACCGACTTCTCACCTCTATATTGTGAACAAGGCGGTGGTAGCTTAGTGACCCAATTTGATAAAGATGATATCGAAGCGGTAGGGCTGGTCAAATTTGACTTTTTAGGGTTACGTACGCTAACGATTATTGATTGGGCATTACAAAATATTAATGCCCGTCTCAAAGATAAGGGTGAGGAACTTGTTGATATTGATGCCCTGCCTCGAGATGACGAATTAACCTACGAGTTGTTTAAACGTTATGCAACAACGGCAGTTTTTCAGCTAGAGTCGAAAGGAATGAAGGATTTAATTCGTCGCCTTCGTCCAGATTGTTTTGAAGATATTATCGCACTTGTTGCTTTATTTCGACCTGGTCCGCTTGAGTCTGGGATGGTTGACGATTATATAAATGTCAAACATGGCCGTAAAAAAGCTGAGTACCCGCACCCTTCGTTGGAAACAATTTTAAAACCAACTAACGGTGTTATTTTGTATCAAGAACAAGTGATGCAAATCGCCCAGGATTTGGCTGGTTATACGCTAGGTGGCGCTGATTTGTTGCGTCGCGCGATGGGTAAGAAGAAAGTTGAAGAGATGGCCAAGCAACGTAAAATGTTTACCGATGGCGCGGTAGCAAACAACGTTGAATTAAAAACTGCAACCTACATTTTCGACTTAATGGAAAAGTTCGCTGGGTATGGTTTTAATAAGTCACATTCTGCAGCGTATGCACTGATTGCCTATCAAACAGCTTGGTTAAAAGCCCATTACCCTTCCGAATTCATGGCGGCAGTATTATCGTCTGATATGGATAATACCGATAAAGTAGTGATGTTGATTGATGAGTGTAAAGAAATGGGGTTACAAATCTTACCGCCCGATATTAATCAATCTGATTACCGCTTTACCACCAATGAGGACAGCGAAATATTATATGGTTTAGGTGCGATTAAAGGTGTTGGAGAAGCGGCTATTGAATCAATGATTGAACGCAGACATCATGATGGTAAATATACTAGTCATGATGATTTTGCGAATAAAATTGATTTAAGAAAAGCTAATAAAAGAGTTCAAGAAGCATTAATTAAATCGGGTGCTTTAGATGCGTTTGATGCAAACCGTGCGCAGTTGATGCACAATTTACCACGCGTTATAAAAATTGCAGAACAGCAAAGCAAAACAGATTCAGCGGGACAAAACGATTTATTCGGTTTAGCCACTGTGAGCAGTGATGCTAAGTTACAAAAGGCTGAGCTGCCGGAATGGCCTGAAAATATTCGTTTGAAGGCTGAAAAAGAAACACTTGGTTTGTACTTAACAGGGCATCCGTATGATTCAGTTAAAAATGAAATGTTGTCTATCGTCTCTGGGAAATTGTCCAGTTTACTAGAAATGGACATCGCGGTTCCTCAGGGAGGAAAAAGTTACCGCGCAAAAGGTAAGCCTGTCACAATTGCGGGTCTAATTTTAGACGTTAGAACACGGTTAACTAAACGAGGTTCTAAGATTGCTACAATAATATTGGATGATAGTAGTGCTAGGCTAGAGTTAGTCGCTTATACAGAACCGTATGAAGAATACCGTGATATGCTCGTTTCCGAGCAAATTGTAGTGATTGAAGGAACGTTGTCATTTGATGATTTTGCAGGCCAAAATCGAGTAACTATACAGTCTGTGTTAACCGTAGAACAAGCACGTGAAAAGTTTGCTAAAAGCATTTTGTTAGAATTAAATGAAAACGCTGAAGAATCTATGGATGATGTAGTTGCTGAACTGCATAAAACAATGGCGATCTTTCGTGGCGGCGATTGCCCAGTAAAAATAAAATACGCCTGTCATAATGTAATGGCAGCCATTGGCCTGGCTGAGACTTGGTCAGTTTACCCAAAAGATGAATTGATAAATAAACTTAAAATAATACTGCCTGGGCAAGAAAATTTTGTCCGTTTTTAAATAGTGGTTGGACGAAAGCCATACTCTCGCGATAAAATACACATATGAATTTAAATTACCTGGATTTTGAACAGCCGATTGTTGAACTTGAAGAGAAGATCGAAGAACTTCGACGTGTTGGCGATAATAATGAAATCAACTTACATAAAGAGATTGAACGTTTACAAGAAAAGTGTAAATCGCTAACAGATTCGGTGTTCGCGAAATTGAGTGATTGGCAAATTTCTCAATTATCTAGACATCCACTTCGCCCCTATACGTTGGACTATGTAGATTATATATTCGATGAATTTACTGAACTTCATGGTGATAGGCACTACGCTGATGACCCCGCGATAGTAGGTGGTTTAGCTCGGTTAGACGGGCAAGCGGTGATGTTAATTGGACACCAAAAAGGTAGAGATACCAAGGAAAAAATCTACCGAAATTTTGGCATGCCGCGTCCAGAAGGCTACCGAAAAGCACTGCGCTTAATGAAGCTAGCTGAGCGGTTTAATGTACCTATCATCACCTTTATTGACACCCCAGGAGCGTATCCTGGTGTCGGTGCTGAGGAACGTGGTCAAAGCGAGGCTATTGCACGTAACTTATTTGAAATGTCTAAGTTATCAACTCCAATTCTTACTTTAGTGACAGGGGAAGGTGGTTCTGGTGGTGCGTTGGCATTGGGTGTTTGCGACCGGTTGTTTCTTTTGAAGTACAGTACGTATTCTGTAATATCGCCAGAGGGTTGTGCGTCAATTCTTTGGAAAAGTGCAGAGAAAGCATCGCAAGCAGCTGAAGCAATGGCGATAACGTCAAAAAAATTATTAAGCAATGGTCTTATCGATGGTGTTGTCGATGAACCATCAGGTGGCGCACATAGAAATACTGAGCTCATCGCCAGTAATATTAAAAAAATGTTGCTTGAACAATTAGCTGATCTAAAACTTAAGCCTGTCGAAAGTCTTGTTGCTGAGAGATACGAGCGATTAATGAGTTATGGGCAATACGACGAGACCTAATGCTACTGAATTGGTAAATTGTCTAAAACTGTTGATTCGTGTTTTTAGGTGATGCCCTTTCGTGACGCTATTCGCGCTGTTCTACAACTAGTACCAGACTGTAAGAATATAATAATCGCCTATAGTGGGGGTGTGGATTCACATGTGCTGATGCACGTTTGCAGTCAAATACAAAATGAGCATTCATCCATTAATTTTCAAGCAGTGTATATTGATCATGGTTTGCAGCTAGAGTCTGATGATTGGCGTCAACATTGCGAAACAGTATCGAATGAGCTCTCAATTCCTTTCGCTTTCGTTCGAGTGAATGCGTTGGATGTTGTTGGCGAAGGGCCAGAACAAGCGGCTCGAAATGCGCGTTATTCAGCGTTAAAAAATTTAGTAAATGAAGCTACTGTGCTGTTAACAGCGCAACACGAAGATGACCAAGCAGAGACTTTAATACTACAACTTTTGCGTGGTTGTGGGGTACATGGTTTGGCGGCAATGCCAAAGATAGATGATTTTTCGAACGGTCATATTGCACGGCCATTCCTTGATATAAGCAGGCAAGCAATTCAAGATTACGCGGCCGCTTACCAATTACATTGGGTCGAGGACCCCAGTAATTCAGATTTAAACATCAACAGAAATTATTTACGCAAGGAAGTCATTCCTATTTTGAAAAAACGTTGGCCAGCGTTTTCAAGGACCACCGCCAGAACAGCTCGTTATTGTGGAGAAGCAGCCGAGTTGTTGGACTCTCAATTGGCTAAATATATAGATACTAAAGAGCCTAGTATTTTGGCTTTAATGGCTGTTATTCCTTTAAAAACACCTCACCAGCGAGCCATTATTCGGCATTGGTTACGGCTTAATGGTGTAAAAATGCCATCATCAAAAATTATTGATGAGTTAAAAAAAAATGTAATTGATGCGGTGGCAGGCAAATCACCCATCATAAGGTGGGATAACAATGAAATAAGGCGTTTTAATAACAGCTTGTATTTGTTAGATAAATTGTCGAGTATGCCAATAGACTATGCTGTCGAATGGCTGGGTGATGAGTGTGAGCTACCTAGTGTATTAGGTAAGTTACTATTGTCGGTTAGTCCCAGCAAGGGCTTTTCAATTGATGTATGGCGATCTTCGAAGATAACGGTTAGCTTTAGGCGGGGCGGGGAAAAAATAAGTCTAGCCGGCCGAGGCGGTAGTAAAACATTAAAGAACTTGTTCAACGAGAATAAAATCCGTCCGTGGGCAAGAGACAGAGTGCCCCTTATCTTCATCAATAACAAATTAGCAGCCGTTGCTGACCTTTGGTGTGATGAGTCATTTTTGGCAAAAGAGAACGAACCTGCATGTCAGATTAAATGGTTACATCCAGAATTTCGAATCCAGTGATTCGATTCTAATTTTTCTTGTTTGTGGTAACAATTTTATGTGTGGATTGACGTATAATGCACAACAACTTTTTATAGTATGAATAAATGAGATTGTATGGCTAAATTTGTTTTTATCACGGGTGGGGTGGTGTCTTCTTTGGGTAAGGGTATTTGCGCGTCTTCATTGGCAACTATTCTTGAGGCGCGTGGATTAAAAATCACGATGACAAAACTTGACCCGTACATAAACGTTGACCCAGGCACTATGAGCCCGTTTCAACACGGTGAAGTGTTTGTGACTGAAGACGGTGCTGAAACAGACTTGGATTTAGGACATTACGAGCGCTTTACGAACAGCGTGATGTCTAAATCCAATAACTTTACAACAGGCCAAATTTACGAAAGTGTTATTAAACAAGAAAGACAGGGGAAATATTTAGGTGGAACAGTTCAAGTAATCCCTCATATCACCGATGAAATTAAGAAAAATATAATCCAAAGTGCAGAGGGTGTTGATGTAGCACTAATAGAAATTGGCGGTACAGTCGGTGATATTGAATCGTTGCCTTTTTTAGAGGCTATTCGTCAAATGAGAGTTGAACTGGGTGATGAACGCTGCATCTTTATTCACCTAACGTTGGTACCCTATATTCCAGCGGCGCAAGAACTTAAAACAAAACCAACTCAGCATTCAGTTAAAGAGTTGAGGACTATTGGTATTCAGCCAGATATTTTAATTTGTCGATCTGATAGACCTATAAGTCTGAATGACAGACGTAAAATTGCGCTGTTTACAAATGTGGAAGAAAAAGCGGTTATCTCTGCACTTGATGCAGATACTATTTATCGGATTCCCATGATGCTGCATGATCAAGGGCTAGACGATATTGTGGTTAAAAAGCTTCATTTGGATACTAAGCAAGCGGATCTTTCTGATTGGAAGGGTGTTGTTGATCGCTTGTTGTCCCCAACAAAGAGCGTAACAGTTGCCTTGGTCGGGAAATATATTGATCATGCTGATGCCTATAAATCATTAACGGAATCTCTTATTCACGCTGGAATCGATACCGGCACTAAAGTAAATTTGCTTAATATAGATTCAGAAGATATTGAACGAGAAGGAACCTTTGTATTAGAGGCGGCAGATGCGATTTTAGTGCCAGGCGGATTTGGCGAAAGAGGGGTGGATGGCAAGATTGCTACTATCCGCTATGCAAGAGAAAATAAAGTGCCTTATCTAGGAATCTGTTTAGGTATGCAAACAGCGGTGGTTGAATACGCTAGAAATGTAATGGGTTTAGAAGGCGCTCACAGTACCGAGTTATTACCAGAAACACCGCACCCTGTTATTGCTTTGATTACGGAATGGTTAACTGAAGATGGTGCCGTTGAAAAAAGAGATGAGAATTCTGACCTTGGCGGAACAATGCGTTTGGGTAGCCAAAAGTGCCAGTTGGTTCCGGGTTCTTTAGCGCACCGTGTCTATGGAAAAGATGTTATTACGGAGAGGCATCGCCATCGTTATGAATTTAATAATACCTATTTAGACCAATTTGAAGCAGCGGGTTTGAAAGTGTCCGGTAAATCAATTGATGGACGATTGGTTGAAATTGTTGAAATACCTGATCATCCATGGTTTTTGGCGTGTCAGTTTCACCCTGAATTCACCTCTAAACCGCGCACGGGGCACCCTTTATTTAGTGGTTTTATCAATGCGGCTAGTGATTACAGTGCTTTGTCCAACAAGGAGAGTTAATAATGAATCTATGTGGTTTTAGTGTTGGTATTGACCAGCCGTTTTTTTTGATTGCTGGAACCTGTGTTGTTGAAAGCGAGCAGATGACAATAGATACCGCTGGTTTCTTAAAGGAGATAACGGCCGAACTTGGTATTCCCTTTATATATAAATCATCTTTTGATAAAGCTAACCGTTCATCTGTTGATAGCTACAGAGGCCCAGGTATTGAGGAAGGATTAAGGGTGCTGCAAGCGGTAAAGGATCAACTATCGATACCTGTTATTACTGACGTGCATGAAGATACGCCAATGGATGAGGTGGCTAGTGTTGTTGATGTTTTGCAAACACCAGCCTTTTTATGCCGTCAAACAAACTATATTACCCGGGTTGCAGAAACAGGGCTGCCGGTCAATATCAAGAAGGGTCAGTTTCTTGCGCCATGGGATATGAAACACGTGGTTGATAAAGCCCGTTCGACGGGTAATAAAAATATTATGGTGTGTGAGCGTGGTGCATCATTTGGTTATAACAACTTGGTGTCGGATATGCGTTCGTTAACGATAATGCGTGAGACAGGTGCACCAGTGGTTTTTGATGCAACGCATTCGGTTCAATTACCGGGTGGCGAAGGCAGTACGTCTGGAGGCCAACGTGAGTTTGTGCCAACTCTTGCTAGGGCGGCGATAGCTGTAGGTGTTTCAGGTGTTTTTATGGAAACCCACCCTAACCCTGAACAAGCATTGAGTGATGGACCAAATTCAGTTCCATTAGCGAACATGAAAGCACTATTAACAGTCATGAAGCAAATTGATGATACGGTTAAGAATGCTGGCCAGATGCATGGCGATTTTTAAAGATTAAATGATTTTTTGAGGACATTATGGCAGAAATAGTTGACATTAAAGCACGTGAAATTCTTGATTCACGTGGAAACCCTACCCTGCAAGCAGATGTCATTTTGGCATCGGGTGTTGTGGGTAGTGCGATGGTGCCATCTGGTGCATCGACGGGTGAGCGTGAAGCGATAGAGCTACGTGATGGTGATAAAAATCGCTATGGTGGAAAAGGCGTTTTAAAGGCAGTTAGTCATGTTAATGGTGAAATAAAAGACGCATTGATGGGAATGGATGCAACCCAACAATTAGCAATTGATAATAAAATGATTGAGCTAGATGGCACCCCTAATAAAGCTCGTTTAGGTGCTAACGCAACGCTTGGTGTTTCACTGGCTGCGGCTCATGCGGCGGCCAACGAAGGATCTGTGCCACTGTATAGGTATCTTGGGAAAGAAGAATTTTTATTGCCAGTACCGATGATGAATATCATTAACGGCGGTTCGCACGCAGATAATAGTGTCGACCTACAAGAATTTATGATTTTGCCAATAGGGGCGCCAACCTTTAGTGAAGCCCTGCGTTATGGTACAGAAGTGTTTCATGCATTAAAGTCTGTTTTATTGGCGAAAGGTCTAAGTACATCGGTAGGTGATGAAGGTGGTTTCGCGCCTGATCTGTCTTCCAATAAGGAGGCGATTGAGGTTATTTTACAAGCCATCGAACAGGTTGGGCTAAAAATTGGCGATGACATTGCGCTAGGTCTAGACGTTGCAAGTTCCGAATTTTATGAAAATGGCGAGTACTTTTTAGCATCAGAAAACAAACGTTTCAATTCACAGCAAATGGCGGATTTTTTAACGGATTGGGTTGAGCAGTACCCGATTATTACGGTTGAAGATGGCTTGGATGAAAATGATTGGGACGGTTGGAAATACTTTACTGATCAAGTGGGTAGTAAAGTGCAGCTTGTTGGTGATGATTTGTTTGTAACCAACCCAGAAATTTTTAAGCAAGGAATTGATAGGAATATTGCGAATTCGATTTTAATTAAAGTAAATCAAATTGGCACCCTGTCTGAAACGCTAGCAGCCATTAAGATGGCGCACGGTGCGAATTATACCTCTGTTGTGTCACACCGTTCTGGTGAAACAGAAGATACAACCATTGCAGACCTTGCTGTTGCTACTTGTTCTGGGCAAATTAAAACGGGTTCACTATGCCGTTCTGACCGTGTTGCCAAATATAATCGCTTACTAAGAATCGAAGAAGACCTTGGTACTAATGCTATTTATGCAGGTAGGTCAGCCTTTAAATATTTAAGCTGATGTGAAAACACTGGTTGCGATTTTAATTATCCTATTAGTGTTCCTACAATATAAACTGTGGATTGCTGAAGGTAATGTACAAGATTTATGGGCATTAGAAGGCCGTATAGAGTCGTTAATGGTTGAAAATAAAACGTTGAGCAAACGTAATAAAGCATTACAAGCTGAAGTAGAAAACCTTAAAACCGGACTTGATGTTGTTGAAGAAAAAGCGAGAAGGGATTTAGGTCTTGTTGGAAAAGACGAAACATTTTTTCAGATTGTAAACCCTTAACATGTCGCAAATATCAGATCAGCTTTGTTGTATTGTGCCCGCTGCTGGCATAGGCGAACGAATGCTGGCAGAGCGACCAAAACAATATTTGCCGTTTCGTTCGACAACTATATTGGACCATACGTTACGGCGTTTATTATCATCTGATTTAATAGATAAAATCATTCTCGTACTTAATAAGAACGATACCTATTGGCCACAATCTAGCTTTGCTAAGCACAGTAAAATAACAGTCGTTGAAGGTGGGGACGAGAGGGCAGACTCGGTTCTTAAGGGGTTAATAAAAGCTGAACAATTGTATGGTGATACATCGTGGTTGCTGGTGCATGATGCGGCGAGGCCTTGTATTTTGAAAGCTGATATAGAACGGTTGATTAAGGTTACATTTCTCAATCAACAAGGTGCGATTTTGGCAACACCTATTCACGATACAGTTAAAGAATATATCGAAGATGGTGTTACTAAAACGTTACCACGCAGTAAATTATGGCGTGCTTTAACCCCGCAATTGTTTCGTGTAGAAGAATTAAAAAAAGCACTATTAACGGCACAAAATAAGGCTGTGTTAGTAACAGATGAAGCTAATGCAATCGAGATAAATGGCGGTTTTGTCCACTTGGTTGAAGGACGCCACGATAACCTTAAAGTAACAACGCCAGCGGACTTATTATTGGCTGACTTTTATGTTGAACAACAAGAGAGGATAGAATGCGAATAGGTCATGGATATGATGCGCACCGTTTTATTGCTGACAAAAGGCTGGTTCTTGGTGGTGTAACAATACCCTACAAGTTTGGTTTGCTGGCACATTCAGATGGTGATGTCGTTATTCATGCATTGTGTGACGCATTGCTTGGGGCAGCTGGCTTAGGTGATATTGGCCAGCATTTTCCGGATACAGATAATAATTATGAGAACATAGATAGTCGTATTTTGCTGAGATGGGTTGTCGCTTTACTAAAAACCAAAAATCTGTTGCTGATAAATGCAGATATTACGATTATTGCTCAAGCGCCTAAATTAGCGGGTTTTTTAAGCCAGATGGCTGACAATATGGCTTTGGATATGAATACTTCTAGTGACTTGGTTAATCTTAAAGCAACCACAACCGAAGGAATGGGCTTTGCTGGGCGTAAAGAAGGCATAGAAGTACATACAGTTGTATTGCTCAGCACTGCGTAAAATCGGCTGGTGTTAAATTCGTCAAATGTTTTTTTTGAAGGTCACGTCGCAGGACTACCTTACGTACATGGTGGTGCATTGGCGACTGCTCTTTTTCGTTCGAAGGCAAATGATTTTATTGTAAACGAACAACTTTCTTTTTCGCCAAGCGGTGAGGGCGAACACGCATTTATAACGCTTAAAAAAACGGGCTTAAATACAGATAGTGTTGCACAAACACTGGCAAAATTCTCAGCTGTGAAGAGACGAGATGTTGCCTATGCAGGCATGAAAGACCGCCACGCTATTACTACGCAGACATTTAGTGTGTACTTGCCAGGCATTAAGGATCCAGACTGGTCGCTGTTGGAAGATTCGACGTTGAAGGTGATGAATGTTGCGCGACATAGGAAAAAATTAAAAAAAGGTGCAATAAGCGCTAACGAATTTACTATTACCTTGAGGCAGTGCCCTGTTGATAGGGAGCAATTAAGGCAAAAAGTAGAGAAGGTATCATTAATGGGTGTGCCAAATTATTTTATGGAACAACGTTTTGGGTTCTCTGGACATAATTTGAAACAGGCTTTTGACATATTTTCGCAACACGAGAGTTTTAAGAGCAAACGTGTAAAAGGCTTATTACTTTCTGCTGTACGTTCATTTTTATTTAATAATGTATTAGCTCAACGTGTTGCTGCAGGAACTTGGAATACGGCAATGGAAGGTGACGCCTTTGTTCTGAATGGTACTCGACAGTTTTTTGTTGAGGAGTTCATTGACGAAGAAATCAGACAACGGATTATAGAGCATGATATTCACCCATCAGGGCCGTTATTTGGTATTGGTAGTAGCGCTGTATTTGCTGCTGTAAAAAACATTGAGACAAGTGTGTTCAAAGAAAATAATGTGTTTTGCGAAGGGCTGATAAGAGAGAATGTTGATTTTTCTCGCCGTTCATTAAGAGTTGTACCAGAAAATTTACAGCTAGAGATGCGTGATAAGGAAACAACACAATTATCTTTTAAACTGCCCTCCGGGAGTTATGCAACGGCTGTTTTAAGAGAAATTTTTGATACAAAAACTGATAGAGAGTTGTAAATGGATTTTGAACAAATTTTAAGCTTGGGCTTGTTGCAAGGGTTAACAGAGTTTTTACCTATTTCTAGTTCCGCCCATTTAATTTTATTACCTCTTATTTTTGGTTGGGAGGATCAGGGATTAGCATTTGATGTAGCTGTTCACGTGGGTACATTAGTAGCCGTTGTTAGTTATTTTAGAAAAGATATCGTACGTTTGATTAAGAGTTGGTTTGCGTCGGTTTTTAGGCGACAACATACGGTCGATAGTAAGTTGGCTTGGTATGTAATTGTTGGAACAATTCCTGTTGGTATCGCCGGCTTGCTATTTGGAGATTATGTTGAGACTACATTACGCTCCCCCGTTGTTATCGCAATCGCAACGATTGTGTTTGGTTTGTTGTTATGGTGGTCGGATGTTGTTGGAAAAAGAACTAGGGTTGAACAAGGGCTCACTATAAAAGACGCCGTTATTATTGGTTTGTTTCAGGTGCTAGCGTTAATTCCGGGCACCTCTAGATCCGGTATAACAATGACAGGAGGACTGTTCTTGGGCTTATCTAGAGAGGCCTGTGCAAGATTTTCTTTCTTGTTGTCTGTGCCGTTAATATTTTTATCCGGTAGCCTTAAAACGGTTGAATTAGTTAATAGTTCTTTGCTAGTTGATTGGTTTTCGATCATTGTCGGTACGGTTATATCTGCTTTGAGTGCATTTCTATGCATTGCTTTATTTTTAAAGGCGTTGGAAAAAATCGGCATGTTACCTTTTGTTATTTATCGCTTACTATTAGGGTCATATTTGTTAGTTGTTTACGGATTTTAGAGTTTAATTATTTTTTTTGTAACAAGATGTATAAAGCACCGGTTCCACCGTCGCTGATTAATGCAGACGAATAAGCTAATACAAGGTCATGTGATTTTAAGACGTTGAGAGTTAAGTTTTTCAAAGTAGGGTACTTGTTCTCACTGCCTAATCCTTTGCCATGAATAATCATGACATAGCGGCTAGTGGGTGAATAATTGTAATCAATAAAGCTTGTGATTTCCTGCTGGGCTTTTGCTTCTGTTAATCCGTGTAAATCAAGACAGTCTGAAATTCGGATATCACCTCTTTTTAATTTACGTATAGTTCTACGCTGTACGCCATCACGAGAGAAGAAAACCACTTCGTTTCCCTCGGCCGCCTGCTCATCTCGAATAATAGAATTTAAAGCAGGCAGTTGCTGCCAAACTTGCTGTATGCTTGCTGACTTAGGTTTGGGTGCTGATAACAGGAGCTTATCAGATTGTATTCGACGTACTGTCCCTACGGATTCCCTAAAAAGTTGAGAATCTTCGTTTGAAGTTAGTCGTTTTAATTTATCTTCTGTCATAATGCTATTTTAGCAAATATTAAATTAATATAATTAATGCACATCTTAGTGAGTAATGATGACGGCTACTTAGCACCGGGTCTTTCTTCTTTAGCAGAGGCTTTGAGTGCGTGCGCGAAGGTCACTGTTGTTGCGCCTGATCGTAATAGAAGTGCGGCGAGTAATTCGCTCACATTAGAGATGCCACTACGTGTACAACAACAAACGAACGGTTTTTACAGTGTGGATGGTACACCAACAGATTGTGTCCATTTAGCACTCACCGGATTGTTAGAGGATGAGCCAAATATTGTCTTTTCTGGGATTAATAATGGTGAAAATATGGGTGATGACGTGCTTTATTCTGGCACGGTGGCGGCAGCAACTGAGGGACGTTTTTTGGGCTTACCATCGGTTGCGATATCGGTATGTTCCAGTCAGCCAAAATATTATGATACGGCAGCCCATGTTGCCACAGTACTATTAAAACAATTGATTGATAAGCCATTACCGGCGGATACAATTTTGAATGTAAATATACCTGATGTGGCTTTAAAAAACATTAATGGCTATCGTGCCACTAGGTTGGGACAACGTCATCGTGCGGAATCGGTGATTGAAGCTCGCGACCCTAGGAACAAAAAAATTTATTGGGTTGGCCCGCCAGGTAAAGAACAAGATGCTGGTGAGGGCACAGATTTTTATACGGTGGCAAATAACTATATTTCTGTTACCCCGCTAAAAATTGACCTAACAAATCACCAGTTATTACCTAAACTGGATAGTTGGTTAGCGATACTTTAATGAAATTATCTAATCAACACAAAGGTATCGGCATGACGTCACAACGCACGCGTGACCGTCTAATTATGCAGCTGCAGGACTTGGGCATTAAGGACGAACGTGTTTTATCGGTGATGCGCAAGATACCTAGGCATTTGTTCGTGGCAGAAGCATTGGCCAGTAGAGCTTATGAAAACACAGCATTGCCAATAGGTTTAGGTCAAACCATTTCGCAGCCGTATATTGTTGCCCGTATGACAGAGCTGCTTATTGAAGATGGTTTGCCAGAAAATGTATTGGAAGTAGGTACTGGCTCTGGTTATCAGTCAGCTGTATTGGCAAGCCTTATTCCTCGAGTCTTTTCTGTGGAACGTATTCGGCCACTACAGGAAAGAGCGAAAAAAGTATTAAATGATATAGGCTTTAAAAACATTAGTTTTAAACATTCTGACGGTAGCTGGGGTTGGAATGCATGTGGTCCATATGATGCTATTCTAGCGGCTGCAGCACCGGTAGAAATACCGCTTAAATTATTGGAACAACTGAATATTGGTGCTAAATTAGTTATTCCGGTTGGTGAGGAAGGTAAGCAAGTGTTACAGCGCATTACTCGAACGGTATCTGCCTATGAAGTGGAGACAATAGAGCCAGTAAGTTTTGTTCCTTTTTTAAAGGGTAGGTTATAGTACTTTTTCTTAATTATTATGTTTAAACGTTTGTACAATCGAGTTTTACAATGGGCGGAGCATAGATATGCTAGCCATTATTTGTTTTTTTTGAGTGTCGCTGAATCTTCGTTTTTTCCGATTCCACCTGACGTGATGTTGGCACCTATGTGCTTGGCGAAACCATCGAAAAGCTTTAGCTATGCCTTGATAACAACTGTTGGATCAGTGCTTGGTGGTATTATTGGTTACTGCATTGGATTTTTTTCCTTCGAATTAATTGAGCCGCTCATTGAATCCATTGGTTATGCGCATAAGTTTGATGTTGTAAAAGAATGGTTTGATAATTGGGGCTTTTGGGCGATATTGGTTGCCGGTTTTTCACCTATTCCGTATAAGGTTTTTACTGTTACAGCGGGTTTGTTGGGTATGTATTTTTTACCTTTTGTTTTAGCGTCAATTATTGGACGGGGCGCTCGATTTTACCTTGTTGCTTATTTGGTTTCATTGGGCGGAGATGGCCTACGACACCGCCTGAATGACTACATCGAAAAAATAGGTTGGACGGTTACTGCTGCCATTATATTAGGTATAGTGATCTATAAATTTGGGTTTTCATAACCAATATCAGTGATGCTGAATTGTAGACGTTGTATCGCATTAGTTATTAGCCTTGTTGTTTGTTGTGCTGTTTTAGCTTCGTGTTCCACTAATAAAATTCATGCGCCGGTTTTAAATCAAAATAATCCTATAAAACAGTCGGCTACTTCTTACGTTGTTAAGCGAAGTGATACCTTGTATTCCATTGCTTGGCAAAGTGGCAAAGATTACCAAGACATTGCCAAGTGGAATAGCATTGCACGTCCGTACATAATTTATATTGGACAACCATTACGATTAGTGCCAAAAAAAACGTATAAGAAGGTCTTAGTAACAAAAAAAATAAAACAAAAAATTTATAAAAAACATATAGTTAAAGCCAATACCTCAAATAATTATAAAAAAACATTCAAGTTAAATTGGCAATGGCCGATAAGGGTAAGGCGGTTAGAGAGTGATAAGAGTCGTACAGGCGTAACGGTAGTAGGTAAGTTAGGCGAACTGGTCAAAAGTGGAGAAAGTGGCAAGGTCGTATACGCAGGGAATGGCTTGAAGGGTTACGGAAACCTTTTGATCATAAAGCACAATGAAGAGTTTTTAAGTGCATACGGTTTTAATAAACGGTTGTTGGTTAAAGAAGGTAGTTTCGTTAAGAAAGGGCAAACGATTGCTGAGATTGGATTGGATAATAAAAGACGTCCTGTTCTATTTTTTGAAATTAGACGCCACGGAAAACCAGTTTCTGTTACTCGCTATATGCCAAAACTTAAGAGGGGATGAAAATGCAAAGAAATACGGAAAGAGTTAATCATGGTTTGATGCTAGATCAAGAGCAGACCACAGAACAAAAAACAAAACCAGCAATAGATAAAAGTACAGACGCTACGCAAATTTACCTAAACGAGTTAAGTAAATCAGTACTCTTAACGGCGGCAGAAGAAATTGAGTTAGGCCGACTTGTACAAAAAGGTGACCAGCCTGCAAGGCAGCGAATGATTGAAAGCAACTTGCGTTTAGTTGTTAAAATTTCAAGGCGTTATATGAAACGCGGCTTACCACTGTTAGATATTATTGAAGAAGGCAATCTTGGGCTGATTAGAGCGGTCGAGAAATTTGACCCAGAAAAAGGCTTTCGTTTTTCAACATACGCAACATGGTGGATTCGTCAAACCATTGAACGTGCAATCATGAACCAAACAAGAACAATTCGTTTGCCGATCCATATTATTAAAGAGATGAATATTTATCTGAAAAAAGCCCGCGAACTAAGCCAGTTATATGACACAGAAGTATCGGCTGAAGATGTGGCAATGGAACTTGGAAAACCAGTTGAAGATATCGAAAGAATGTTTCGTCTGCACGCTGAAAATGTTACCTCGATAGACGTAACAGCCGGTAAAGATTCAGACCAACAGTTGCTCGATACAGTGCCAGATAATTCGGCTGAGGAACCAGCTGATATTATGCAAAGCGACGAAGTGCGAAAAAACCTTGGTCAATGGCTAGATAAATTATCGGAGAAGCAGCGCGAGGTAATAGCACGTCGTTTTGGCGTTAGAGGTTACCATCCATCTACACTAGAAAGTGTGGCGAATGAAATGGGTGTTACGCGCGAACGTGTGAGGCAAATCCAAATGGGTGCTCTTAAGTCATTAAGAGTTATATTAGAAAACGAAGGGTTTTCGCCCTCAGCATTAATTCATTAAGATAAAAAAGGGGCTTTAAGCCCCTTTTTTTCGATTAAAATATTACTTTCAATAGCGCCTATCGTAAGTCGAAATACCGATGCTTAATGAATGTGATAAATTAAGACTGCATAATCTAGTATTTCGCATTGACAGTTAAAATTCACATCGGTAATGTAACGCGCTTATATGTCATTTAGGTTAAACAAGTAATGCCCATGCATGAGTTTTCTAGAATCAAACGTTTACCCCCCTATGTCTTTAATATAGTTAATGACCTTAAGGCACAAGCTCGTGCGGCAGGTGAAGATATTATTGATTTTGGTATGGGCAATCCTGACCAACCTACACCAAAGCACATTGTAGACAAGCTAATAGAAGCAGCCCAACGTGGCGATACACATCGTTATTCGGTTTCTCGTGGTATTCCACGTTTGCGTAAAGCAATTTGTGGTTGGTATAAATCAAAATACGATGTTGATTTAGACTTTGATTCAGAAGCGATAGTGACGATTGGCTCGAAAGAAGGCTTGGCGCATTTAGCATTAGCTACGCTGGGCCCTGGTGATGCCGTCCTTGTGCCAAATCCCGCTTATCCAATCCACCCGTATGGTTTTGTTATTGCGGGTGCAGATATTCGTCACGTGCCGAT
>NVSW01000052.1 GCA_002401365.1 Piscirickettsiaceae bacterium | reverse complement strand
GCTCATTTACACTTGTAAACTGCGCTTTTTCGCCTCTTTTTGCCTCGCCTAAAGCGCCTACTGTTGGTGCTCTCACGAAAACTGACTCTCGTGCAAAGGTCTCAATATAATATTAGTTTTCATCTGTTTTCCTTTTAAGTTTCTGCTCATTGCACTCTTAACAACGAACTAAATGAAAAAAGGTTGACAGAAAAAAAGTATTATTTAGAAAGCTTCCATTTCTGAGCGATACCGCTAGAGGCCTCGCTAAAAAAATATCGCCCATCTTGGGAGAATGCTAATGCAATTATTGCTGCCGTATCGGGGCGCCAGAAATAACGCTTTTTTGGAATCCATGTGCCCAGTAGACTACCTGTTTTAATGTCCCATAGGTCGATACGCTGGTTTGGCCGTCCCGTTAGCAAATGCTTAGAGTCAGGTGAAAAAAGGCTTGCCGATACAGTCATGTAGCGCATCGGTAATTGGCTAATAAACTGACCAGTTGTAGTATCCCAAAGTCGAGTTTTTCCAAGCGAATCATTTGTCATTGCGTATTGCCCGTCGTCAGATAAGGCAACGTTGTAAACTTTAAAGATATGATCCCATTGATGTATTTTCTTGCCTGTTTTTAAATCCCATAGTTTTGCTTGGTGGGCATTGCCACCTGTTATTGCATATTTTCCATTGTTTGACAGTGCAACGGTGTTAACGATTCCATCGTGTGCAAAAGTATGAATTATTTTGCCGTAATAGAGGTCGAAGTAATAGGCTTTATGGTTCTCCATGCCTATCAAAGCCTTTTTACCATCAGCTGATAGCTTAATGTCTGTTATGCTTGGAAAGTCCCAGTAGCCAATAATTTTCCCGGTGCTTATTTGCCACAGTGCTAGTGAATTTTGCTCTGCAGTAATTGCAAATTTATTATTAGCTGAAATAGCTGCCGCAATAATTCCTTCATTGCTATCAGTGTGTTGCCATTCGTGAAGTGGAGTATTTGATTCTGTTTCTATTAATCTGGCTGGCCTGCCAATAGCGGCAACAATGGCAAGGCTACCATCTTTTGAAAATGCAGCCGTAAATAGACCTTTCTCATCATGAGTCCAAGTTTTTTCGGAGACATTTTCGTATTGGCAAGCCGTTACGCCAAAAGCGATATATACAAGAAAAAATATTTTGATGAAGTGCGTCATCTTAAAATGTTAGCTGAATTTTCTAAAAATACTCTTCAATTTAATGACTAGTGATTTAAGCAGACCGCTTTTCTTAGAAGGTGACGTAGTGCTTGGCTCAACAATGATGTCATTGCCCTGTATAAAAGCAAATAGTAGTCTATTAAAATCATGAGCGCTTTCGAGTTGGGGAGAGTGCCCGATTCTCTTAAAAGTATGGAAGCGACAATTCTTTATATGTTGGCACATATTCTTTAACGGCTGCAGGGGAATGACCGAATCTAAATCGCCGCGCATAATCAAGACAGGGAAGTTAAAGTGACTCAAGTGTTTTACCCCATTCCACGTTTTGAGTGTTTTTAAAAAGCCATCAAATGCCTTCATGTCCATTTTTATGGCGTCAGTAATAATCATATCCAAATAGTTTTTGTTTTTTCGTAACCCAGGCATCGTTTTTTTGAAGGAGAGGCTGTGTATTTTTCTTCTTAGACCTATGTTGTCAAAGAACTGAAAAATATTGGTGGCGGAAAAAGCTGAATTAGCAGTGGAAATATTCTTTAAAGACAGCAAACCTTCTGCCGGCGAAGGGGATACCAATGTTAAGCTTAGAATGCGTTCAGGTGATGTTCCTGCTAGCTCTTGGGCGACCGCCCCGCCTAAGGAGTGGCCAACCAAATGAAATTTATCTAATTTTAAGTTGTTTGCTAGATTTAGTATATCCTCGCTCAATGTTTGGATGTCGTAACCGTCACTGGGTGCCTCGCTATCCCCACAGCCCCTTAGATCAGGCGCATAAGCAATAAAGTCTGTTGGCAAGTTTTCAAGGGAAGGTGTCCAATGGCGCCAGCTGCCAAAGTTTCCGTGGATAAAAATAACAGGTATGCTTCCATTGCCTTGTTGATGGTAGTGGGTATTGAAATCTGTGAGTTGCGTAAAGGGCATATGACTAGTTAATCCAATTAAGTTTGTTATGTAGTGTAACGACAGTGCCAATGATAATAAGCGTGGGTGGTTTAGGCTTAATTCTGTCTACCTTGTCTGCAATTCCCATCAGGTCTGAGATGATAACTTGCTGTTCCGCTGTGGTGCCTTTTTGAATCAATGCAACGGGTGTGTTGTTGCTTAATCCGCGTTCCATTAGTTTTTCTGAAATCTGACGTAAGCCGATTAATCCCATATAAATAACAATAGTTTGATTTGGTTTGGCAAGTTGATCCCAGTCAAGGTTTACGGTGTTATCTTTTAAGTGTCCGGTAACAAACATGCATGATTGAGCGTGGTCGCGGTGAGTTAAAGGGATTCCGGCATAACTGGCACAACCAGATGCCGCAGTAATGCCTGGCACCACCTCGAAGGGAATAGCTTCAGCGGCCAAGGTCTCAATTTCCTCACCGCCTCGGCCAAACATGAATGGGTCACCACCTTTGAGCCTAACCACGCGCTTGCCTTGTTTAGCTAGTTTAATGAGTATGTCGTTGATACCGTCTTGTGAGACAGTATGCTTGCTTCGTTGTTTGCCAACGTAAATACGTTCAGCATCTCGCCGAGCTAGGTCAAGTACTTCGACAGATACAAGTCGGTCAAATACTATTGTGTCAGCCAGTTGTAGAATTCGTAACGCTTTTAAGGTAAGTAACTCCGGGTCGCCTGGCCCGCTTCCTACTAAATATACTTTGCCTGTAGCTGGAGTGTCTTTGCTAGCGTTTAATTTATTAAGTAACGCTGTTTCAGCGTCTTTATTTTTATTCTGGTAACTAAGGTCAGCAATAGGGCCATTGAAGATGGCTTCCCAAAAAATACGTCGTTGTTCAGGGTTTGAAAAATGATCTTTAACCGTTTGCCGAAATTTTGTGCCAAGGTTAGCTAAATTGCCTAGTTTCTGCGGCAATAACGTCTCTAGTTTTGCACGCGTTAGGCGTGTCAGTACTGGAGCAATGCCGCCGCTAGAGATACCGATAGTCATGGGAGAGCGATCAACAATGGCGGGAAAAATAAAGCTACATAGTTCGGGTTGATCGACAACATTAACAGGAATATTATGCTGTTGTGCCTCCTTTGAAACACTGGCGTTGGTTGATTTGTCATTACATGCGCAGATAACTAAGGAGTAGCGTTGAATATCCCCACGTTTGAAAACTCGTTTGATATGGGTGATTTTATGTGCAGTAGCTAACTGCAAAAGCTCTTCACTAAGTTCTGGCGCAATGACGGTTATATTGCCATTAGCTTTCATCAATAACCTAGCTTTGCGAGTGGCGACGGTGCCGCCACCGACTATGAGACAGTTTTTATTCGTTATTTTGTGAAACAGTGGTAAATAATCCATCTCTATTTTAACTCTTGATGCCTAAAGCACGTCGTTAAGTGGTCGTTTACCATGCCGGTGGCTTGCATAAGAGCATAGCAAATTGTTGGTCCAACGAAGCTGAAACCCCTTTTCTTTAGGTCTTTGCTGAGCCGTTTGGATACGTCCGTTTCATTTGGTACTTGTGACGGGCTTTGCCAATGATTAATGATGGCTGTATCGTCTACAAAGCCCCATAAATAAGTAGAAAATAGGCCAAACTCTTGTTGAGTCTCTAAGAAGGCGCGTGCATTTTTAACGCTGGCGTGTACTTTTAGCTTATTGCGAATAATTTTCGCATCATTTAATAAACTAGCAACTTTATCTTGCCCGTAGTTGGCAACGATACATGGGTTAAATTGGTCATATAAAATACGGTAATCCTCACGCCGTTGCAGCACTGTAGACCAACTGAGGCCAGCTTGAACACCTTCTAGTATTAGGAACTCGAAAAGTTTATTTTCATCACGCAATGGGACGCCCCATTCTTTATCGTGGTATTCAATATCCAGTGGTTTTTTTGCCCAAGTGCAGCGTGATAATTGTTTCATAGTTTAACGAAGGCTAATGATGGGCCAGTTTTTTTCAATAGCATATTGCCGAAGCTCTTTATCGGGATCTACTGCGTAAGGGTGGGTGACTAGTTCTAGTAGTGGGATATCATTGTGTGAGTCACTATAAAAACTACTGTCGTCTAAATTTAAATCGTTTTCTTTAAGCCATTCGTTTAAACGTGATACTTTGCCTTGTTGATAACAAGGGTCACCAATATATCGACCCGTGTATTGGTTGTTTATTAGTTCAGGGTCTGTTGCTAGCATATTGGTAATATTAAATAACGAAACGATAGGTTCGGTTACGAAATGATTGGTCGCAGTGATGACGATTAGAGTATCGTCCCGCTTTCTATGTGACTCAACCAATTCAATGGCGGCAGGTAATACGAGGGGGCGAATTTTTTGTTGAATAAAGTCAGCTCGCCAGGCATGCAACTGCTCTATTGGGTTGTCGGCTAAAAATTTCAGAGCGAAGTTAAGGTATTCGTCAATATCAAGTTGACCTTTGCAGTAGTCTTCATAAAACTTGGTGTTCATTGCACCATACTCAATGCTATCAACAAGCTGTTCTTCAACCAAGTATTGCCCCCATAAATGGTCACTATCGTCACTAATCAGGGTGTTGTCTAAATCAAAAATGGCTAGGCTCATAAGGGTGCTCTTTCAAAAAGTGACAGTCTGACATATGTGGCGAAGTTGTGACATCAAATTATCGTGGCTATAATGGAATTATTAAATTTTATGACACTGGTTAATCATGATTGATGACGACGGGTACAGGCATAATGTAGGGATTATATTATGCAATCAAAGGAATAAGCTGTTTTGGGCGCGGCGCGCCAATCAAGATGGTTGGCAATTTCCCCAAGGTGGCATTGATGATGGGGAAATGCCTGATGATGCAATGTACCGTGAGTTATACGAAGAGATTGGATTAAAGCCAGAGCATGTTGAGGTGATGGGCAGAACGGGTGAGTGGGCATACTACGATTTGCCTGAGCGTTTTATCCGACGCAATAGTTTTCCTGTTTGTAAGGGGCAAAAACAAATCTGGTACATGCTACGTTTAGTTGCCGAAGAAAAGGATATACGTTTTGATAGTACTAATACGCCAGAGTTTGATAGTTGGCGTTGGGTAGATTATTGGGAACCCGCTTTTGATGTGGTACACTTTAAAAGAAATGTGTACTTAAGCGCATTAACCGAAATGTGGACGTTATTGTTCCCAGGTATTACGCCGCACTTGCCGAGAAGCTAATAGCCGTTAGAGTATCTATCTAGACTGTCAGGCGTTTTTTTAAGCCTGACTATAGACGTTCTTATATTCCCTTGTTTACCGAGCTCGAGCCAGCGATAGCCTGGCGCAGTGTCATCGATGGCAAAGTCATTACTGTTGGGTTTGAACTGAAAGCAAGTAGAAGGCGTGCTATAGATAGGTGTGCCGTTGATGTTACTGGTAAATTCCTGATGCACATGGCCATGAATGATGCCTTGAATATTGGGGTATCTAGCGAGTAAGTCGATTAATAAGCCTGGGTTGCGTACAGCCATGGTGTCTAACCATCGACTGTTAACGGGCTGAAGTTGATGGTGCAAACACACGAGTATATTTTTTTCTGGGTGTGCGTTTATTTGTTGTTCGAGTTCAATAATTTCTTGCTCATACAGGATGCCGCCTTCTTCGTTGGGAATAGCAGTATTCAAGAATGCAAATAACCAGTTCTCTGTGTGAAGAAAAGGTTGGTATAAAAAATCAGGCTTAGAAAAAATATTGCGTAGCATCTCGGGGTCATCGTGATTTCCCGGTAAAACATAGCAGGAGACGCCTAACGGTTTCAGGTGACTTATTAGTCGTTGGTAAGCATCGTTGCTCGAATCTTGGCTCAAATCGCCGGTTAGGAAAATAAAATCAGGAGGCCAGCTGTGTTGTTTGGCCAATTCTACGATGGCTAAAAAACTCTCATCGGTATTAATGCCAACCAATTGTTCATTTGTTGAGGCAAAAAGATGGCTGTCTGAAATTTGTAGAATCCGAATATCAGATAAAGAGTCCTTAGTTTTCAAAAAGGCGTTCATTTTATAGTTATTATAAATTGCAATATTTTCGTGTAAGTATAGACGGTTAAATAACTTTTGATGATAGTCAGTTCACATTCGATACTCCGATCAGTGAAAGTGAGCAGGTTATGCATGGGTTAATTGTTTAACTAACACCTGAGAGCGACGTGTTTGATTATAGTTGACTTGTTTTTTTTGTGGTAAATCGCTCAATACGGCAGGCAAGAAGCCTCTTTCAAGAAACCAATGGCTGCTTTGGGTTGTTAATACAAATATTTTTTCTAGGCCTTTTGAAAGCGCTTTTTCTTCTATCATAGATAGCAAGTACTCACCACGCTCCCCTGAGCGGTAGTCAGGATGGACGGCAACACATGCTAGCTCACCCATGGCATCAGTAAGGTATTCGTATAGTGCTGCGCAGGTGGTGATTAGCCCGTCTTGTTCAATAACATGAAATTTATTGATATCAGCTGCAATATTATCGGCTGTTCGTTGGCTTAAAAGCCCCCTTTGTTCTAACGGCTTAATGAGGTCTAGGATCCCTTGGACATCATCGATGGTTGCTGCTCTAGCATCTTCAAAGGGGCGAGTACTTATGAGTGTGCCCGAACCCTTCCTAGTGAATAACTCTAGCTGTAAGGCGCCATCAATTTTTCTGTTGATAAGATGAATGCGATCGACACCCTTTTTGCTGGCCTCGATTGCTTCTTGAAGGTGTAAGTAAGTATCGTTTCGTGGAATGTCTTTTTTTGCCAATAAGGTGCTAGCTTGTTGGGTAGTTAGTTGGCGAATCAGCTTATTGTTGCTGTCTAAGAGTTCAGTTTGTTCGGTTAACAAAATTAATTTATCAGCCTTAATATCAGCTGCAATTGCAGTGGCTATTTCTTCGCCACGGAGATTAAATACGTCACCGGTTGGAGAATATGCTAGCGGCGATACTAGCGCAATATGTCCTGCATCGAGACTAGATGATAACCCTTTGCTATCAACCTTTCTAACTTCGCCGGTGTATTCAAAATCAACGCCATTAATGATACCTATTGGCTTTGCGGTAATAAAATTACCCGACGTAATTTGGGTTTTTGTATCGCTGATGGAGGCGCTAGATAAGCAGCGAGTTAGCTCCGACTCAATATTGGTTCGTACTGTGCCGACGGCTTCTTTTGCTAAATTAAGAATATCTTTTGTGGTGACGCGCAAGTGTTGATCTACATTGCTTTTAATTTTTGCGGCTATAATTTTTTTTTCAAGCTGAGGGCGAATACCATGTACTAAAATAAGCCGTATTCCTAAGCTGTTTAATAAGGCAAGGTCTTGTATCAATTTGGGAAATAGCTGGTCCTGAACGGCCTCACCGTTAAAGCTGATAACAAATGTTTTTCCCCTATGTGTTTGGATGTACGGCACCGTGTTACGGAACCAGTTCACAAATTGGTGTGGGTGCGCATTATTCGATATTTTGTTGGCTTCATTTTCAATTAATGTAAAGCCAAGCTCTTTAGCTGCTTGTTGGATTTTTTTTATTGCGGTTGCAGGTACTGTGCCTCCAGTGCCGCCGTTGCTCTTAGGGTAAGTCCAGCGGTAAATAGTAGCGGGATTTTTACCGATAGCTTTGGCTAATGCCTTTATGCCACCAAACTGAGTAATAACATTCTTTGCATTAAGTAACATTCATTAATGATAGCATAATTGCGTTTTAACGCAATATATAGATATATATTTGCGCAAATTGTTAATTAATGCAAATTTTAGTTATTAATTTTTGCAAAAAATTGCAATAAGGTTCAATTTGTCGTCCAGGGATGAACTCGTTCGGCTGATGTGCTTGATTGATGTTGCCGGGACCAATAACAATGGTATCAATGCCAAGTTGGGTTAAATAAGGGGCTTCGGTGCCAAAAGCAACCGCTTTAGACGGGGTTTTAATGAGTCCTTCAATGGTTTTAGTAAATGTCGCATTGGCCGCTGTTTCAAACGGCGGAACGCCACAAAAAATAGGTTTGTAGCTAAGGCTTAGGCCACTGTTGGTAGGTAGAAGCTTGGCTAATCTGCGCTGAAGGTCGTCTCGTAAATCATCAATATTCATGCCTGGAAGCGGGCGGATATCGATTTGTGTTTCGCAATGTGAGCAGATTCTGTTGGGATTGTCGCCCCCGTGGATAGAGCCAATATTCATGGTCGGTACTGAGACCTCAAAGACCGAGTTTTGGTGTTTGCTTTGTAGTTCTTGGCGCCAGCGCAGTAGCTCAGTTATCACTGTATGCATGCCTTCAGTAGCACTAGCGCCCAGTGCGGGGTTGCTGGAATGCCCCGCGTGTCCGCTGACAACGATAGACTCCATCATGACACCTTTATGCATGCGTACGGGTATTAGGCTAGTTGGTTCGCCAATGACGGCATATTTAGCGTGTTCTAACTGTTCTTTGGTAAGTGACTGGGCGCCACTCATGGCGCTTTCTTCATCTGCTGTTGCCAGTAGTGTCAGCGGCCTTTTTAAGTCAGATGCTTTAAATTGTGAGGCGGTGGCGATGGCGAATGCAAAAAACGACTTCATATCCGTGCTGCCAAGGCCAAAAAAATTATTGTCTAATTCGGTTAGTTTAAAGGGGTCTTGCTGCCATTGTTTGTCGTCGTATGGCACGGTGTCAGTGTGGCCGGAAAGAATGAGTCCTTCAGCACCTTTGTATTTAGACCCTAGAGTGGCAATCAAATTTGCTTTTGTAGGCTGCTCAGGAAGATAGTGAATATCGACGCTGAAGCCAATGTTTTCTAGCCAATCGGCCAATAAGTGAATAACAGGTAAATTGCTTTGATCGTGAAATGAGTTGGTGCTGCTAACGGATGGCGTGCCGATTAAGGCAGCCATCATGTCAAGTTTAGTTAGCGGCTTGGCCAATTGCTAATTCGCTCGGATTAAAATAAGTGTTTGTCAGTAACGGCGCCTTCAGATGCGGAGCTTACAAGTTGGGCATACTTAGCTAAAACGCCACGAGTATATCGTGGAGCCGGCTGTTTCCAGTTTGCTAGGCGTTGCTGAATAATATCATCATCGAGATGAAGTGTTAGCTGTCTGCTTTCGCTGTCTATGGTAATCGTGTCGCCATCTTCAACAATGGCAATGACACCGCCCAGAAAGGCTTCAGGTGTAATGTGGCCGACTACAAACCCATGGGTACCGCCGGAAAATCGACCGTCGGTGATAAAGGCAACTTTGTCACCTAAGCCTTTGCCCATGATAGCAGAGGTAGGCGCTAGCATTTCACGCATACCAGGGCCGCCTTTAGGGCCTTCGTAGCGTATAACAAGCACATCGCCAGCTTGTACCGTGCCATCAATAATGCTTTGCATAGAGTCTTCTTCTGAATCAAATACACGCGCCTTACCGGTAAAGCCCAAACCTTCTTTTCCGGTAATCTTAGCAACGGCACCTTCAGCAGCAAGGTTACCGTGCATGACAACTAAATGGCTATCCTTCTTAATGGCGTTATCTAGAGAATGGATGATGTCTTGGCCGTCAGGGTAGTCTTTAACGTCTGCAAGGTTTTCAGCTAACGTTTTGCCGGTAACGGTTAAGCAGTCGCCATGTAGTAGACCAGCTCTTAGTAAAATTTTCATCAAAGGTTGAATGCCGCCAATGTCGATTAATTCAGCCATAGAGTATTTGCCGCTAGGTTTGAGATCGGCAACCATCGGCACTCGTTTGCCAATCACGGTGAAATCATCAAGTTCTAGCTGAATCCCAGCGCTATGCGCCATCGCTAATAGGTGTAAAACGGCATTGGTTGAACCGCCTAGGGCGATGACGACAGTAATAGCGTTTTCAAATGCGTTACGCGTCATGATATCGCTAGGTTTGATATCAAGCTCCAGCAACTTTAGTACGGCTTCTCCAGCGCGTTCGCAGTCTTGCATTTTATCTGCTGAAACAGCTGCTTGAGCAGAGCTATTAGGCAAACTCATGCCCATTGCTTCAATCGCTGATGCCATCGTGTTAGCTGTGTACATCCCACCGCATGAGCCGGCGCCGGGAATGGCTTTAGATTCGATAGCGTGTAACTCTTCGTCATCGATTAGGTTATTAGCACGTGCGCCAACGGCCTCAAAAACTGAAATAACGTCTAACTTTCGTTGTTTATGGCAGCCAGACAGGATGGTTCCACCATAAACAAAAATGGCTGGCCGATTAAGGCGAGCCAAAGCGATCATACAACCCGGCATGTTTTTATCGCAACCGCCGATGGCAACGACAGCATCAAAGCCCTGGCAACCAACAACCGTTTCAATTGAGTCTGCAATAACTTCACGTGATGTTAGGGAATATTTCATCCCCTCGGTGCCCATTGAAATACCATCTGAAATAGTGATGGTATTAAAGACGACTGCTTTGCCGCCCGCCTGATCTACGCCACGGGCTGCTTCATCGGCTAGGCCATTAATGTGCATGTTACAGGGCGTTACCATTGCCCATGTGGAGGCTATGCCAACTTGTGGTTTGTTGAAATCATCATCGCTAAAACCTACCGCGTGTAGCATAGCGCGGCTTGGGGCGCGTTCCATACCATCAACAACTTGGGATGAAAACTTTCGGGTGTTTATTTTTTTATCAGACATGTCAGTAGTGTTTATTTGTTATTAAAAGGAAGATTCCCAAGAGGATTTTTTACGCCAACTAATTTTTGGCAAGATGAAGCCTAAAAAGATACCTAACAGTAAAACACCCGCTCCTACGAGGAACCAGTCCTGTGAGTTGCTGCTCTTTAATACATCATTTTCACGTTTCACTGTTTCGAATTCACGTTCAATATTAACGACACGCTGTAGCAGTTGGTCTCGCTCTTCCTGGGTTTGAACGGCATTGTCAGACGTTTGCTTGAGCGTTGTTAATTCGCTTGATAAAGATGCGTTAAGTTTTTCTAACTCGGTGCTTTTAGTGTCTAAGCTACCTTTTTGTTCACTTAATGAGCTAAGTTTAGCATTCGCATTTTTGTTGATGCCTTGTAATTTTTGCAGAGCCGCTTCGGTTCTTGCTAACCGAGCTTTGGCAGATGGTATCTTATTTAATAAGCGTGTCAGAATCCAACCTTCGCGACCGCCTTGGAGCTGAACTTTTGCGTATCCAGAGGCAGTATCTTTTTCAATAATATTTAAGCGCTTGCCGCTTTTTAATGTGGCAATAATACGGTGTGAGGGGCTTTTGCCTGAGCGCACCATAATTTCAAGTTCATCAGACACATAAGCAACCTCAGCAAAAACGAAGCTGCTGCTTAATAGAGTAAGGATTAAAAGTATTTTTTTCACGTATGTTTCCTAAGTTAAATAATGTAAGGATTAAATTTTTTGGTGCATAAGGAATTCAAGCAGTGCTTTTTGGGCATGCAGACGGTTTTCAGCTTCTTGCCATACTACGCTTTGTTTTCCGTCGAGTACGGCAGTGCTAACTTCTTCATCACGGTGCGCAGGCAAACAATGCATAAACAGCGCATCTGGCTTTGCAATCGACATTAGCTGCTCGTTAACTTGGAAATTAGCAAAGGCCTTTTCTCTGATTTTTTGTTCTTGTTCCTGTCCCATGCTGGCCCAAACATCGGTAACAACAAGATCAGCAGCTCTCGCTGCCTGTTGGGTATCGTGAAGCAGAGTAACGTTGCTAGAGGTGGCGGCAAGTAATTGGGCTTCTGGCTGATAACCGTCAGGGCACGCAATAGTGAGTTCAAAGTCTAGAAGTTTGGCAGCGTTCATATACGATTGACACATATTATTACCATCGCCGACCCAGCATACTTTTTTGCCTTGGATGTCACCACGTATTTCAAACCAGGTTTGTAGGTCAGCCAGTAATTGGCATGGGTGAAAACGGTCAGTAAGGCCATTTATGACAGGCACATTTGAGTGTTCGGCAAAGGTCACAACGGTCTGATGATCATTGGTTCGTAGCATGATGCCATCTAACATTCTTGACATCACGCGCGCAGAGTCTTCAATCGGCTCGCCGCGCCCAAGCTGCGTGTCTCTGGGAGATAAGAAGATCGCACTGCCACCAAACTGCGCCATGCCAGCTTCAAATGAAATTCGTGTGCGGGTGGATGATTTTTCAAACACCATGCCTAACACTTTGTTTTTTAAGGGCTCGTAAGTTTCACCGTCGGCACGCATACGCTTGAGCTCAATAGCACGATGGATGATATAACGCAGTTCTTCGGCGCTTAAATCATTAAGGGTAATAAAATGGCGAGATTTCATAACAGTTACTTTAACGTAATGTGAGGGTTATAGTGCAAGGATTAATTCACTAACAAGGCTCACCATCAGAGCTGCTTCTTCATCACTCATTATAAGAGGGGGGAGCAACCTAACGGTGTTGTTTGCAGCAACGTTAATCAGAAGCTTTCTTTCGAGCGCTTGACTAACAAGTTCAGGGCACGGCTTGTTTAGTTCAATGCCAATCATTAAGCCTTTATTGCGAACCTCTACAAGGTGCGAACAGTTTTCAAGGTTTTGCTTAAATGAATGGGCTATCGACTCACCCAGTGCTTTGGCGCGCGGCCCTAATTGCTTTGCTTCAATTATTTCAATGGTTTTTAACGCAGCAGCGCACGCTAATGGGTTGCCGCCAAACGTTGACCCGTGCGAGCCCGCGGTTAATAAGCCAGTTGCTTTGCCAGATGTTAAACAGGCGCCAATAGGCACGCCATTTCCAAGCGCTTTAGCCATAGTGACAACATCGGCCTGAATATTATTTTGTTGACTTGCTAAGAATGTTCCCGTCCTTGCCATGCCCGATTGAATTTCGTCTAACATTAACAGCCAATCATGTTCGTCGCATAAAGTACGAAGTTGATTAAGGTAATTATCATCAGGAATGTTGATGCCACTTTCGCCCTGAATGGGTTCTACGAGTACGGCAACAATATTATGTTCTTGCTTGGCTAGCCTTTGTAGTGCGGTAATATCATTGTAGGGAACATGGTAAAACCCTTCTGGCAATGGAGCAAATCCTTCTTTAATTTTTGCATTACCGGTTGCAGTTAGTGTGGATAAGGTACGGCCATGAAAGCTATTGTCCATTGTCACAATGACAGGGTTTTCGACCTGCTTGCTATGGGCAAAACGGCGTGCAATTTTAATCGCTGCCTCGTTTGCTTCGGCACCTGAATTACCGAAGAATACATCCTGCATGCCTGTTAACTCGCATAGCTTATCAGCCAATTTTTCTTGTTTATCAATACGATACAAATTGGATGTGTGGATCAAAGTATTCGCTTGCTCGCAAATGGCGGCGGCAATCTCAGGATGGGCATGCCCTAGGCCACAGACTGCAATGCCGGATAATGCGTCTAGGTATTTATTGCCTTTATCATCAAATAGCCAAGCACCTTCGCCTTTGATAAAGCGAACAGGTAATGATGCATACGTTGGCATAATGTGTGAAGTTTTTGTTGTCATGGCTACGAATACCTAAAAATAATATAGGCAGCCTAATAAGACTGCCTATTTAATAAACCACCTATTATAATTATGTGTAATGAAATCAGCAACCAGTCAGGCATGAATGCTATCCAACTAAGTATATTTTCCAGTCGTATTGAGTCAGTTTGTGATGAAATGGGTGCAATTCTTCAACGCGCCGCCTTTTCGCCAAATATAAAGGACCGTCTGGATTTTTCTTGTGCTGTTTTTGATAGCAGTGGAAAGTTGTCTGCCCAAGCAGCACATATACCTGTTCATCTAGGTAGTATGGCATACGCAATGCAAGATATTGTGAGTCTATTTGATTGGCAGCCAGGAGACATGGTTGCCTTGAATGACCCTTATCTTGGTGGTACGCACTTGCCAGATGTCACCCTAGTTGCGCCCCTGTTTATAAAAAATCGATTGCAGGGGTTCGTGGCGAATCGAGCGCATCATGCCGATATTGGCTCGGAAGCCCCCGGCTCGATGCCGTTGTCGACCTGTTTGCAGGAAGAAGGGTTAATTATTCCGCCTTTAAAAATAATGAGCTTTAATAAACGAACCAAAGATTTTGAGGAGTTATTAGAAAATTTGGGTAACACAGTGGAGTCAACGGGGGACTTTAATGCACAGATCAGCGCGAATTTACGCGGCGCAGCAAGACTGGTGTCAATTATTGACAGTTACGGTGTTGATGAGTACGAGTTGGCTGTTGAGCAATTGAATGGCTACGCTGATAGATTAATGTTGCAGCTTCTTAAGAGTATCCCTGATGGTGTTTATCGCTTTTCAGACGTGATGGACGATGATGGTTTTGGCGCAAAAAATATTCCTATACAGCTAGCGTTAACAGTAAATGATGCCGAAGTCACGGCTGATTTTTCTGCAACGGCGAAGCAGGTAAAAGGCAATATTAATTGTCCATTATCGGTGGTTGCGGCTGCAGTTTATTATGTGTTTAGGTGCTTGATGCCGGCTAATGCGCCTGCGTGTTACGGTTTATTTGATCGAATTAATATTATTGCAGAAAAAGGATCGCTGATAAATGCTATTAAACCGGCGGCTGTGGCAGCAGGTAATGTTGAAACCAGCACCCGCTTGGTTGATGTGGTGATGGGCGCATTGGCAAACGCTATTCCAGAAAAAATCCCAGCAGCGAGCCATGGCAGTATGAATAATGTAGCGATGGGTGTGCGGGATTCAAGAAAAAGTTGGAGTTACTACGAAACAATTGGTGGTGGTATGGGTGCGGGTAAGTTTCATGATGGAAAGTCAGCGGTGCAAACGCATATGACAAATACCTTGAACACGCCGATTGAATCGTTAGAAATGCATTATCCGTTACGTATAACACGTTATCAAATTAGAAAAAGCTCAGGCGGCGTAGGTCAGCATAGAGGTGGTGACGGTTTGCTGCGCGAGATGGAGTTTTTGGCGTCGGCGCAGGTGACGCTGTTAACGGAGAGGCGAAAAAATAAACCTTGGGGCTTGTTTGGTGGTCAGAGTGGCGAATGTGGGTTAAACAAGCTAAACGGGGAGGTGTTGCCGGCCAAAACTAGCTTTAGCGTGACAGCTGGTGATTGTTTGACAATTTTAACACCCGGTGGTGGTGGCTATGGAAATGTTGAGGGAATGTAGCGGCCGTTAACTGTATAATGAGGGTAAACCAATAGTTAAGGATTTATAATGGATATTAATAAAAGAATTGAAGAGCAATTAAAGAGCCACACTGTACTGTTATATATGAAAGGTACGCCGTATTTTCCACAATGTGGCTTCTCAAGTAAAGCAGTGCAAATCTTACAAGCCTGTGAGAGCGAATTTTCTTACGTGAATATTTTTGATGACGATGAGGTGCGTGAAGGGCTAAAGAGCTATTCAAATTGGCCAACTTTTCCGCAATTATATGTGAATGGCGAGTTAGTGGGCGGTGCTGATATTATGATTGAAATGTTTGAGAATGGTGAGTTAAAAGAGCTATTGGATACATTATCTGTTACGCACTAAAAGCATTCCACTGATTGACTATTTTGCAAAATAAATGAGCGGTTTGCTCTGCATCATAAAGCGCGGAGTGAGCTTGTTCGGCATCCCACTCAATCCCCGCTGCTTTAGCGGCCCTAGCTAAAACAGTTTGACCGTACGCCAAGCCGCCTAGTGTTGCGGTATCAAAGGTGCTAAACGGATGAAAGGGGTTGCGTTTTATATTAGTGCGTTCAACGGCCGCGTTCATAAACCCAATGTCAAATGCGGGGTTATGCCCCACCAAAATTGCACGCGTGCAATTTTGGTCTTTAATGGCTTGTCTAACGGGTTTAAATAAGTTGGTTAATGCTTCTTTTTCGTCAATGGCTAGCCGAAATGGGTGATAAGGGTCGATGCCATTAAATTTTAATGCGGCGGGCTCTAAATTGGCGCCCTCAAATGGAACAACATGTTCACGATGGGATGATTGAATGGAAATGTTACCCGCATCATTCATTTCAAGAATAACCACGGCCATTTCAAGCAAGGCGTCTGTTGTTGAATTAAAGCCGGCGGTTTCTATATCGACGATAACCGGCAAATAGCCTCTAAATCTTTTTTCCATCATGGCTGGGGGTTCTATCATTATTGTTAAATTTCACTATAATAAATGAACCAGCAATGAATCGTTCATAAAATAAAGCATTTTGGAGAAAATAGTTGATGTCAGTTAAAGAAATAAAAAGCAAAGGGATGTTTGTTATTGCGTTGATTGCTCTCTCTCTCTTATCAGGTTGTGCAAGCTTAACGTCACAAAAAGAAAATGACCCGTTAGAGCTTATTAATAGAGGCATTTACAGTTTTAATGAAAAAGCGGACGAATATGTACTTGAGCCAGTTGCAAAAGGATACCGTTTTGTTACACCGCAAGTCGTTGATACTAGCATTACTAATTTCTTTCGAAACTTAGATGACGTGGTTGTTTTCGTTAATGACATATTACAATTTAAGTTTAATCAGGCGGCATCTGATGGCGCACGTTTTTTAGTTAACAGCACAGTCGGTATCTTGGGGTTTATGGACGTTGCGACCGATATGGGCATGCCAAAGCATAATGAAGACTTTGGGCAAACATTGGGAGCGTACGGTCTAGGAACGGGGCCATATATCGTTTTACCTATTTTAGGCCCGAGCAATTTAAGAGATACGGTAGGGTTATATGCAGATACGTTTGTAGACCCGATTCAATACATTGAAGATTCGCACACCATGTGGGGCGTCATTGTGCTAAAAGGTATTGATACGCGTGCAGGCATTATTTCCACCAAGAAAATTTTTGATCAGGCTGCACTAGATCCCTATGAATTTATCCGTAGTAGCTATTTCCAACGGCGTGAGTACTTAGTGTATGACGGTGATCCACCCATGGATGAAGAAGAGTTCTTTGACGACGAATAAGTCGATAGTAAAAAGCCCCTTAACGGGGCTTTTTACTATCGAGCAAAGGTCTCAGGTTAGCTTTGTTTAATGCTCCATTGAAGAGGTATCGCTTGCCTAAATGGAACAATAGTTTGTTCAATGAAGGGGTAACTTTCAGGTGCTTGCCAAGCCTCTTTAACAAGAGTAATTTTATCCTTGTTTCTAGGTAAGTGATAAAAATCGGCACCAAAAAAGCTACTAAAACCTTCTAGTTTATCCAGAGCATTCTCCTTATCGAACACTTCTGCGTAAAGCTCTATAGCAGCATGTGCGCTGAAGCAACCTGCGCAACCACAACTGCTTTCTTTGGAACTTTTTATATGAGGTGCGCTATCAGTGCCTAAAAAGAACTTTGGATTGCCACTAGTTGCTGCTTTTAGTAACGCTTGCCGATGTACTTCCCGTTTTAAAATGGGTAAGCAGTAGTTGTGAGGCCTAATGCCTCCCGCCAGCAAATCGTTACGATTTAACAATAAATGTTGGGGTGTTAATGTGGCTGCGGTATTGTCATTAGCCAGCACAAAATCAATAGCTTGTTTAGTCGTTGCGTGTTCTAAAACAATCTTTAAATCAGGAAACTGGGCCCTAATTTTTGATAAATGTCGATCAATAAAAACCTGTTCACGATCAAAAATATCGATACTTGAGTCGGTCACTTCGGCATGAACCAGTAGCGGCAGCTTTGTTTTTTGCATGGCTTCAAAAATAGTCGCCAATTTATTGATATCTGTGACGCCATTGTCAGAATTTGTGGTTGCGCCAGCAGGGTAAAGTTTTGCCGCATATACGGTGTTATTTTTGCTAACCTTCATGATCTCGCTAACCGGCGTGCTATCAGTTAGGTACAATGTCATTAGGGGTTGAAACGTGTTGTTTGCTGGCCGAGCTTGGATGATTCTTTGTTGATATAAAACAGCGTCACTAACGGTTGTTATTGGCGGCGATAAGTTTGGCATTACAATGGCGCGGCCAAATTGACGTGAACTGAATCCAACAGTAGTTGTTAAGGCATTGCCATCGCGTAGGTGTAAGTGCCAATCATCCGGCTTTGTAATGGATAGCTGTTTCATTGTAATGAGTGAAATGGCCTTGAAATTTAATAATATGCCCTTATTTTACATGCATTACTTGCTATGTATGGTTGAAATCACCGAAAATACCCAGTTCCTTTAAACAAACCTAAAAATCTAAAAAAATGCCAATTTACGAATATCAATGCAAAGCATGCGGACATCGCTGTGAAGCGTTACAAAAAATTAGTGATGCACCACTAAAAAAATGTGCCGAGTGTGGACAGGATACGTTGGCAAAACAAATATCTGCTGCTGGCTTTCGCTTAAAGGGTGAAGGTTGGTATGAAACGGATTTTAAGAGTGGCAATAAAAAGAATATTGCAGAACAGCCCTCGACAAAAAAAGACACGTCGAGTGCTAAAAAAAGCAAAGCGGCCAGCGACTAAGCTGCCCATCAATTATTACAATAAGGAATAAATATGCGAAGCCATTATTGCGGCGAAATAAATGAAGCTCATTTAGAACAAGAGATTGAGCTATGTGGTTGGGTCCACAGAAGGCGTGACCATGGTGGCGTTATTTTTATCGACTTAAGAGATAGAGAAGGTATTGTTCAAGTCGTATACGACCCAGACAGAGCTGATTCATTTGCAATTGCTGAAAGTATTCGTAGTGAATATGTGGTGCGTTTGAAAGGGCGTGTGCGCGCTCGTCCAGAAGGCACTAGCAATGCAAAAATGAAGACGGGGCAGATTGAAGTCTTAGGTTTGGACTTGGAAATTCTTAACAGCTCAGAAACCCCACCAATTCAGGTTGATGGCGATGTAGAGGTGAATGAAGAAACACGGCTACGTTATCGTTATATTGACCTTCGTCGTCCAGAGATGTTGGAAAAAATTCGTTTGCGCAGGGACGTAACGCTAAACTTGCGGCGCTTTTTAGAAGATGAAAATTTCTATGAAATTGAAACGCCATTTTTAACCAAAGCAACGCCAGAAGGCGCGCGAGATTATCTCGTGCCGAGCCGTACACACGAGAATTGCTTTTTTGCTTTACCGCAATCGCCGCAGTTATTTAAACAACTGTTAATGATCGCTGGGATGGATCGCTATTATCAAGTCGTGCGCTGTTTCCGTGATGAAGACTTGCGTGCTGACCGACAGCCAGAATTCACCCAGTTAGATATTGAGACATCGTTTATGGATGAAGTTCAAATCATGGGTTTAATGGAAACCATGATTAGGCGTTTATTTAGCGAAGTAATAGATGTGCAACTGCCCGATGAATTTCCACAAATTACCTATGCAAAAGCAATGGATTTGTACGGCACAGACCGTCCTGACTTGCGCAACCCATTAGTGCTGACAGATGTTGGTGATTTAATGGCAACGGTAGAGTTTAAAGTGTTCTCTGGCCCGGCAAAAAGTGAAGATGGTCGTGTTGCTGCCTTGAGAGTGCCGGGTGCGGGTTCTTTAAGTCGTAAAGAGATTGATGACTATACAAAGTTTGTAAGCATTTACGGTGCTAAAGGCTTGGCTTATATTAAAGTAAATGATCGTGCAGCAGGTATTGAGGGTTTACAATCACCTATATTGAAATTTTTACCAGACGATGTTGTTGAAGCGATAATGCAGCGCACTGAAGCAGAAACAGGTGATATTGTATTTTTTGGCGCGGATAAAACTAAAGTTGTGAATGAGTCCATTGGCGCTTTGCGCGATAAAATTGGTAAAGATCAAGGCTTACTAAAAGGCAAGTGGCGGCCAGTATGGGTCATTGACTTCCCTATGTTCGATTGGGATGAGAAAGCAAATCGCTGGAATGCAATTCACCACCCGTTTACGGCACCGTCTTGTTCAGCAGAAGCGTTAAAAGAAAATACCGGTCAAGCGCTGTCTCGTGCATATGACTTGGTGTTAAATGGTACCGAAGTAGGTGGCGGTTCAATCCGTATTCATAAAACAGGCATGCAACAAGTAGTGTTTGACTTATTAGGGATGGACGCTGAAGAGTCTCAAGAAAAATTTGGTTTCTTGCTCGATGCGCTTAAATATGGCTGCCCTCCACATGGTGGTATTGCTTTCGGTTTAGACCGTTTGGTGATGATAATGGCAGGTGCTTCAACCATTAGAGACGTGATGGCATTCCCTAAAACACAAACAGCAGCCTGCCCATTAACCAACGCGCCGGCGATGGTTAGTGACCAGCAGTTAAAAGAATTGGGTATTCGTTTAAGAAAACCTCCCGTGGTTGAAACAAAATAAGGTCATTTTTATGTCAACATCAGCACATGCCATTCAAGATTACTCTCTATTAAGTGACGAAGAGTGCGATCAACGCATTCAATCTGCGAAAGAAAAGCTCGGCGAACGTTGTGTGATTCTAGGTCACCATTATCAGCGTAATGAAGTGTTTAAACACGCTGACTTTAGTGGCGACTCGTTAAAGTTATCACGCCATGCGGCAGATTCTAAAGCAGAATATATTGTGTTTTGTGGTGTGCATTTTATGGCTGAAGTGTCGGTTATCTTGTCGCGCCCAGAACAAATCACCATCTTGCCCGATATGGCGGCAGGTTGCTCAATGGCCGACATGGCAAACTTAACAAATGTTGAACGCAGCTGGAAAGAATTGAACAGCGTTATTAATGCAGATGAAATGGTAACACCGGTCACCTACATAAACTCAGCGGCGGATTTAAAAGCATTTTGTGGCCGTCATGAAGGCATTGTCTGTACATCATCTAATGCTAAGCAAGTGCTAAATTGGTGTTTTGAAAAACGTGAAAAAATCTTGTTTTTCCCCGATGAACATTTAGGTCGTAATACCGGTTATCGTATGGGCATTCCCTTAGATGAGATGGTGGTTTGGAACTTTAACCAACCGATGGGTGGGTTAAGCAAAGAGCAAATAAACAAAGCAAAAGTCATCCTTTGGAAAGGCTTTTGCTCGGTTCACCAAATGTTTGAGGCGAATCAAATTGATGACTTTAAAAAGCGCTATCCCGATACCTTGGTCATCGCTCACCCAGAAGCAAATTTTGAGGTGTGTGAAAAAGCGGACTATGTCGGCTCTACCGAAATGATTCTTAAAACGGTTAGAGATGCAAAGCCAAATACACGCTGGCTTATTGCTACCGAACTCAATTTAGTCAACCGATTGAAGGAAGAGGTAAAAGGTGAAAATAAAGAAGTTCACTTTATGTCCCCTACCGTCAGCATGTGTTCAACGATGTTCAGAACAGACCCGCAACATTTGGTATGGGTGCTAGAGAACTTAGCTGATGGTATTGTTGTGAATCAAATCAACGTATCAAAAGAAGATCAATTAATGGCGAAAAAAGCACTCAATAATATGTTGAGCTTGGCTATTTAACAGTCTCTACTGCTGTACCCTTTTCAATTTCCTGAATAGCTAATTTTAACTCTTTGATGTGCTTGTCATAATGCCGATTTAAATCTGGGTTTGCATTAGCTTCTTCAATTTGTGCTA
>NVSW01000051.1 GCA_002401365.1 Piscirickettsiaceae bacterium | reverse complement strand
CCAATCGCTATCAGACATACTTCGAACCTTTTAAAATGAGTTTAATGTGTGTTGTGAAGTTCAATCACTGTTTGATCTAAATCATTCTGAGCTTTACTATCATCCGAACGGTTTAAACCTTGTTTGATAAGGTATTCATCACTGACCGTTCCGGTAACATATTTTTGATTAAAACAAGCTGCATCAAAATCAACAATATTAGGATTACGTTTACGCACAGATTCATAGAGATCATCTAAATCTTGATAAATAAGCCAATCTGCGCCTATTGCTTGCTGCACTTCTTCAATTGTCTTGTCGTGCGCAACTAATTCATCAACTGCCGGCATATCTATACCGTAGACATTCGGATAGCGAACAGGGGGGGCCGCTGAAGCAAAATACACTTTTTTTGCGCCCGCTTCCCTAGCAAGTTTTATAATTTGTCCCGATGTAGTGCCGCGAACAATGGAGTCATCAACCAGAAGAACATTCTTGCCTTTAAACTCCAAGCCAATGGCATTAAGTTTACGCCTAACCGATTTTCTCCGTTCTTGTTGCCCTGGCATGATAAACGTTCTGCCAATATATCTATTTTTAATAAACCCTTCACGGTATTTAATGTCAAGCATATTGGCTAACTGCAATGCAGATGTTCGACTGGTATCAGGTATTGGAATCACCACATCTATGTCGTGTTCAGGTCTCAGGCGCTTAATCTTTTCCGCTAACTTCTCACCCATTCTTAAACGTGATTTATACACCGAAACGTTATCAATTATTGAGTCGGGCCTAGCAAGGTAAACGTATTCAAAAATACAGGGCGTCAAGACGGGGTTTTCTGCGCATTGTTGAGTGTGGATAATACCGCCTTTTTTGATGAAAATGGCTTCGCCCGGAGCAATATCTCTCACTAATTTAAACTCTTGAGCATCAAGTGCAACAGATTCTGATGCAATCATGTATTCATTACCTTGGTCAGTCTCACGTAAACCAAAACATATAGGGCGAATGCCATTTGGATCACGAAAACCAACTACACCAAAACCCGTGATCATGGCAACAACAGCGTAAGCGCCCTCACATCGTTTATGAACAGCAGCAACGGCCTTAAAAACATCCTTCTCATTAAGCTTCAGCTTTCCCAGCCGCTGTAACTCATGGGCAAATACGTTCAACAGTATTTCGGAATCAGAATCAGTGTTTATATGACGTTGATCTTCAACAAACAGCTCATGCTTTAGTGCTTCAGCATTGGTTAAATTACCATTGTGCGCCAGCGTGATACCGAAGGGTGAATTCACATAAAATGGTTGTGCTTCAGCCGAACTGGAACAACCCGCTGTTGGATAACGCACATGGCCAATCCCCATGTTACCGGTTAATTCGAGCATATGACTGGTTCTAAAAACATCTCGTACCAAACCATTAGCTTTACGCAAATGCAACTTACTACCCTCGCAGGTGACTATTCCAGCCGCATCTTGTCCGCGATGCTGAAGCACCGTCAACGCTTCATACAACTCTTGGTTAACATTTTGTTGAGCAACAACACCAGCAATTCCACACATAATGATATATACCTAAATCAATAAAAATTTAATAAGAAAGATATTCAGTGATACCTTCAGGTATTTGAGACCTTAACCATACCGATAGTTCCTGAAATGGGCCAATAAGCGTTGATTCAGTCCACCATGGGTCTTGCGGTAAAGGCGTTAAACCTGCTAATAAAATAAGCACCGACATTACAACGACACCCCGCCCAACACCAAATAAAAACCCTGCAAACCTATCGGTACCCGTTAGCCCAGTTTTGTCCACAATTTGGCTCAGCAAGTAAGACAACATGCCACCAAGTATTAACGTTAGTAATAGCAAACAGATAAAAGCAACGGCAATTCTAACGGATGGAACGTCGATATAATCATTAAAATAAATAGAAAACGCCTGACTATAATTAATAGCAACCCAAATTGATACCAACCAAGTGCCTAATGAAAAGGCTTCTTTAACCAACCCTCGAAATAAGCCTATTATGGCAGAAAGCGCAATGATCCCAATAATAACAAAATCAACCCAAATCAAGCTATCTAATGACACATCAAACATCGCTATGGATATTGGACAACGATAGCTTTGGTTAACTTTTGTTTTTGCTTTATGGTTAAAGCCAATTTATCCGCTTTTTCTCGACTTAACTCTGGGCCAACTTTCACACGGTAAATATCACCTTTTGGATTAGAACCTGGATCTACAAAAGCAGTAAACCCAGCCTTAATTAATGTTACTGATAGTGCATCTGCATTCTTTTTATCCGAAAAACTGCCCACCTGAACAACCCATGCTTTTAAACCTTCAACAGCTGCTTTTTTGGGTGGTTTTGGAATGTTCGGTTTACTAATAACAACCGTCTTATCTTTTTTAATTTTAACCTCCGCCAATAGATCAGAGTTTTGTTCCGGCAGCGGTAAAATACGTGAATTCAATTCTTCTGGCGGCTTAGGTATTTCAATCACCACTTCTTCTGGTTGCATCGGTTTTTGACCAATTAACATCGGTAAAAATATAACCGCCAACGCAATAATAATAGTGGCACCAATTAACCGTTGTTTTAGTGGTTGTTCCATAAGCCTAAGTTTAAATTTCGACAGTTGATTTGTTAAGTTAATATTATAGCGTTTCTAAACAAGCTTCTACCACATAAAAAGAGCCAAAACAAACAATCAAATCATTTGTCGCCGCCTCAGCTCTTGCAGTTTGGAATGCTAACGAAATTGACTCGAAAATTTCACAATCGGCGGCAGAGCCTCGTAATATAGCATTGTTAATAGTAGTAACTGGCTGCGCTCTATTTGTTTCTATAGGCGCAATGTACCATTTTTTCACCTTACTCTGAAAAGGTAAAACAACACCTGCTAAATCTTTATCTGCCAAAATCGAGAAAACCACCCGAATATCACCATAATCATTCTGCTCTGATACATAATTAGCCAATACTTGAGCCGCTTCAGGGTTATGCGCAACATCAAGCAATATAGCAGGCTGCCCTGCAATTAATTGCAACCGCCCTTGCAGAGAAACATTAGCAAGACCATCATTTATATGCTTTTTACTAATGGCTAATTGGGATCCAATGTGTGCAAGCAAGGTGATGACTGCTGCCGCATTTTGTACTTGGTGCTGACCTTTCAAAGCCGGCATTGGATAATTACCTGCCAACCGATGATCTGCAATAAGTTCCCATGAAGATTCAGCAATCAATACGTCAAAATCAGTGCCCGCGCAGATTAAGTCTGTTTGTAGTGTCTGTGCATGGTTAATTAATGTGAGAGGTACGGTACTATCACCACAAACTGCTTTTTGTTGCGGCCGAAATATACCCGCCTTTTCAAATGCAATACTCGAAATATCTGAACCTAACCAGTCCATATGGTCCAAAGCAATACTAGTAATGAGGGCTGCATCTGCATCAACAATATTAACGGCATCTAAGCGCCCACCCAAGCCAACTTCTAGAATTTGGATATCTACAGTGTTTTTTGCAAATATATCTAAAGCCGCTAGGGTGCCAAACTCAAAATAACTTAGGCTAACGTTTAAGCGAGCTTGATCTATCGCTGTAAACGACGTCGTAATAAGGTCGCTTTCAACCGCCGCACCATTAATGCGTATCCGTTCATTGTAGTCATGAAGATGTGGCGTACTGTACACGCCAACCGAATACCCGGCAGCTAAAAGTATAGTCTCAAGCAATGCGACAGAAGAGCCTTTACCATTGGTGCCGGCAACCGTTATGGTAAAAATTGAACCTTGTTGATCTTTACAAAGGCGTTGATATACCAGATTGACGCGGGCTAGCCCTAGGTCAATTTCCGAGGTATGGCTACGCTCTTGCCAAGCAAGCCAATCGTTTAACGTTGAAGATGACGATAAGCCCGATCTTGAGGTCAATATTATTTATCATCCTCTATAACATCAACGACGGGAACGTCTTCATTGGAATATTCACCTTCATCAATCTCGCCTTTATTGCCATCATTAACATCAGAAAATGCCAACATTGATAGTATTCTTGCAATAGTTTCGCGTAGCTCACGACGATCAACAATCATATCAATTGCCCCGTGTTCTAATAAAAACTCACTACGTTGAAAACCTTCAGGTAATTTTTCACTAACAGTTTGTTCAATAACGCGCTGCCCTGCAAACCCCACTAATGCATTGGGTTCAGCAATATGAATATCTCCCAACATAGCCAAGCTTGCTGAAACTCCGCCCATTGTTGGGTCGGTTAATACAGAGATAAATGGAATTTTTTTGTCCGCAAGCTTAGCAAGTGCAGCACTCGTTTTAGCCATTTGAAATAATGAAAACAATGACTCTTGCATGCGTGCTCCACCACTAGCAGAAAAACACACTAAAGGAATATTTGCATCCATTGATTCATTAACAGCTCGAACAAAACGCTCCCCAACCACTGAGCCCATGGAGCCACCCATAAATGAAAAATCAAATGCAGCGGCTACAATACCAGAGCCAAGCAATTTGCCTTTCATCACGATTAAGGCATCCTTTTCTCCGGTCGCTTTAACGGCCGCTGAGTGACGATCTTTATATTTTTTACTGTCTTTAAATTTAAGCGGATCTCTAGATTTTAGATTAACCCCAATTTCAACTCTATCGGCCTCGTCTAAAAACATATTAAGCCGAGCACGCCCTGTTAAACGCAGGTGGTGGTCGCATTTTGGACAAACGCTATAGTTCTTTTCTAAGTCTGTTTTATACAAAACGCTATTACAACTATCACACTTACACCAAAGCCCTTCAGGTACAGAGCTTTTGCTTATTGCATCAATCCTGATTCTGTCTGGAATTAATTTTTCAAACCAACTCATATTCTCACCTTTAATTTATGCAGTTATTATGCATCCATCGCAATTCGCATACTGTGCAATAATTCATCCACCGCTTGCTCTGCTTTAGCATCATCCCCTGTGTGCTGGGTAATACAATTAATTAACGCGCTCCCAACCACAACCGCATCACCTATTTTAGCAATATCTGACGCAATGTCAGCCGTTTTTATACCGAAGCCAATGGCTACCGGTATATTTGTGTGCTTTTTAATAGCCGCTACATGTTCATCAATATCGTTTAACTCAAGATTGCCCGCGCCCGTTACGCCTTTCAGAGACACGTAGTAAATATAACCTTGTGCAACTGCCGCAATTTTTTTAATCCGAGTTTCATTACTGGTCGGTGACAATAAAAAGATCGGTGCAATATGATGCCTGTGGTAGACATCATTTAGCTTGGCACTTTCTTCTGGCGGAATATCTACCGTTAACACGCCATCAACGCCAGCCTCTTCAGCTGCACAAGCGAACGCCTCGTAACCCATACATTCTATCGGATTAAGGTAACCCATTAACACGACTGGAGTGGACGGGTCTAACTGCCTAAATAATTTAACTATTTTTAGCACACCTTTCAGTGACATGCCTGACGCTAATGCGCGCTCACTTGCTCGTTGAATCACAGGTCCATCGGCCATTGGGTCAGAAAAAGGAACACCCAGCTCTATAATACTTGCACCCGCTTTAACCATTGTGTGCATACAAGATAACGTAAAAGAAGCACTCGGATCACCCGCTGTTATAAAAGGTATCAGGGCTTTTTTGCCTGTTACCTTTAGGGCCTCAAAACAATCGTCTAAACGGCTCATAATTCAATGCCCTCAAGTTTAGCGATGGTAAAAATATCTTTATCTCCTCGGCCTGATAAGTTGACCAGTATATTTTTATCTGGCCCCATGGTTTTAGCCAACTTGCACGCATAAGCAACGGCATGACTAGACTCGAGTGCAGGAATAATTCCCTCAACCCGCGTTAGCTGATGGAATGCCTGTAAGGCTTCTTCGTCTGTGATGCCGACATAATCTACACGCCCAATATCTTTAAGCCATGAATGCTCTGGGCCAACCCCTGGGTAATCCAAACCAGCCGAAATTGAATGCGTCTCCATAATTGAGCCATTCTCATCAGCCATCAAATAGGTTCTATTGCCATGTAAAACGCCAGGCTTACCTGCTGATAATGGCGCTGAATGGCGTCCAGTATCTATGCCCAAACCGGCCGCTTCTACGCCGTAAATAGCAACATCTTCATCACCAATAAATGGATAAAACAGGCCTATCGCGTTTGACCCACCACCAACGCACGCAACTAGGGCATCAGGTAAACGGCCCGTTTTATCGAGCATTTGTTGCCGAGATTCACGCCCGATAATGGTTTGAAAATCTCTCACCATAGCTGGGTAAGGATGCGGCCCAGCCACCGTTCCAATAATATAATAGGTCGTATCAATATTTGTTACCCAGTCCCGCATCGCTTCATTAAGTGCGTCTTTTAACGTTTGCGAGCCAGACGTAACGGATACAACCTCAGCACCTAATAACTTCATCCGATATACATTAGGGGATTGACGTTGAATATCTTTTGCACCCATGTACACCACGCATTCCAAGCCTAAACGTGCGGCAACCGTTGCGGTAGCAACACCGTGTTGCCCTGCCCCTGTTTCAGCAATAATACGCGTTTTACCCATGCGTTTAGCAAGTAGTGCCTGGCCTACTGTATTGTTTATTTTATGTGCCCCCGTGTGATTGAGGTCTTCACGTTTGAGATAAATTTGTGCGCCACCATTCTCATTGCTTAACCTTTGCGCATGGTAGATGGGAGAAGGTCGACCGACATAATCATGCAAGTCGGCATCTAATTCCTTTAAAAAATCTGGGTCATGCATATACTTTTTATATGCATTGTTTAGTTCCTCAATCGATTCCATCAATGATTCAGCGACGAAAACACCTCCATAGGGCCCAAAGTGTCCAGCGTCATCGGGTAAGTTATAGTCTTTCACTGCTGTTTGTTTATCCGAGTCACTCATCGGTACATCTAACCTCATTCATAAATTGTTTAATTAGCTGGTGATCTTTAATACCCTTGCTTTGTTCCACACCACTGCTCACATCAACCGCATAAGGATGTGTGCTTATAATTGCGTCTTTAACGTTATTCATTGTTAAACCACCTGCTAGTATTATCGGCTGCCGACACTGTTCGGGTAATAAAGTCCAATCAAAGGTTTTACCGGTACCACCATAATGCGCATCATCGTAAGCATCAATTAATAAACCCGATGCGCTATGAAATTCTTCGCTCACAGCAAGTAAGTCCGTATTATTAGTCATTCTAATTGCTTTTAAATACGGCATATTAAACGATTCACAATACGCCTCATCTTCATCACCATGAAATTGTAAGAGATTAATATTTAACGCATTAATAGCGTTAACAACAACATCATGTTTTTCATTAACAAAAAGCGCTACTTTATTGATAAATGGGGGTATTTTATTAAAAATACTATCAGCTTTCTGAATGCTAATAAAACGTTTACTTCCTTCATAGAATACAAAGCCAAGTGCATCAGCACCATATTTAACGGCCGCTAACGCATCTTCACTACGGGTAATTCCACAAATTTTAACGCGTGTTCTCATTTTCTTTAATACATCAACTACGGTGCAGGTTGTTCAATTTGATTACAAAAGGGATCAAAAGCGCGATGATTTGGCAGAGCAAAATGTTTGGGGTAATAAACCCCTATAAAAAACAAGCCATTTGCTCGAGCAGTTACACCAGCAGCTTTTCTATCTTTTGCTTCAAGCACATCTGCTAGCCATTCTGGCTTTTCTTTAGCTAAGCCAATCGGCAATAAGGTTCCCACAATATTACGCACCATATGGTGCAGAAACGCACTAGCTATAATATCAATAACAATTTTGTCATTATAGCGTTTAATATTTATCCAATGTAGTTGTTTAATCGGACTTTTTGCTTGGCAACCTTGAGCTTGAAATGAAGAAAAATCATATGTCCCAACAAGCGCCTGCGATGCGCTTTGCATTAACTGTTCGTCAAGCGGCTGGAAGATGGTTGTTACATGATTTCTATATAATGCCGACTTAACACAACGATTGAGTATTTCATAACGATAGTAACGGGCTGCCGCTGAAAATCTAGCGTGAAAATCATCAGTAACGTCTTTAGCCCAAATAATGCGTATATCAGCAGGTAAATTAGCATTACCGCCAAACATCCATTCACGTAACATCCGCTTGGTACTTGTTTCGAAATGAATAACTTGTTCGAAGGCGTGTACGCCTGCATCGGTTCGCCCTGCACAAACAACTGCTACCTTATGAGTAGCGACAGCAGACAATGCTTGCTCTGCTTTTTCTTGAATAGTTAAAAGTGTGCTTTTTTGGCGTTGCCAACCATGATATCGGCTCCCATCGTATTCAACACCTAAAGCAATTTTCATCGCGGGCGATCTACAATCGTTAATCGCGCGTCACGCATAAGTGTTTTCATCTCACGTACAGCTACATCCAAGCCTGAAATTACCGCCCTTGCGATAATTGCATGGCCAATATTGAGTTCTACGATGTCCGCAATCTTGGCAATACTTTCAACATTATGATAGTGCAAGCCGTGTCCGGCATTCACCTCTAGGCCTAAACTTTTGGCATATCGAGCCGCTTGTTGAATGCGTTCTAGTTCAAATTGTTGAGTCTTTGCATCCACGGCATCCGCATAACACCCAGTGTGCAGTTCAAGCATAGTGGCACCCGCCTCATAAACTGCATCAATCTGGTGATTATCAGGGTCAATAAAAGGGGAAATTAAGATATTTTCATTAGCTAATTGCTGGCAAGCTGATTTAATGCGCTGGAAATTTTCCGCAACATTTAAGCCTCCCTCAGTCGTTAATTCTTCTCTTTTTTCAGGTACTAAACAACAAGACACAGGCTTTACTTCGCACGCTATATCGAGCATCGCGTCGGTAACCGCCAATTCAAGATTCATGCGAGTATGAATTTGTGCACGTAAATCGTACACATCTTGATCTTTTATATGTCGCCTATCTTCCCGTAAATGAATAGTAATACCGTCAGCACCCGCTCGCTCAGCTATAAACGCGGCATCAACGGGTGAAGGATACTGAGTGCCACGCGCATTTCTTAACGTTGCAATATGATCTATATTTACACCTAACAGGATAGTATTGTTGTTCATTATAAAAATAACTCCCTACTCTTCAAAATTTTACCATCCAATTGGTGATCAATTAAACGCCGCATCAATCTTTTTGCCTGCTTTAACTCAACTTTATTAACAAGGCAATTATCCCTTAAGTTTTTTAACGTTGCCCCAGTTATAACGTCACCCTTTACTGGCAACAACACTTCTTCAACACCTTGGCCAATTATGTACTTGTAGTTTTTTTCCGACTGAATAGCTTCTAAGTGCGTTCCAACAGATTCAAGCTGTAAGCCATAGCCAATCTCTTCAAGTAAGGACAATTCAAACTGACGCAGACTGACTTCAATATTTTGTGTGCTCAGTAATCCCTTAATCACTCGCTGAAAAGAATCAAATAATACCGGGTGACTATCGTATTTATGTAATAAATTCAACACCAACTCATTGACATAAAAACCGCAATAAAGTGCGTCCCCTTTCAAAAGCTCCGCATGCCCTCTTTGTTCTACATTGGTTAAGGTTTTTAGTTCCGTTTTACCACTCCAAGAAATGGATAATTCCCTAAATGGCTGTAACAAAGACCCTGTTTTAGACGTTTTAGCTTTTGACCCTCTTGATACGACAGAAACAATGCCGTAATCACGAGTAAAAATTTGATGTATAAAGCTCGTTTCTTTAAAGCTTTGACTTTTAAGAATATAAGCCCGTTGCTGTTCTACACGATTCATCACTGAAAGAACGACTAACTAGTCGTTAAGAATCAACGTAACCTAAATTAGCTATTTCCCTTTCATTCTCAGACCAACCTTTTTTAACCTTAACCCATAAATTCAAATACACTTTGCTATCAAGCATTGCTTCAAGGTCAATACGCGCCTTCATACCAACGTCCTTCAAGCCTGCTCCTTTTGGGCCAATAACAATATTTTTTTGCCCTTTGCGCTCTACCCAAACAGTGGCATATATACGGGTAATTTTTTCTTCAACGTTAAATTGCTCAATACTAATACTTAAAGAATGTGGTAATTCTTGGCCTAAGCGCCTAGTCAATTTTTCACGAATAATTTCAGCCGTCATAAAACGTTCAGACCTGTCTGTAATTTGCTCTTCAGGAAATAATGGCTCCCCTTCTGGCAACATATCTAAAACCAATGATTCAAATTCATCCAATTGTTTGCCCGTTAATGCAGAAATAGGAATGATAGATTTAAAATCGTATCGTTTACTTATAGTTTGTATAAACGGTAACAGTTTATCTTTTTTTACCACCTTATCGATTTTATTAATCGCTAAAATCACAGGGGTTTGAGCATCTTTAAGTTTCTTTAAAATTGCATCATCAATATCATCCCACTTGATGTCTTCTTTTAACCAAACAATAACATCCACACCCAACATACTCGAATCAGCAGTTCTGTTGAGGTATTTATTTAATGCTTTTTTACCGCCTAAATGCATACCTGGCGTATCAACATAAACAATTTGCGAATTAGTTTGAGATTTAATACCTAATATTCGATGACGCGTTGTTTGCGGCTTACGAGAGGTGATGCTAATCTTTTGCCCTAATAAATAATTTAGCAGCGTAGATTTGCCAGCATTCGGCGCACCAATCAATGCAACGTAACCACTTTTATACCCGTTGGGTGTATGTTTCGTTGAAGTGGAAGATGTAGCTTTGCCACTTAACTCATTTTTATAACTAGAATTAGACATTAAGAATTTTTAACGCTTTATGGGCTGTTTTTTGTTCTGCTTTTTTTCGTGAACTTGCTCTTGCAAATAATAGTTCATTAATACCTGTGACCTTACATTGAACTTCAAAAAGTTGATCGTGATCTGAGCCAGTAATTGTAAGTACAGTATATTCGGGTACATTATGCCCACACGCTTGCAGGTGTTCTTGAAGCCTTGTTTTAGGGTCTTTTTCTGCTGTCTCGACGGTCAACACATCAAGCCTTTCTTTTAATAAAGATAATAACCATTGCTGGGTTTTAACAAAACCTTGGTCTAAATAAAGAGCGCCAATAATAGCCTCAAGCGCATCTGACAATATTGATTTACGGTGTCGTCCACCACTCTTCTTCTCGCCCTGCCCCAAAACCAATTCTTCCCCTAATTCTAGTTTAGAAGCAAGTTCTGCTAGGGTGTCACCGTTAACTAAGCTTGCCCTTAATCGGCTAAGAACCCCCTCATCTGCGCCGGGAAATTGTTCATACAAACGATCCGCCACAATAAAACCCAGTATTGAATCCCCAAGAAACTCCAATCGTTCGTTGTTCTTGTGACCAATACTTCGGTGAGTTAGTGCTTGCTCAAGCACATCAATTCGTCTAAATTTCAGACCTAATTTTTTTTGTAGACGATCTAGACTTAAACTCAATGCGACTCTTCTAACCCCTTATAAGTTAATAGTGAATTCATCACTAAAAGAGACGACAATATCAACGTTTCCAATGTAATCTTCGCGGACTTCATATGTGATTTCCACTTTTAAATCACCGGTGCCCCTTTTAACAATAATGTCTTTTCTACCAATACTAGTGACTTGGTTCATATCAAATTTTTTGGTCATTTTATCTTTAATAGCGGCCGTTGACAGTTTTCTAATCGCGGGGTCATTTTCTAGAGCTTCTAAAGATTTTTGAATTGACAAATGCTCCATATATATTGGAAAAACCTTCAACACACTAAAAATAATCATTCCTACAATACCCAATATGATGACTAGCCCAGAGAAGGTAAAACCTTTTTGTTTATTAATTTGCATAATCCTTTCCATTTTTATATGTAGTTAAAGCAGTAAAGTGAGTATACAGCTACTTAATCGATGTTCCAATGCGTGACCAAGCAATACCGGCATCCCAGTTCATCCATATCATAAATGCCTTACCGACGATGTTTGCTTCTGGAACTGTTCCCCAGTAACGGCTATCGTTACTATTATCCCGATTATCGCCCATCATAAAATAATGCCCCTCAGGTACAGTCGTTTCACCTTCGATGGATGGGCGCTCATTCATTATTAAAACTTGATGCTCAAGCGTGGGCATTTTTTCAAGTTTTAATAATGCATCGCTCATGTTCGATCCTTGACCATACCCTTGATAGAGGCCTAAATCCTCTTGGGCAAACTTTTCACCGTTAATATAAACGTGCTTGGCATAATAACCAATCTTGTCTCCTGGCAACCCTATTACCCTCTTAATATAGTCTAACGACTCATCTTTAGGGTATCGGAACACCATTATATCGCCCCTTTTAGGCGCATCACCGTCTGTCACTTTAGTATTAATAACCGGCAACCGCACACCGTAGGTAAATTTATTAACCAGAATAAAATCACCAATCAACAATGTCGGCATCATTGAGCTAGAAGGGATTTTAAATGGCTCAACAATGAATGAACGTAACACCAAGACGAACAATAAAACGGGGAAAAATGATTTTGAATATTCAACCAACAAGGGCTCGCGACGTTCGCGGTCACTATTTTTCTTTTTAACATGTAACAACATGTATATACCGGCAATAACGCCTGTTACCAATGTAGCTAATGTTAAAGCGGCAGAAAAATCAAAGTGCATCATCTAATCCTTTAGTCCTTACCTAGTTTTAAAACAGCCAAAAATGCGTCTTGCGGAATTTCAACATTACCCACCTGTTTCATACGCTTTTTACCAGCCTTTTGTTTTTCTAATAACTTACGTTTACGGGAAATATCACCACCGTAACACTTCGCCGTAACATTTTTCCGCAACGCCTTCACTGATGAACGGGCAATAATTTTTGAACCAATAGCCGCCTGAATAGCAATTTCGAACATTTGCCGAGGAATGAGTTCTTTCATTTTTTCAACCAATTCCCTACCACGCTTTTGGCTAATATCTTTATGGACAATTAATGACAACGCATCAACCCTATCACCATTAATTAACACATCCAACTTAACGAGAGGTTCACATTGAAAGCGTTTAAACTCATATTCAAAAGATGCATAACCTCGACTAACCGACTTCAAGCGGTCAAAGAAGTCTAATACCACCTCGCTCATGGGCATCTCATAACTTAGTGAAACTTGTTTACCCATATATTGCATTTTGGTTTGCACGCCTCGCTTTTCAATGCATAAGGTAATTACATTGCCTAAATACTCTTGAGGTACCAAAATATGCGCTTCAATAATTGGCTCGCGAATCTCATTAACGGTAGATAAGTCCGGTAATTTAGCGGGGTTATCCACATCCAATATATCGCCATTGCGCAGCAACACCTGGTAAACCACTGTGGGTGCTGTCGTAATAAGGTCTAGGTCATACTCCCTTTCTAACCGTTCTTGAATGATCTCCATATGCAGCATTCCTAAGAAACCACAACGAAAACCAAACCCCAATGCATCGGAGGTTTCAGGTTCGTAGTTCAACGAAGCATCATTAAGTTTTAGCTTGTTTAATGCCTCACGTAAATTTTCATAATCATTTGAACTGGATGGGAACAGCCCAGCAAATACGCGCGCTTGTACCATTTTAAAACCAGGCAGCGACTCTTTAGCTGGGTTGTTTACTAAGGTAATAGTGTCACCAACTGGAGCGCCGTAGATATCTTTAATGCCTGCTACCATAAAGCCTACATCGCCGGGATAAAGCTCATCTAATACCTCTCTTTTGGGTGTAAAAACACCTACTTGGTCGACCAGATAAACATCATTAGACGACATCATTTTGATTCGCTGTTTCTTCTTAATCGAACCATTGACGACCCTGATCAAAGAAACCACACCTAGGTAATTATCGAACCATGAGTCAATAATAAGCGCTTGTAAAGGCGCATTAATGTCACCTTTAGGTGCTGGAACTTGTTTAACAATTCGTTCTAAAACTTGGTCTACACCTACGCCAGTTTTAGCACTAATTTGTGGTGCATCTATCGCCTCAATGCCAATAATTTCTTCAATTTCTTCGGCAACTCGTTCTGGTTCAGCTGAGGGCAAATCAATCTTATTTAAAATTGGCAACACTTCAAGACCTAACTCAATAGCGGTGTAGCAATTGGCAACACTTTGGGCTTCTACCCCTTGTGCTGCATCTACCACTAACAAAGCACCTTCACACGCCGCTAACGAACGAGACACCTCGTAGGAAAAATCAACGTGTCCAGGTGTATCAATAAAATTAAGCTTATATCTTTGGCCGTCTTCAGCCTGATAATGTAGGGTTACACTTTGAGCTTTGATGGTAATCCCACGTTCACGCTCTATATCCATAGAATCGAGAACTTGTTCTTCCATTTCTCGGTCAGTTAGGCCGCCACACATGTGAATTAAACGATCAGCGAGGGTCGACTTTCCATGGTCGATGTGGGCAATTATTGAAAAATTTCTGGTTAAAGTTATATCAGACACACTTCTCTCTTAACGTCATGGCTACGACTTATCAGCCTAGCTCAGCTTAAAAAAACGCCCCGATTGAGGCGTTTTAATTTATTGCTGCGTATTGTACCTATTATTTTTTCAAAGCGAGAAAAATCGGATTCCCTTGTCGATTTATTAACATTGAAATAAACCTATCACTCTTAACGTTTTTGCTTAATTTAATTAGATGTTTAACATTTTTAACATCCTTGCCATCAAATTGCATAATAACATCTCCACGACGTATTCCAGCCTTGCTAGCAGCGCCGTTGTTTACAAATTCAACCAGAACACCGTATTTTTTAATCTCTAAGCGGTCACGCATATCAGCAGATAAGTCTTTTACTGACATGCCTAGCATGGTGTCGGGCTTATTGTTCTTTGATGGACTTTCCGCTTTAGTCTCTTCATCTTCAGGTAAATTCTCTAACTTAACCGTAATAACTTTCGTTTTCTTATCCCTAATGACTTTTACCTTTGCCTTGACTGACATATCAGCAGCACCTACTAAAGGCGGTAAAGACGATGACCTGTTAACTGTCTCACCATTAAAAGCAATAATCACATCACCCACCTGCAGCCCAGCTTTCTCAGCGGGACTGTTGTCAATAACTTGAGCTATTAACGCACCGTGTGGTTTCTCCATATCAAATGATTCAGCCAATTCACGCGTTACATCTTGAATACGCACACCTAACCAGCCTCGCATCACATGACCCGACGTCTTGAGCTGATTGCTAACATTTAACGCAACATCAATGGGTATAGCGAAAGACAAGCCCATAAAGCCACCTGAACGGCTATATATTTGCGAATTAATACCAACAACTTCACCATTTAAATTAAACAAAGGGCCGCCGGAATTGCCAGGGTTTATAGCCACATCTGTTTGAATAAAAGGCACGTAGTTTTCTTGCGGTAAACTTCTACCTTTCGCACTAACGATACCTGCGGTTACAGTACTATCAAAACCAAACGGTGAGCCAATAGCAAAGACCCATTCGCCCACTTTAAGCTTTTTTGAAGAACCAAACTTAACCACCGGCAAACCTTTCGCTTCCACTTTCAACAGTGCAACATCGGTGCGCTCATCACTACCAATTACTGTCGCTTTAAGCTCTCTACGATCTTGAAAACGGACAATAATCTCATCTGCATTTCTGATCACATGGTGATTAGTCAATAAATACCCATCTTCAGAGATTATAAAACCTGAGCCCAATGAATGAGACTCACGCTGTTTTGGGCGCATACCTGGCGCACCAAAAAAATGTTTAAATAAATCATTGTAAGGGCCGTTCTCAGGGAGCTGTTGCATATTTGGAGGCAGACCACTCCTCACATTTTTAGGCTTTTGTGTTGTGCTAATATTCACAACTGCCTTGTTATTATTTTCGACCAACTCGGTAAAGTCAGGCAAATCGTATGCGAAACTACTATTGATACTTAGCAGTAATATTGCAAAGACCAATAAAGGAAAACGTTTAATAATTTGTGGCATCAAATTTAGCTCCATGTTGTTCAGTATTATAAATAGATGGGGTAATTTAGTTTATTTTCAAGACCCTTGGATTTAACTTTTGCGCGTTAAACCAATAACCACTAAAATGTTTAAGGCAGAAAAATGAACCCGCCAGCCCACTTAAGGCTAAAACTATCGTTATTAGCTCATTATTAATGTGTAACATTTGTTGCAAATAACCGCCTAATAACGCAAAAGCAAACATCACAATTATTGGTAATAAGTAAATAAACAAGGTTAAGCGAAGCAATGCGCGCTCTTCAAGCCCAACAACAATTGAATCACCTACTTTAATAGGTAATTTTGACGTTAACACCAACTCAATCTCCTTGTTGCCAAAATACTTAGCAAGAACTGAGGTAGAACACGACGCTGACTCTTTACAGCCACCACACGCATTTTGTTTTATCGTATGGATCGTTATTTGTTGTCCGATAATGGATTGTACTGTTGCTGTTTCTTCAATCATTAATGTTTACCTAATGGCTAATGGCGCCCGCAATTTCCTTAATACTATGTAAAGGCAACTCTCCTGTTAGTAGGATTTGTTTGTTTTCTAATGTAAATACAAACTTTTGCCATACATCGCGTTGATGATTAGCGGCTATTTTGTTTGTATGATGACCGTGGGGGCTCACGACCACCCGAACAATAGAAAAACCGTCACTCAGCATAATATGTTTTTCCAGTGAGTTAATCTTATCAACCCTCAAGCTTTGGACTATTTTATAGTGTTCTGGCAACCAATTAAACGTAATCACATTATTTGGACCCTCAGTTACATCAGGTATTAGTTCAATTGCTTTATAGCCTATCCCTTCACTTGAGACAAGCAGCTCACCAGAATCTGGTTTTTTTAAGACTAAAGAGGTACATTTCATCCTCTCGATTAGTTGCCCATTTTCATCCAGCACGTCGACCCTTAATATTATGAATTTTGCTTTATCAATCCAGTATACCCTGCTGTAACGATTCGGCAGCTTTGCCATGACAGATAATCTATACGTCTCACGCCCAGCAACGTATTCAGCATTCTCATCAAGTTTTATGGAGTAATAATGGCTTGCTTGTTGATAATTATTGAACAACAGCGTTAACCTTGACGGCAATTGTCCCGCAAGATAAGAAACCTTTTCTTGCTTAGCAGGGAAGTAATGCATTGTTTTTAGAGGTGTACTCGTCATTTCTTTTTTGGCGCCATTGAACCAAATTATTCTTTTGTATGTTCCATCATCACGCATATCTACGAAAACATCCGTTGATTGCAGTCCAGAAGGTTTAATAAAAACAAAGCTAGCACTATAGCTTCCGCGCTTATCAGAATGCAAAAAGTCATCAAGAAATTCATCCGGAGAGGTTGCACTGATTGCAACGGATGGTAAAAAAAGCGCACTAAAAAACATCAATAACGAATCAACAATGCCAACCTGTACACGCCGATGGCTTAATTGCTTATTCACTATAAAGAAACGTCCGTTTATGGATTATACAGCTCGTATTATTTCTCAAATCCGACCAAGCGTGTATCAAGCGTTTGCATGTCTTCAGGGCTAGCACCCTTGTGTTGGCGAAGGTATTCTTGTAGCTCGAGATTTTCTTCTTCTTCAAACGCTAATCTTGTATCAGCCTCTTCAACATTCTCTGCATACGGTTGCATACCAGTATTATTGTCAACCGCTGGAAAAATATTAAATAAAACAACCGAAATAAATGCAAGCGAAGCAGCTAATGCAACCGCAATATACGGTTTATCGTTACTTTTCTTAACATACCGAGGCGCTAAAACTATTGGTTCCTCTGCCAGCGCCCGCTGCACTTTATTCAAAAAACTCTCTTCATAAACTACGATGGTTTCATCTCTTAACGCATCGCCTATAAGTGCATAGCGATCTAACTTTTTGCCCGAATTTTCATGCGTTTGCAGAGATTCGACAATAAGGCCAGCATCATCTGGATGCAATTCATCATCAAGTAGTGAAGATACATGCTGTAGTTGTTTTTCTATCATATGCAAAATAGACCGGTTAATTTAGTAAAGGTTCAATTATTTTATCTACTGCTTCACGTGCCCTAAATATACGTGATCGAACGGTGCCAACAGGGCAATTCATTTTCACTGCTATTTCATCGTAACTCAGCCCTTCTAACTCTCGCAAACGTATGGCCATTTGTAACTCTTTTGGTAAAGCATTTATCGCTTCTTGAATTTTTAAGCGAATTTCCTCTGTTAATAACAAATGTTCTGGGGAGTCGGCTTCTTTTAGCAAATACGCGCCTTCATAAGACTCTGCTTCGTGCGCATCAACTTCATTATTTGATGACCTTCTCGCTCTGGATACCAAAAAATTCTTAGCCGTATTAACCGCTATCCTATATAACCAAGTATAGAAGGCACTTTCCCCTCTAAAGTTTGGCAGCGCCCGATAGGTTTTAATGAATGCCTCTTGGGCAACGTCTTGCGCCTCACTAGGGTCCTTAACGTAACGCATAACTAATTGAATAACTTTTTGTTGATACTTAATGACCAACTTATCAAATGCTTTTTTATTACCTTGTTGAACTAACTCAACTAAAAGTTGATCATCTTCTTCAGGCATAACAAACAGTAGAACAGCTGTTCTGTTGTAAGTTAGCTAGCTTGATCAGTTCAGTTTTCATTTGAATAATATAGGTCATTTGGTAATAAATATTTATTTTTGCTTTAATCCGTACGTTTGAATTCCTATATTTGATATTATCTCTATTAACACGGTAGCCCACAATCTAAATTTTATGTCGCATAACAACTTCTCTTTCGATGTCATCATTATAGGCAGTGGCGCTGCCGGTCTAGGTCTAGCTTTATCATTACCAGACCACGTAAATATCGCTATTCTTTCGAAGCTCGATATGAACGAAGGAAATACTTTTTATGCTCAAGGTGGTATTTCAGCCGTCCATGATAAAAAAGACTCTATCGACGCTCACATTAAAGACACACTTATTGCAGGCGCCGGCTTATCACATAAAGATATTGCTGAATTAGTCGTCACCCATGGCAAGTCAAGCATTGATTGGTTAATCGACAAAAACGTGGCTTTTTCGACGACCAAACTTTCAAAAGGTGATGATAACTTGCATTTATCTAAAGAAGGTGGGCACTCGCATCGGCGTGTTGTTCATGCTCATGATTCTACAGGAAAAGAAGTACAAACATCTCTTGGCGACCTTGCTTTGCAAAAAGCGAATATTAAAATTTTTGAGCACCATAATGTTATTGACCTTGTTACCCAGCGGCGCGCTAACGAATCACAAAAGAGCATTGCTGGCTGTTATGTATTGGATACAAAAAAAGACATAGTTATCAGAATGCAAGCACCTGTTATTACACTAGCAACCGGCGGCGCAAGTAAAGTATACCTGTACACCAGCAACCCAGACGTGTCCACTGGTGATGGCATTGCCATGGCATGGCGTGCGGGCTGTAGAGTTGCAAATATGGAGTTTATGCAGTTCCACCCTACCTGCTTATTTCACCCGCTGGCAAAATCATTCTTGATTAGCGAAGCCGTTCGTGGAGAAGGTGGACTTTTGTTACTACCCGACGGCACACGCTTTATGCCTAATTTTGACAAACGAGCCGAACTAGCGCCAAGAGATACCGTTGCTCGCGCAATTGACCACGAAATTAAGCGCTTGGGAATTGATTCAGTCTATTTAGATATGAGTCACCGAACATCAAGATTTACAAAATCTCATTTTCCAATGTTATATCAGCGTTGCCTAGAGTTTGGTTTTGATATGACAAAAGAACCTATTCCCGTCGTTCCTGCGGCACATTACACGTGTGGCGGCGTGGTAACTAACAAATTCGGTTGCACTGATATTAGTGGGCTTTACGCAATAGGAGAAACCGCTTTTACCGGCTTACATGGTGCTAATCGCCTAGCTAGCAACTCCATTTTAGAATGCTTGGTTTTTGCGCGACAAGCGAGCTCACATATTACCGAAGCGCTAAAGAAAAAGTCTGAATTGCCGAGCATTAAGCAGTGGGATGATTCGAGAGTTATTAGCTCTGATGAGGCCATTGTTGTATCACACAACTGGGCTGAGCTACGTCAATTTATGTGGGATTATGTTGGGATTGTCAGAACGACAAAACGACTACAGCGTGCAAAACACCGTGTTGAATTACTTAAAAAAGAAGTCTCTGAATATTACAGTAGCTTTCATGTCACTAGTGACTTCCTTGAACTAAGAAACTTACTAACAACGGCTGAACTAATCATTGATAGCGCGCTCGCTAGAAAAGAAAGCCGCGGGCTTCATTACACCCTCGATTACCCAGAATTAGATGATTTAAACTTTAAAAAGGACACGGTGTTAACCCCCGCCCCTTGAGTTATTAAAGTTAGCTCGTAACAACCTAGCGCCATTTTTATCAATATTGCTTTGGTGCAAAACCAATCTAATTATGCTATCGGCTGTTTTAAAATGCAGGAAAAAAAACGGGCCTAAAATTGCCGATGATGGTAGTAAAGACGACAATTGCAAGCCACCCGATTTAGGTTTTAACTGCCAACTGAGGTCACTATTAAATAGCAAGCCTTGGTAACGTTTATAAATAAAGAGACGAGGAAAAGAATAACCAACGTAAGCTGTTAACAATGCCAATAATATCAGCTTATATATTAGGCTAATCCCAGACAACCAACAACTTACAAAAGCTAACCCAAATAGAAAGAACGTTAGCAGTTCCAAGACAATTGAATGTTTGAATGTTACTTCAAATGCTTTGGCGAATTTTTTCGACAAGGCTAGCGAGCTCTTTATTATCAGGACTTGATTGATTTAGCATGTAGCTTAGGATAATGGGGTCTTCAATTTCCAATAATGCCGAGAACGTCGATTTTTGTTTCTCATCCAAATCGTCGTATGATGATTCAACAAACCTTGTAAAAACGATATCAAGCTCCTTCACGCCACGCCGGCAACGCCAAAGGAGCTTTGATTTTTCAGACATTAGGCTATTTTACGTTCAACCAATAATTTTTTAATTTCTGCAATCGCCTTAGCTGGGTTCAACCCTTTAGGGCAGGTTTCCGTGCAGTTCATGATGGTATGACATCGGTAAAGTTTAAATGGATCTTCTAGTTCATCCAAACGTTCACCTGCATATTCGTCACGGGAATCGGCTAACCAACGGTACGCTTGTAACAAAATGGCCGGGCCAAGATAACGGTCAGCATTCCACCAGTAACTAGGGCAAGACGTAGAGCAACAGGCACAAAGAATACACTCATACAAACCATCCAGTTGCGCACGGTCTTCTTTTGTCTGTAGACGCTCTCTATCAGGTGGCGGCGGTGTATCTGCCTGAATCCATGGTTTTATGGATGTGTATTGAGCATAAAAGTGCGTTAAATCTGGCACAATATCTTTAACCACTGGCAGATGTGGCAAAGGATAAATCTTAATGGGCCCATCAATATCACGAATATCTTTGGTACATGCTAAGGTGTTTCTGCCATTAATATTCATTGAAC
>NVSW01000050.1 GCA_002401365.1 Piscirickettsiaceae bacterium | reverse complement strand
ACATGATTTCCGATAACCAAACCCGATACGGTGTTGGAGCTTGTTGCCAAGGCAAATGTTTTCTGCCACATTGATCAAACCACGTTAACACCTGAGCCTGAAATTGCTCAGGCTCAGGTGTAGGAACATCCAGTCCGTCCGCTAGAACAGGCCTTTTAATAAGTCACCTACTTTACCTTTCAGTTTTTTATCTATCTTTTCGTTGAGTTTTTCTCTCAATTCTTGTGTTTTCTCTTCTATTTTTTCTTTCTGGGTGGCTAGCACTATCGCTTTAACGTCTAACCGAACCTTTGGCGCAGCAAATGTGCCACTAATATTCACTGGAATAAGCACATTTTTTAAATCCTTAGTGTCTGCCTTCTCTCTATCTGTCGTAGCTTTTGTACGTTGTAGGCCAAGTTGATAATCTAGTTTCTCCGTCACAAGGTTTGCCGTACCCGCACCCTTAATATTTATTAACGGTGAGACAACCAATAGGTCATTATTGTTTAACAAGCCATTCGTTATTTGCGCGCTACCAGACATTTTCGCAAATGTGGTTTTATTATCCCCACCCTTCACGAATGCTGCCGACAAATCCCCTTTTAAAACTGCCTGTGCTTGCTTCATTAACGCACCCACATCAATGCCAGTAACAGCACCGTCTAGAAAACTAAAGTTGGCCGTACCGTTTAACCTACGTTTAAAGGCGGCTATGCTATTACCACGCATGGTTAAATCAACCTTAATATTTGCAACTCCTGAAAGGGATGATTCACCTAGTAAATCAACCAGTAACGGCTCGATGTTAATCCCCGTTGCTTGTTCCTTAACAATAATTTTAGGTATATTTTGACGTGCGTCTACCGTTGTTTTACCCGCATAACTACCATTATAAAATTTCTTAACTCCTTGCTCGGTTTTTAACACGCCATTTTTTGCCAGTATTTTTACGCTGGCCTGCTCTGCCTTCAAACCATTTATAACAAGCGAATTAATTTTAAAAATACCATCTATATTTAAATCTCGAATGGTTTGCACAGGGATCATTGCCGTAGCCGCAGGAGGTGGAATTGAAGCGCCGCCACTTTTAGCACTTGCTGATTGAGTATCCGCTGATGATTGCGGCAAATAACGATCAACATTTATGCTGTCAATGGTTAGGTCAAATTTGACCGCTGGCTTGTCAAAGTTTTTCACTAAGGCATTGCCAGATAGCGTTGAGTCATCAAATTTAATCGTTAAAGGATCGAGTATTAAGCTACCACTACCGGCTAAATCCGCGACTAAGTGACTTGCAATATCAACCCTCATTGCGCCACCAGGAACTGGCTCACCTGCTGCATCAATTGCTAAGGTCATGTTCTGAAAATCAAACTTATTCAAGGCTGTATTAATCAGCAAATCTCCCTGAAGTTTTAAGCGCACCGTCGCTTTAGGCTTGCTGCTATCTACGGTAAAGGCAAGAACGATAGCCGTTGGATTATTTAATGACAGCGCTTCCGTTGTCAGGTCCAAGTCGATGATACTGTAATGCTCATTTTTTCCCGCATCATCCCAATTAACGTTTGCTCCTTCAATTTTTATACCACCAATCGCCAGTGCTCCAAGCCCTGCACCAGATGTGCTTTCATCTGCTGCATTAGCATCCGCGGAGTCAGCTCCAGCGTCGGCTTGAAGCATGTCTTCCCAGTTCGTTTTACCTGCCTTGTTTTTGGCTAAGTTCAACTCCATTCCCTTCAATACAATGGTGCTAATTTCTACTTTTTTACTCAACAGTGGTAGCAACTTAACTTTCACGTTCGCTTCTTCAATAACAGCAAAGTTTTTAGCCTTAAAACCTTTCGCATTACTCAAACTTACTTGATTAATGCCTATGCCTAGCCAAGGAAAAACTGAAAAGCTTAAGTCTCCGTTTATCGCCAAATCCCGCCCAGTTTTCTCTTTTACAATAGTTTGAATTTGTTCACGATAGTCATTCGGATCTATTACCAGCGGGGCAATGACGCCCACGGCAATAATAAGAAAAACCAGACCACCCAAAAATTTTAGTAACTTACCCATCGCTATATCTCCCTAATTAGCATTAAACTTTGACGCCATCCAATCATACAAATACTTTGCTTAACAGATTATGAAGCCCCATTTATGGCGTTAGCAGCCTTTGAATGTCATCCAGCTCTTCTTTGGACTCTTTAAGCAGCTCTAGTGTGTTATCTGGCCCCAGCTCGCCTAAATTAAACTTATGAAATGCAGGCATCTTAAATAACGGCGGGCAAGCCTTAAATTCTTTCGTTCCAATCATCGCGTGTATGCGTGCAACTAAAATAAGTTCCGGCAAGCCCGCTTGCTCTTCATCTAGTGCCCAGTTTTTTCTATTTCGTGGCACATCTAACAGCTCATCCAAACCCCATTGCCTAAGAATATGCTCGCCTACTTTAGGGGCCAAATAATCAATACACGCTATTCTTTGTTGCGGATCGCCTAAAACATCGAGGTGTTTTTCTAAGGTAACCAAAATAGCCGGCACACCAATATCCTGGAAAAGCCCCCCTAACATGGCTTGATTAGCAGGCAACCTGCGGGTTTTTTCTGCTAAAAAACATGAGATGACCGCTAATTTTGTGGAAAACTGCTGTGTTTCCTTTAAAAGCTCTCGTATTTTTAAGTTTGTTGAGCTAACGACAGAGCGGGATAAGAACGCTAACGATAGATAGTACGTTTCTTTCATTCCCATCCGTACTATTGCACTCTCTAGGTCTTTCGGAGGCGTGCGAGTTAAAAACCGCAGGCTTCGTGCCGTTTTGAGTATGAAAGCGGTCAGCCCTACGTCATTTCCTATAATTTTAGAAAATAATTTTACATTACAATTCGGGTTATTTAGTGCCTTTAAAATTTGCATGCCCACACTAGGGGCTGCCGGCAAAAGCGCCTTATTGGTCAAAACTTGTTGATATATTACTTCAAATCTTTCTTCCACCCCTACCTCACTCCTTTTTTATCAACCATGCCTTGAATATTTCATGGAACTTAACCATCTAGAAAGTACAAGCAAAATCAGCCTATTAGGAGTATCATCTTAGCCTTTTTAGAAATCATTTAAGAATAAAGATTGCCCATGAACACATTCAAAACTGACGATACACGAATCATTAACATGCAGGAAGTTATTTCTCCTGAAAAGTTGCACACCGAACTGCCTATCACTGACAGCGCCGCACAAACAACCTTGTCTGCACGAGATGCTATACATAATGTACTCCACGGCAACAATGATCGCTTATTAGTCGTCATTGGCCCCTGTTCTATTCACGACCCTAAGGCGGCCTTAGAATACGCATCTCGACTGAAGCCGTACATTGATTCTTTATCTGACGACCTGATTATCGTTATGCGGGTTTATTTTGAAAAGCCAAGAACCACTGTTGGCTGGAAAGGGCTCATCAATGACCCCGACCTGGACGATAGCTTTGACATCAACAAGGGTTTGCACGTCGCGCGCTCGTTACTATTAGACCTCAACTCTATGGGGGTGTCTGCTGCAACCGAGTACCTTGACCTCATTACGCCCCAGTATGTATCCGATTTAATCGCCTGGGGAGCAATCGGCGCACGAACAACTGAAAGCCAAACTCACCGAGAGCTTGCATCGGGCTTATCATGCCCAGTCGGTTTCAAAAATGGTACCGATGGTACGATTAAGGTCGCCATCGATGCTATTGGCGCTGCAATCCGACCGCATCACTTTTTATCCGTTACTAAGCAGGGGCACTCGGCTATTTTTCAAACCGCCGGTAACGAAGATTGCCACCTCATTTTACGCGGCGGCAAACAGCCTAATTATGACGCAGAAAGTGTCAACAATGCTGCCAGTGAGCTCGGTAAAGCAGGCGTGAATCTACATATGATGATTGATCTAAGCCACGCTAATAGTAGTAAACAACATGAGCGCCAAATGATCGTTGGTAAAGACGTTGCTGGACAAATAGCCAATGGTGATATGCGCATCAGCGGCGTTATGATTGAAAGCCATTTGGTTGCAGGGCGCCAAGATCAAGTGGACGGCCAAGAGCTAGTTTATGGACAGAGCATTACCGATGCTTGCATTGACTGGAACAGCAGCGTTGAGTTGCTTGAAGAATTAGCGACGGCGGTACGTACCCGACGCAAAGAGAAGCTTGATGCCTCTAACGCCTAACAGAGAATACTGATGGATATTTACCTAAATGGAGAGAATTTTTCCTGTGACAAGCCTTGCACCATACAACAGCTAATTGAAAAAATGGGCTTAGTGGGCAAGCGCCTTGCCGTGGAGTTAAACGAAGAAATTAAGCCCGCCGACCAATTTGGCATCATTTGCCTTAATGATGGCGATACGGTAGAAGTAGTGCAAGCGATAGGCGGTGGGCAACCCGACGACTTAATCATTGCCGGCAAGCGTTACCAGTCTAGGCTGTTAGTCGGCACCGGCAAATACAAAGATCTCGATGAGGCGCAACAAGCTATCGAAATGAGTGGTGCCGAGATTGTCACCGTTGCTATTCGCCGTACTAATATTGGCCAAAACCCCGGCGAGCCAAATTTGCTGGACGTTATATCGCCCGATAAATACACCATATTACCAAATACGGCTGGCTGCTATACGGCTAAAGATGCTTTACGCACATGCCGTTTAGCACGCGAAATACTGGGCGGGCACAAGCTGGTCAAACTTGAAGTATTAGGCGATAAAAAAACGCTATTTCCGGATATAACGGCCACCTTGGAAGCTGCAGAAACCCTGATTAAAGAAGGCTTTGAAGTAATGGTTTACACCAACGACGACCCTATTATCGCCAAACGGCTTGAGGAGATGGGCTGCGTTGCAGTTATGCCTTTAGCTGCCCCCATAGGTTCTGGCTTAGGTATTCGCAACCCTTACAATATTCTCACCATTATTGAAAATGCTAATGTACCCATCATCGTTGACGCTGGCGTCGGAACTGCTTCTGATGCCGCTATTGGCATGGAATTGGGCTGCGATGGTATTCTAATGAACACCGCCATCGCCCATGCCAAAAATCCTGTATTAATGGCCTCAGCAATGAAAAAAGCCGTACAGGCTGGGCGCGAAGCAGCACTTGCAGGACGCATGCCACGTCGTCGGTATGCATCTGCATCATCCCCGCTAGATGGCTTAATTTAACCACCTACAACTTAGTAGATGATGAGTGACACGAACTCTAAGGCACTTCGTCGTATAAAAAGCTTTGTAAAACGTGAAGGTCGGCTAACGCCTGGGCAAGAGTCTGCCATTAAAACTGGCTGGCCAATCTATGGGCTAAATAGCCATGTCATGATTAAACCATTAGATATTTTTGCTAACAACCATCCCATCACCCTAGAAATCGGCTTCGGCAACGGCAATAGTTTAGCCGAAATGGCGCAAGTATCAGCCGACAAAAACTTCATTGGCATTGAGGTCCATCAACCAGGTGTGGGGCATTTGCTACGAGTTATCCAAGAAAAAGAACTCAACAATATCCGTATTTTTGATACCGATGCTATCGACGTTTTAAATAACGCTATACCCGATCAAAGTCTCGACTGCATTCAACTTTTTTTCCCTGATCCTTGGCATAAAAAACGACACCATAAACGGCGTATCGTACAGGCCGCGTTTCTAGATTTGATTCTTCAAAAATTAAAGCTTACAGGGGTTTTTCACGTAGCCACCGATTGGGAAAACTACGCAGAACATATTTTAGAGACATTAAACAAACATATGGGGTTTAAAAATAGCGCCGATATTGCCTATATTGACCGCCCCGATCACCGGCCTATTACCAAGTTTGAAAAACGTGGGCAACGTTTAGGGCACGGTGTTTGGGACATTATGTTCATCAAGCAAGTTTAGCCCTTTAAGTACTTTTAAACCAGAGTCGCTAGTTAGGACGCCGCCTCTTTAGCAGCAGGCGTTTCAAGTTCGTCAGCTGCAGGAACTTCTAATGACTCAACGATATCGAGCAACACTTTTAGCTGCTCCTTTGCTAACGTCTCAAGCTCTTTAGCTTCACTCATTTTATCTTCAAGAGCATCTTTGCCTTCAGCCACGCTTCTTAGGTTATCCAACCGCCCTTCCATGCTAGCCTTTTGTTCATTTACTTCGGCAATAAGCGGAGCTAAAGCAGCCGTTTGCCATTTCTTTACGTCTAGATATGCATCCTCAAAGATTGTTGTCGCTTTACGACCAACCGTATTAACAAATCTTTTTGCCAACGTATTTTGTTCTGTTAAAGCTGCCATAGAACTATGGCTAAATTCTATTCCTTCTTCCAACAACTGCTCCAGTTCTTGCTGATAGTTGTCAATTTTAAATACTGTTCCCTGTTCCGACTTAAAGGCATGCTCATCCTTAAACCTTTTATAAATAGCGTCTAAAAGCTTCACACTCGAGTAGGTTTGCGTAATCGTTTCATTTAGCAGTGTATTCAAACCATCGAACGTCCTTTTCATCCCATCACGAATGCCAACACTGGTCCAACTGGAAATCATTTTTGCAGAACCTTCTTCAACAATACTTTTTACTCGAGCAGGGTTAATCTGATGTAAAAGTTCTGCCACTTGAGTATTGAATAAATGACGACTTGTTTTTAAATGAGTGAGGTTTTTATTGTATGCTGTTTGCTCTAACCTCGACTTAAAAATCAATTCTGCAGTCACTTCTTCGCTTTTATTATGAATTGATGCCAACTCATCATATTGCGTCGAGGCGTTATGAATTCGGTTCTCGATAAGGCTTCTAGAACCGCCAATTCTATCCAACGTGCCATCAATCACGCTACTTTGCATGATATCTCTTTGTGAGCTCATGACCCGCTCAGATAAAAAGTTTTCAAGTGAACTTAAACGGCTATCCTCTATCATTTTTTTATCTTTTTTAATCTTACCCACCAACGCTTGTTTAGCGGACAAGGGAAAAATAGATTGTTCATCAAGATCCAATAATTTAGCCGTTTCTCTAGTTTGCTTATGGATAAGGGCCGATACTTCATCATCACTCATCAAATCATCTTGCAGGGTGTCAATTTTGTTGAGAACTACTGCCAAACCATTTGGGTGCTTACTTTTATACGCGCGAATATGATGATTCCACATGTCCATATCACTTTGCGTGACCCCTGTATCTGCAGCCAACACAAAAAACATCGCTTGCGCACTTGGCAACATGCTCAACGTCAGCTCTGGCTCGGAGCCTAAGGCGTTAAGCCCGGGTGTATCCAGCACTGTCAAACCACGTTCTAGTAACGGGTGCGGAAAGCTAATCATCGCATGCCGCCAACACGGCACTTCAACTTCAGTTTCGCCTGGTTTCCCCGGCAAGCCCAATTTTTCTGCTATATCAGCGTCTACCAACTTCGTTTTAAGTAGTGCCTGAAAAGCCTCTTGCATTTGTTCTGGAGAATCGCAATCCAATTCAACATGCGTCCATTTCTTTGGATCTTTCTTGAAACTTTCAATGGGCTTATCACTAAGCCTCGTTTTTATGTCTAAAAGGCGTAAATAAGGTGCTTCATTTGCATCATAGAATAGTTCCGTCGGGCACATAGTTGTGCGTCCGGGGCTAGATGGCAATAACCTAACGCCTGTGGATGAGAAGAAAAGTGCATTGATTAATTCAGTCTTGCCGCGTGAAAACTCCGCCGCAAACGCAATGGTTATATTGTTTTTGTCCAACAAGCGTAAGTTTTTAATCAACTCCATCTCAATGTCTGTATCACTGAGACCCGCGTCATCCAACCATTCCTGATAGGCATGAATTGAACTAGCAGCCTGCTGCTTCCATAAATCATAACTGCGCAATTCATTATCAAATTGTCGAACCATACTCACATTCCTTTTTATACAGCGTTGAGTTGAACGCCTTAATTTAGATTATATAATATGGAGTATAGCTACTTATTCTAAAAACACACTGGGGAGCAGTGACGGCTCGCATACTTTTAGCGTCTTATATCGTGAATGCGCACCGGCCACTAACGTGATATTTGTTTTTTTACTGAAAATAGCTCACTTAAAAGCAAAATAAGCTGCTTATTTGCTGCCCCTTTAGCCGGGATGGTGGTTACAGATACCTTAATAAATTCACCGTGCACACCTAATAACGCATTACGGCTGGCATTAGGTTGTAAAAATATTTTGATAAACAAGTCACGTCCTTGCCACCTACACCACTTTCGCGGTTCATGTTGTGACATATAGCAACCTACATTAGGGAATGTAGCGGTGGAAGTATGAGCATTTTTAATATCTGCAAACCAAGCAGGGCTGCCATTGGACTTAAATCAAGCCCTCCTATCAAAGGAATGTAGCGTTGACAGGGCTTTAACACCGGTTCTGTAATTTTGTACAGTAGGTCAATGATAGGGTTATGAGCACCCGGATTGATCCAACTTAAGATTACCATTATAAAAATACTGTAGGTAAACACATTAATCACGTTAACGATCAACTCCGCCACACTCCAAATAAATATCGCCCATATATTGCCGCCCGGCAGACCAGACAACATAGCAAAGCCGATTAACATTTGTAGCACCAACATCAACACAATAGCCGCTAAATTAACCCCCTTAACCGTAGGGAAAATAGGCCGCAGCGCCTTTAATGGAATTTGCGTTACCTTAATAATAAATGCCGATATCGGGTTGCGTGAGTCGGCACCTGAATACTGCAGCAATAACCTAAGAATTAAGACAAAAACATATGCCCCAACTAAGGTATTAACCAGAAATATAAGAGGGTTTGATAAATATCCTGTTGGCATTAGTTGCCCCCCAATTCATCAGACAATTCTACTGAGCGCTGTTTGGCCGCCAATACCGCGTCACGCAATATGTTTTGCAACCCCTGGGACTCCATAACAGCTATTGCTTTTTCGGTTGTGCCCCCAGGAGACGTTACCCGCTGCCTCAAAGTCGCCGCAGACTCGCTCGACTCAAGCGCCATTTTTGCCGCCCCAAGCGCCGTTTCCTGGGTTAGCAACTGCGCCGTTTTCGGGTCAAGCCCTGCCTCAATGGCCGCTTTCTCCAACGCTTCCATAACCAAAAAGAAATACGCTGGCCCACTACCCGACAATGCCGTCACAATATCTAGGTCGCTTTCATCATCAACCCAAACCGTTACCCCAACGGCTCTTAATAATGACTCCGTTTGATCTTTCTGCTCCTCACTCACAAAATCATTAGCATGTAGACCCGTTGCGCCCGTTCGCACTAACGCCGGTGTATTTGGCATGCAACGAACAACCGCTATTGAACCGCCCAACCATAACGCCAGCGACCCCTCTCGAATCCCCGCAGCAATTGAAACAACAACCGGCTTTTTAGCTTGAACAGATTCTTTTATTTGTTCCGCAACAGCCTGCATATGCTGTGGCTTTACCGCCAACACCAATAGCTCTGATGCGCTTGCCACTTGGGCATTATCCAGTGTGTAGTTGACGCCAAATTGGTTCGATAAATATTGCAGTTTTTTCTCATCTAAATCGGCTACGGTAATTTTATCTGCAGGGTAACCATTGCTGATTAGCCCTCCAATTAAACTACTTGCCATATTACCGCCGCCAATAAACCCTATATTTTGAATATTCATTGCACCATTTTTACTGTATTAAAATTTATCATTATTCTACCTTAGAGAAAGTGGGTTCATTCAGCGATTTTACTGTTCCGCTTAACCCTAGCTCCAAATATTGCTGTCCCAACTCGTACCATCGTTGCTCCCTCTGCAATAGCCGCTTCCAAATCAGCGCTCATACCCATTGATAACGTATCCATTGTCATCTCAAACCTCTCGTTGAGCTCGTCTTTTACAGCACTTATTTTTTGATACGCTTGGCGTTGCTGCTCCAAACTAGGTTGTGCCTTCGGGATGACCATCAAGCCTCTAAGGCGTAAATTATTTAGCGCTCGTATTGGCTCAACCACCGCGGCCAGATTCTCAACTAAGAAACCGGCCTTTGTTTTTTCAACGTCAATATTTACCTGTAAACAAATATTCAAAGGGGGCAAATACGACGGCCTTTGTTGGTGTAACCGTTGGGCAATTTTTAACCTATCAATACTATGCACCCATTGAAAATATTTGGCAATATCACGCGTTTTATTGGACTGAATAGGGCCAATAAAGTGCCAATTAATCATCAAGTGAGCCAACTTTTTTTGCTTTTCCAACGCTTCTTGTAAATAATTTTCACCAAAGTCTCGCTGGCCAACCTTATACAAGGCTAAAACATCACTTGCCGGCTTGGTTTTACTAACAGCCAGCAATCGAACAGGCACAGTATTTTGATGCTTGGCCTCAAGCTGCTTAATGTGTTCTAGTTGGGCGAAATATCGTCTTAATAAACAAGGCATAATTTTTTATCGTGTCTATACTTAAACATAACCAATGGGTAACTTAGCCTTATTTTTAGCTAGTAACAACCGGCAAATATCGCAAAGCCCCCGTTTTTTAGCATAAAATATGGATAAATAAATGGATATTTCAGACTTACTCGCCTTCGGGGTTAAAAACAACGCATCAGATTTACATCTTTCAGCCGGCATGCCACCTATGATACGTGTTGATGGTGACATCAGACGAATCAATATGCCTGAATTAGAGCATAAGGAAGTTCATAGTCTGGTGTATGACATCATGAATGATAAACAGCGACGTGATTTTGAAGAATTTTTAGAAGTCGATTTCTCGTTTGAATTACCGGGTATTGCTCGGTTTAGGGTAAACGCCTTCAATCAAGACCGAGGCGCAGCGGCAGTATTTCGAACCATTCCCGTTGGTATTCTGACCTTGGAAGACTTAGGTTGCCCGCAATCGTTTAAAGAAATCATCAACATTCCGCGGGGCATCGTATTAGTGACCGGCCCAACAGGGTCTGGTAAATCTACCACCTTAGCCGCGTTAATGGATTATAAAAATGAAAACAACTATGAGCACATTCTAACCATCGAAGACCCCATCGAATTTGTTCATAAAAGCAAAAAATGCCTGATCAACCAGCGTGAAGTCCACAAACACACACACGGCTTTAGTGAAGCCTTGCGGGTAGCCTTACGGGAAGATCCAGATATTATTCTAGTGGGCGAAATGCGAGATCTAGAAACCATCCGCCTTGCACTAACGGCTGCTGAAACGGGTCACTTAGTGTTTGGCACACTACACACTAGCTCAGCTGCTAAAACCATTGACCGTATTATTGACGTGTTCCCAGAAGGTGAAAAAGGCATGGTTCGCTCAATGTTATCTGAGTCGTTACGCGCCGTTATCGCACAAACACTTATCAAACGCGTTGGCGGTGGCCGAATAGCCGCGTGGGAAATTATGACCGGCACACCCGCCATTCGTAACCTTATTCGTGAAGATAAAATTGCGCAAATGTATTCAACCATCCAAACTAGCCGTAAAGATGGCATGCAAACACTCGATCAACATTTAACAGAATTAGTCCAAAACGGTTTAATATCCAGGCAAGATGCGCGTTTAAAAGCCGCCAATAAAGACCAATTTTAAGCCAGCGTTATGCAAAAACATCTACTAACTAAAGGACACACTCATGGATTTTGATGCGCTTTTACAATTAATGGTTCACAAAAAAGCCTCTGACTTATTTATTACCTCCGGTTGGTCCCCCACTATTAAAGTTAACGGCCTACTACAAGCGGTTTCCAAAACACGCCTCAGCTCAAGCCAAGCAGAAGAAATTGTGCACAGTATTATGAACGATAAGCAGCTAGCTGAATTTGAAGCAACCAAAGAATGTCAATTTGCCATTCAACGACCAGATTCTGGGCGTTTTCGGGTTAGTGCATTTGTTCAAAAGGACGATGCAGGCATGGTATTGCGCCGTATTGAAAGCGTTATTCCAACCGTAGAAGAATTAGGTACACCCCCTATTTTGGATGAGCTTGCAATGACCAAACGCGGGCTGATTATTTTTGTTGGTGCCACGGGCACAGGTAAATCAACCTCTCTGGCCGCTATGGTTGGGTATCGTAATAGAAACAGCAGTGGGCATATCATTACCATTGAAGACCCAGTAGAATTTATCCATGATCACGCCGGTTGTGTCATTACTCAACGAGAAGTGGGCATTGATACTGAATCCTACGAAATTGCCCTGCAAAACACCTTACGTCAGGCACCTGATGTCATACTTATCGGCGAAATTCGTTCCCGCGAAACCATGCAACACGCTATCACCTTTGCTGAAACAGGGCATTTATGCCTATCAACCTTACACGCAAATAACGCCAACCAAGCATTAGACCGTATTATTAACTTTTTCCCAGAAGACGCGCATAAACAACTGTTTATGGACTTATCGCTCAACCTAAAAGCCTTAGTCGCACAACAACTAGTACCAACCGTTGATGGCAAAGGCCGCAAAGCGGTTATCGAAATATTGATCAACACCCCCCTAGCTGCCGACTATATTCGCAAAGGCGAAGTGCATAAGCTTAAAGAATTAATGAAAAATTCACGCGAACAAGGCATGCAAACCTTTGATCAGGCGCTCTACGAGCTTTATCTTGGCGGACACGTCAGTTATGAAGATGCTCTTAGATATGCCGATTCAACTAACGAAGTACGCTTGATGATTAAACTTGGCTCAGAAACTGCTCCAGGCCTTGATGAAGACACTATCCATTTAATAGATGCCGAATAAATGTACCGTTTATCCTGCCAACAATACCACTCATCGGTTATGAATAGACCTTCCTTAAAAACCTGTTAGGCTCCAAACTATGAAAACCCATCAACAACAACGGCACCCGAAAAAGCAGAATGGCTTTACGCTGATAGAGCTTTTAGTTACGTTAGTTATAGCCGGTGTGCTTTTATCAGTTGGCGTGCCTAGTTTTAATGGCTTTATGAAAAAAAATCTTTTAGCAACAACTAATAACAAATTTATCACTGCTTTACATCTTGCTCGCAGTGAAGCAATTAAACGTGGTGGCCGAGTTACCGTTTGTAAAAGTAGCGATGGCGCCACTTGTATAACAACTGGTGCATGGCAACAAGGATGGATTGTTTTTACTGACGAAAACAACTCAACACCTCCAGTTTTTAGCCCTGCTGCAGCCGTACCTGAAACTTTATTGAATGTAACACCCGCTCTAAGCACTAATTTAGTTTTAACAGGAAATTTAAATGTCGCCAACTACATTTCATATGTCAGCAGTGGCCAAAGCCAATTAACATCGGGTGCTTTTCAAGCCGGCACTGTCAGCTTATGTGATGATCGTAGTGGAAACTTTGGTTCCAATATTGTACTTAATCGTACGGGCAGAACCTCCTTAAATAAAGGTATCGCATGTCCATAGTAGAAAATAAAGGCTTTAGCTTAGTTGAAGTGATGATCGCTGTTTTTGTCTTAGCTATTGGCTTATTGGGCATTGCTGGGCTTCAATTAACAGGCATGAAAAACAACCAAACCGCTTATGTAAGAACTCAAGTGACCCTGTTAGCCACTAGCTTAGCAGACAGAATGCGTGCCAATATTGCAGGGGCTGAAACCGGTGATTACCTTATTGCTAATGTAGTGGGCACCAACAATAACTGCGGGCTCGGCTATGGAACAGTCATTGTGTCGGCCTGCTCTTCAAGCAATTTAGCACAAGATGATCTATTTCGGTGGATTGAATTGGCAAAAACCACTGTGCCTCAACCTACCGCCTCTGTCACCTGCACGACGCCTGCCAATGTATTAGTCGTTGCCCCAACTGCAGGCATCGATTGTCCAAGAGGTTCCAAACATACTATAACCGTTAACTGGCTGGAGCATGATGGTACAAACGGGCTAGCCGCCAACGGTACAACTTTAGAATTTCAGCCATGAAAAAAATAACACCTATTTGTATTGCAAAGAAACAATCGGGGCTAACATTGGTTGAACTAATGGTTGCCATGGTAATCGGCTTATTGTTAATGGCTGGCGTACTTCAAGTATTCACTGCTAACCAACAAACTTACCGGGTGACCGAAAACCTTTCAAGGGTACAAGAAAATGGCCGTTTTGCTGTCGATATAATTAATCGTTTCGTACGCAAAGCTGGCTTTAAAGGCAATACCGAGACAAGCCCAGCGTTTAAGTTTCTTACTGGTACACATTTAACTTATGTTTTTTCAGCCGACCAAGTGATTGCTGGAACCAATACCGATGTTTATATTCGTTATTCAGGTGGCGAAGGCACCGGTGTTACTGATTGCATTGGCAATCCTGTTGCCGCCGGAACCGAGGTCACCAATCGTTTTTATCTAGACACTACCAACAAAGAACTAGAATGTTTATCTACAACCAACCCTATTCCACAACCCCTAGTTGATAACATAGAAGATATGCAAATACTCTACGGTATGGCACTCAGCAATGGCACCGGACATGACCTACGTGCTGATTGTTATTTGCCAGCCGACACTATTGTCACTGCAGCGGTAACTAATTGCACGTCTGGGCTTAACTTTAACCAGGTGGTTAGTGTTCGCATAAATCTGTTACTTAGAACGCCTGAAGACAATCTAACCAGTACAAACGCATTCCAAAGTTATTTTTTTAATGACAGCCTAACGCCCACCACTGCAACCGATAAGCGTATTTATAGAGAGTTTAGTACTACCATAGCCCTTAGAAACGTAATTCTTTAAATGAAAATGAAACATAACATGTTAAATGTTGGAAAACAGCAAGGCGCTGTATTATTCGTTAGCTTGATTTTATTACTGATCATGACTTTAATCGGCATAACCAGTATGCAAACCACCGTTCTAGAAGAAAAAATGTCGGGTAATTATAGAAATAGCAGCGTAGCTTTTCAAGCCGCCGAATCTGCCCTAAAATCCGGCGAAACATATATACAAAGCACCTCTCCCCTACCCATATTTAATGGTGCTACATTAGGTTTATACCAACCTACAACAGGCACCTCTTTACCTAGATGGGATAAAACGATTGTTGTCTGGACTGATACCGTTAATGATGTCATCGCAGACTCAGTAACTTATATTAACCCAATTCAACCTCCTGCCTATATTGTTGAAGAACTACCTGAGCCAGCTAAAGGAGCTGGGCAATCACTGGGCTTAGGCAAAGGCAGCTCGCTGTCTACCGTAGAAATATTTAGAGTGACCTCGCGTGGTATAGGCGGCTCTGCTAATGCACCCGTGATGGTGCAAAGTGTTTACAAAAAGTAAGCCACATATCGTCAGTAATAAATGACTGGAGAAAACATAATGAAATGGAATAAAAAATTACTTTCTGGATTATCAGGCTCTTTCCTAGGGCTAAGCATGGGCTTTGCTTCAATGGCTCATGCCGCTGTTCTATCACTAGAAACCTCACCTTTGTTTTTATCCAATCAAGCTGACCCAAATGTGTTCTTTGAGATAGACGACTCCGGCTCAATGGATTGGGAAATTTTAGCAAAAAGGCATTTCAGCCCAGGCTTTGGTTCCATCATAGACAATGGGCTGATGTATGAAGGTGGCAGCTATTTTGAACTCTACCTCTACAACAATAGCGACCATCCTTATAGCTATACAGGTAACGACGGCGTTTCAACAGACTGGCGTGCCCGTTGTAGTTGTTTAAACGTTATGGCTTACGATCCCAGCGTCTCATACAGCCCTTGGGTTGGATATCCCGATGCAGTCATTACTGCCGCAAGAAGTGACCCACACCAAGGTCCTCCAGTGAAGGCTGGCTATACGGTACTTCGTGATTTAACATCAGACACATATTTTACCGCTTGGGTAGATACAAACAGCAATGCTTTAGTTGACACTACAGATGCCAGAACAACGGTAGCTGTAAGTTCATTAACAGCGCTGCAACAAACTAACTACGCTAATTGGTACCAGTATCATCGTAAGCGCTCTTTTGTAGCAAAATCAGCTGTGGCAGCAGTCATCGATGCCAATCAAGGCTTTCGCTATGGTTTAAGTGTTATTAACCAATGGGGGACATTATATAAAAATGTTCCTGCCGCAGGTGTGACCAATTATGTAGCTCATAATGCTGACATAGTGAAATCATTAAATGACCTCGTATGGCCTACATCTGGCACTCCATTAAGGCGGGCGCTAGAAAGAACGGGTGACTATTTCGATAATACCCTAACCGGCAAACCCGACCCTATTATCAGCGAATGCCAAAAAAACTTTTCCATTTTATTCACCGATGGATATTGGAATGGCGGTGATCCAAGTGTTGGCAATGTTGATGGCGATGGCCAAACCAATACCTTGGCCGATGTCGCAAGAGCATATTATGATACAGACTTAAGCCCTCTTGCAGATAATGTTCCCCCAGATACCTTTGATACAAACGTTCGCCAACACATGGTAACCTTTACCGTAGCATTTGGTATTAATGGGCTACTCACTGATACCGATGCCGATGGCTGGCCAAACCCTCCATTAACCGAAGCCGGTAACTGGGGCAATGCATATAATAGCAATGCTGAAAGGGTGGACGATTTATGGCATGCTGCATTTAATGGAAAAGGCACTTTCATTGCTGCTCAGAGCCCTACTGCAGTGACTAATGGCATCAATGCAGCGCTTGCAAACATCTCTTCTCGAACATCATCCGCAGCTTCCGTTGCACTAAATGCTGGCTCCATTGGCGCCAATAGTCGCGTGTATCAAGCCAAGTTTGATACTGATAAATGGTCGGGGCAAATTTTATCCTTCACCGTCAGTTTAAGCGGCTCCGTTAGCTCAACTCCAAATTGGGATGCTGGTTGCAAGATGACTGGTGGCCTTTGTCCTACAACAGGTAGCACTGAAACGGGGCAAGATTGGAATACTGGACGCAATATTATTACGTATAAACCATCTAATGGCGATGGCATCCCTTTCCGTTGGCCAACAACACCGGCCACTCCCACAGCAACAGAGCTAGATGTAGCGCAAACGTCCGCCTTAGATATTGATTTTGCAGCCATGCCTACACCTGCGCCTGATGGCAATGGAATGTTAAGGTGGCAGTATCTAAGAGGCGACCGGTCTGCTGAAGGCACGACATTTAGAACTCGTAATAGTGTATTGGGAGACGTAATTCATTCTGCACCTGTTTACGTGGGAGCTCCGGCGTCTAACTACCCCGACTCGCTCGAATCTGCTGATTATTCCACCTTCCGCTCAATCTATCAAAATAGAAAGCCGATCGTGTGGTTTGGCGCAAATGACGGTATGTTTCATGGTGTAGATGCTAGCTTAATATCCGCCAACCAAGGAAAAGAAGTGATTGCTTATGTACCAAGCCAAATGTACCCTCATTTGAACAAGCTAACATCTAGTAGCTACGTACATCGTTATTTTGTTGATGGAGTCCCTACAGCCGGTGATGTCTTCTTTGGTAGTGCATGGAAAACCGTTATAGTTTCTGGACTCGCTGCTGGTGGTCAAGGTTTGTTTGCATTAGACGTGACCAACCCAACCACGTTTACCGAGGCAAATGCCAATAATATGTCTCTTTGGGAGTTTACTGACTCTGATGACCGTGATATGGGCTTCTCTTATGGACAACCTTCCATTGTTAAACTACAAAATGGAGTGTGGGCTGCTATATTTGGCAATGGCTATGGTAACACCCATGATGATGATGATGATGGTGGCACAACGAACGATAGTTTAACGGGAAACTCCGTTATCTACATTGTTAATATCCAAACAGGCGCTGTTATAAGAAAGTTTGACACCGGTGTTGGTTCTTCTGCCGACCCCCTTGGCTTAAGCCGCCCCAATGGCATGTCATCACCGACTGTTGTAGATGTAGATAACGATAAAAAAGCCGATTATATTTTTGCCGGCGATTTATTTGGTAATGTATGGAAAATTGATATTAGCGGCTCTACTTCTGGCAGCTGGAAGTTTGATTACTCAACGTCTTCGCCTCATACACCGTTATTTGTCACCAATGATGGCTCAGGGACCGCTCAACCAATAACAACAGCCCCTGAAGTAAGTAAGCATTCTAATGGAGGGTTTCTCGTTAACGTTGGTACAGGGAAATACATAGAAACGGGCGACAACAACCAAATTGGTCAGCAAACCCAGTCTTTTTATGGCATATGGGACAAAGACCTGCCTACATTAACAGCTTTCAATCGAAGTCACCTATTACAACAACAAGTCACTGAAGAAGAAAGCGAGGACTTTGATATTGACCAAGATGGTTCAAGATCTAGCGGCGAAGGTACCGCTGATATTCGCGAAACTACAAAATATGCCATTAGCTGGCACACAAGCAGTGGCGTACCTGCAGGCGGTTCTTTAGCAACCGGCACTATATCAACCACTACCCCTGCTTTAGGGTGGTTTATTGATTTATATAATACAGAGTCAGGAAACACCAACAACTATGGTGAGCGCCAAGTGACTGACTCAACCTTGATTGATGGCATTATCTTCTTCAATACACTAATTCCCTCTGCTAACCCCTGCGATTTTGGTGGTGATAGCTGGATTATGGCTCTAAAGGTGGAGTCCGGGGAACGCGTTGATGAGTCTGTCTTTGATCTGGATAATAACGGTGTGTTTGACGCGGGTGATGGCTTTGACAATACCAGTAATACACGTGTCAGCGGTGTTAAGTCATTCGTTGGCATACTGCCTAGGTTAACATTCGCAAAAGGCTACGGTGGTGACAGCTTCTTTGCTTTTGGTTCTGGTTCATCCGGTGGTTTTATGACCCAACAAATTAAACGCTCTGGTGCATCTTTTGGACGCCAATCGTGGGATCAAATTCTTGAATAATGGAGGATATATAACATGATGATTAAACAATATTTATTTAAATTTTTTGTAATATTAAGCATAACTTTTGGTGTTTCCAACAGTTATGCTGGAAACAACCAAGTAGTAATGCAAGGCATCTACGACAACTCTAATATTCAAGCGGGCTATATTGTTGCAAATGACATGAAGTTCTCAGTCGACAATGCGACACGTGTATACGATGCCAATGGTCAATTAAGATCCTTGAAATCATTAGAGTCTGGCCAACAGCTAAAAATGTACTATAGAAATTATGGCGGCCAAGTTAAAAATGTTTCTGACATGGTTCTTGATAAAATCATTTATTACTCTAAATAAGGCTCTATCGTGAAATACAAAAAAATAAGGATTACTGGTTTTACCTTAATTGAATTAATGATCGTTGTGGCGATCATCGGTGTACTAGCGTCCATTGCTTACCCTGCGTATGTTGAAAATACGCGGGCAACTAAGCGAGCCACCGCTCAGGCTGACTTAATGGAGTTAGCAAGTTTTATGGAACGGTATTTCACAGAGAATAATACTTATGTAGGAGCCACAATCGCTGCTTCAGGTGTTACCAACAACTATTATACCTTTACCAGCCCAATTCCTAATTTAGCCGCTGCCACGTTTACTCTAACGGCCGTTCCTATAGGTGCTCAGGGTGATGATAAATGCGGAATAATGGCCTTGACACAAACCGGTGCTAAAACTCCGACAACTGACAACTGTTGGCGCTAGCTTACGAAAAAGTGTGAGTAAATAATATTTAATCTTAAAAGCCTTACAATAAAAGATACGCTCTTATAAATGATAAGCTGGGCTTGATTGATGAACCTCATCAATAAACGCCTCAACATGCTCTGGGTTAATATCGGGCAGAATACCGTGGCCTAAGTTGAAAATATGTTTATGCCCATGTCCGTAATCCGCTAATACGTCACGCACCTTTTGACGGATTGTTTCTGGGCTTGCGTATAAGCTTGTTGGGTCTAGGTTACCTTGCAATATAACCTTGTCTTGCGTCAGTTCGCGCGCGAGTTTTAAATCTGTTGTCCAATCCACACCTAAAGCATTGTAGCCAGCGTTTGCCATTGATTTTAACCAAACACCCGCGCCTTTTGTAAACAGCATTCTTGGTATATCTGGGTTTTTAGCTATTAACGCGTCTGAGATTTTTCGGCTATAGGCTAAAGAGAATGTTTCGTAATCTTTTGTGGATAAATTACCGCCCCAGGTATCAAATACCATCACTATTTCTGCGCCGGCTTCTATTTGTGCTTGTAAATAGCTGATGACTGATTGACTAACAATATCCAACAAACGGTGCATTAGTTCTGGTGTGTCGTACATCATGCGCTTAATACGCGCAAAGTTTTTACTGCCACTGCCTTCTACCATGTAACACGCAAGTGTCCATGGGCTACCGGAAAACCCGATTAACGGCACGCTACCATTAAGGCCTTTTTTAATGGTTGAAACAGCATTCATCACGTATTGAAGTTCTTGGTTTGGGTCCGGCACAAACAATTTATCTATGTCTGCAGCCGTACGTACTGTACGTTCAAAACGCGGGCCTTCGCCTTCTTCAAAATACAGGCCTAAGCCCATCGCGTCGGGAATGGTTAAGATATCTGAGAATAAAATGGCGGCATCTAACGGGTAACGCTCTAACGGTTGCAGTGTCACTTCACAGGCCAAATCGGCATTTTTACATAGCTCTAAAAAGCTGCCCGCTTGTGCACGCGTTGCACGGTATTCTGGTAGATAACGCCCTGCTTGGCGCATCATCCAAACCGGTGTCCGCTCAGTTTGCTCACCACGTAATGTGCGCAGAATTAAATCATTTTTTAAAGCTGTCATTTTTTGCTAATCAACTAAAAAAGTTATACGTCAAGGTAGTCTAATATTCCTTGTGCTGCTTCGCGCCCTTCATAAACTGCAGTTACCACTAAATCTGAACCTCGCACCATATCACCACCTGCAAACACCTTTTTATGGCTTGTTTGAAAAGCAAATTCACCGTCCGCTGGGGCAATAATTCGGCCTCTATCGTCTGAGTTTATACCGTATTCGGCAAACCACGGCGCCGGGCTGGGCTGAAAGCCAAACGCAATAATCACGTTATCGGCTGGAATTATTTCTTCTGTCCCTGGCACCACTTCAGGACGGCTACGGCCACGTTCATCTGGCTCCCCTAAGCGTGTTGTTACCAACTTAACGCCCTCAACTTTATCGGTGCCGACAATTTCAACTGGCTGACGGTTCCATAAGAACTGCACGCCTTCTTCTTTGGCGTTTTTAACTTCGCGTTTAGAGCCCGGCATGTTAACTTCATCACGGCGGTAAGCACAAATTACATCTGTTGCACCTTGGCGAATACTGGTTCGGTTGCAATCCATTGCCGTGTCGCCACCACCTAGTACAATCACCCGCTTACCTTCCATGCTAACAAAGTCTTGCCCCATAACCTTATTACTTTGTTGCAAGCCCATTAGGCGATTAATATTTGAAACCAAAAACGGCAGTGCTTCGTGAACACCGGCTAAGTCTTCACCAGGAAAACCACCTTTCATATACTTGTAGGTTCCCATACCCAAAAATACTGCGTCGTATTCATCCGTTAATTGCTGAAAGGGCATATCATTGCCAATATCTGTGTCCAAAATAAATTCAACACCCATTCCTTCTAAAATTTCACGACGGTTTTGCACCACCTCTTTTTCTAATTTGAATGGCGGGATTCCAAACGTGAGCAACCCACCCACTTCTGGGTACTTGTCATAAACAATGGCCTTAACACCATTGCGGGCTAATATGTCGGCACAGCCTAACCCCGCTGGTCCAGCACCCACTATTGCCACGCGTTTACCCGTGGCTTCAACGGCACTAAGGTCTGGCCGCCAGCCTTGTTTAAAGGCTTCATCGGAGATATATTTTTCTATTGAACCGATGGTCACTGCACCAAATTCATCATTTAAGGTACATGAACCTTCACATAAGCGGTCTTGCGGACAAATACGCCCACAAATTTCGGGTAATGAATTGGTTTTATGCGACATCTCGGCCGCTTCGATCAAATTACCTTCCGAAATTAGCTTCAACCAATTGGGAATGTAATTATGCACTGGGCATTTCCACTCACAATACGGATTACCACATTGTAGGCAGCGATCTGCTTGATCCGCCGCTTGTTGCGCACCATATTCACCGTAAATTTCTTTAAATTCTTGCTTTCTTTTATCCGCAGGAAGCTTTTCGGGATCCATCCGTGGGACATCAACAAATTGAAAATTATTAGCCATATTCTTTACTGTCCTGCTTTAAGCCGCTTGCGAACTTAATGAGTCTAATAGGGTTTTAATATCAGCCGCCTTGGGGCTAATTAACCAGAAGTTGTGAATATAATCAGCGAAGTTATCGAGTATATCTTGGCCTTTTTCACTAGACGTTTCTGCCACAAACTCTACGATTAAGCGTTTTAAATACGCTCTGTGTGCCGCAGTTGATTCGCTGTGAACACGGTGGATTTCAACCAATTCATGGTTATATTTGTCAACAAATTGGCGTGACTCATCTAGCACAAAAGCAAAGCCGCCAGTCATCCCTGCTCCAAAATTAATGCCTGCTTCACCGAGTACCACAACTACGCCGCCGGTCATATATTCACAACCATGATCGCCAATGCCTTCAACCATTGCCAACGCACCAGAATTTCTCACTGCAAAACGTTCGCCAGCTAAACCAGACGCATATAACTTGCCACCCGTTGCGCCATACAAGCAAGTATTGCCCATAATGGTGGTTTCATGGCTGTTAAAGCTACTATTTACCGGCGCTTTTAATACCAATTTTCCACCCGCCATGCCTTTGCCAACATAATCATTGGCATCGCCCTCTAGGGTCATATTCAAGCCACCTGCGTTCCACACGCCAAAACTTTGCCCTGCTGAACCCTTAAAGTTTATTTGAATGGGCGCGTCATCCATCCCTCTATTGCCGTAACGCTTGGCAATTTCACCTGAAAGTCGGGCACCAATTGAACG
>NVSW01000049.1 GCA_002401365.1 Piscirickettsiaceae bacterium | reverse complement strand
CTCCTCTACACCGACTTTAGTGGCGAGATTAGCTAACGCCTCAAATGCAGATATAAATTCTGGCCTGCAATCTGGATAACCAGAATAATCCACCGCATTGACACCTATAAAGATATCTTTTGCCCCCACAATCTCTGCCCAACCCAGTGCTATTGAAAGAAACACTGTATTTCTCGCAGGGACATACGTTACTGGTATTCCTTGAGTCTTTTCTATAGGTACGTCAATCAGAGTATCCGTTAATGCCGAACCACCAAACTCACCCATACCTAGTTTGATGGTTTTATGTTCGACTACATCGTAGTATTTTGCTAATTTGCTAGCCGCTTCAAGTTCAGAACTATGTCGCTGCCCATAGTCAAAACTGAGCGCATAACATTGGTACCCTTGTTGCTTAGCAATCGCCAATACCGTTACAGAATCTAACCCGCCAGACACTAATACAACTGCTATTTTTGACGTCATTTTATTATTTATTTACCTGGAACATCGCCCCATAAATATTTATGAAGTTGAATTTGAAACCTAACCGGCAATTTTTCATGCAGCAGCCAGTCTGCCAACTGACGAGGTTCGAGCTGACCTTGGACGGGTGAAAACAGCACCTCACATTTAACATGTAATTTATGCTCAAACATATGCTCTTTTGACCAATGGAAATCTGCTTCATTACAAATAACGTATTTTACTTGGTCTTGTGCCGACAAGTAGCCATAATTTTTATCAAGATTCTTCGTTACTTCACCGGAAGCAGGTGTTTTAACATCAAGAATTTTAACAACTCGTTCATCAACTCCAGACACATCTATAGCGCCACTGGTTTCCAAAGATACGTTATAACCTTCTTCACATAAGCGTTGCATTAATAATAGCACTCGCTTTTGCGCCAACGGTTCACCGCCAGTTACATTAATATAACGAGACCCTAATGACCTAACTTCCTCAATAATGGAGTCAATTGAACGTGTCTCACCGCCATGAAATGCATATTCTGTGTCGCAATAGCCACAACGTAACGGACACCCCGTTAAGCGAATAAACGTGGTTGGCAACCCTACAGTTTTGCCTTCTCCTTGCAGCGAGTAAAAAATTTCTGTGATGCGCAAACTATCTTTAGACATAACGGGAAAAGCAGAAATTAGACGTTAGCGTTTTTCTTGACGCATACGGTCAAGCCTTTGTTCTGCTAATCTCGCAGCCGTTGAACCGTGATATTTTTTGGAAACTGTGATTAAAGAGTTGCGGGCCGCTTTCCATTGTTTGTTTTCGTATTGAATAAAGCCTATTTTCAATAATGCATCTTTTGCTTTGGAGTGCTCCGAAAATTGCGAAAGAACTTTATTGAACGCAGCATTAGCTTTGTCAAAGTCACGGTTCACATAACTCGCTTCACCGAGCCAATATAATGCATTAGGCAAATAGCTACTCGTGGTAAATAACTTGGAAAATTCTGAAAACTCTACAATTGCTTGTTTATAACGGCCAGATTTTAAACTAGAAAATGCTTTCTCATACGCCAACCTATCCGCATCACCCGTTGCTAGGTTTGTTTTAGTAACCCTTTCGACGTCTGTCTCAACTGCTTGAGCCGATCCAGCTAAATTGGAGGGAGAGGCAATAGAAGAGCGGCCTTCAAGGCGTTGAATGCGTCTATCTGTATCTAGGTACAAGTCCCGCTGACGTTTTTTTAACGTATCAATTATATAAGCCTGTTCTTCAACTTGCCCACGTAACTGTTGCATCTCTTGCTGCAATTGTTGCAGCCGGTTAAACATTCCAACAGTAGCAGGTTGTGCTCGTTGCTCTGATATAATTTGTCCACTTCCATTGACAACTGGAGGTAGGGCTGCCGAAGCAGCCCCACTGATAACCAATAGGGCAATAATTTGCCCGGTATTAACAAGTTTTCTCATCAATGCGCTGGGTATACTATCTCAACACGACGGTTTAACTGCCAAGATTGTTCATCATGGCCAAGTGAAGCTGGTTTTTCTTCACCAAAACCCACAACCTCAGATTGATTACGACCCGCACCTTGTAGTGATATCAAGTTTTGCACACCTTTTGCACGTCTTTCGCTTAATGCAATATTGTATTCACGCGTACCACGTTCATCTGCATGGCCTTCTAATACAACTGAAACACCTGGGTTTGCAGCCAAATATGCACCGTGCGCCGCTAAAACAGACTCATACTGAGATGCTACAGCACTACTATCAAATTCAAAATATATTACCTTCGTAGATAATGGATTTGAAGGATCATCTAAGGGGTGGCCAGTGTATGCGCTACCAGAATCAACACCCGATGTATTAACACCACTGGTACCGTTAGTTGCATCACTTCCGCCACTCATTTCGTCACCACCAAACATACTACAACCTGCTAGAGCGGTTGAAAGTAGAACACTCACCAATAAATTCTTATACATTTTCATTTATTATTCCTCTGTTGTTATTTACACCCAAAAGGCATAAGTTTCGTAAAATACTAATGACACGCTTGCCCGTTCTACTGCGCTTTAAATGGTGACCACGCAGGTTCTCTAACTTCACCACCTTGAAGGCGAAATTTTTGATGTACCTCTCCGTCGAATGATACTGCAGCCAGTATAGAATTCAAGCCATCTTTTGTAGAATATAAAATCATACTACCATTTGGGGCAAAACTGGGAGATTCATCAAGCTTTCCTTTCGTTAACACACGCACAAAACCATTCTTTAAATCTAATATCGCAATCCGATATTGTCCCTTCACCCGATGTACCATGGCAATGCTCTTACCATCTGGCGCATAACGTCCGCGGGCATTATAGCTACCTTCAAATGTTAACCGTGCTGCGCGGCCACCATTTACAGATATACGATATAACTGCGGCTTACCTCCTCGGTCGGATGTGAAAATAAGCTGCCGGCCATCTGGGGACCAGTCTGGCTCAGTATCAATCGCATAACTTTTGGTTAAACGACGAAACGAACGTGTAATAGTATTGTAAATATAAATATCAGCACTACCATCCTTAGATAAAGTCAGCGCCAGTTGTGTACCATCAGGTGACCACGATGGCGCGCCGTTAATGCCTCTAAATGACCTTAACTTTTCACGTGCTCCCGTCGTTAATGTTTGCGAGTAAATGGCTGAACGTGTTCCTTCAAATGATACGTATGATAGCTTATCACCACGTGGCGACCACGCGGGCGACATCAACGGCTCAGTGGAGGTAACGATGGTTTTTGGCGCATAGCCATCTGCATCTGCCACTTGTATTTGATACTGTATTTTACCTGATGCATTCGCCTGCGAAGTAATATAGGCAATGCGTGTACTAAAGGCACCTTTTTGACCGGTTAGCTTTTCATAAATGATATCACTAATTCTATGCGCGACGCCGCGTAGATCAGAAGGACGAGCCGGAATATTAAAGCCTGTTAATTGCTCACCTTTATAAACATCAAACAGTTGAAATTGCACATTTAACAAGCCATTGATTTCAGGAGAGATTCTTCCTATCAGCAAATTATCTTGACCCAACACTTGCCAGTTCCTAAAGTTTACCTGGTCAGCAGTTGATGGCCGGCTCAATAAATCGGTACGCGCTAATACCTTAAAACGGCCGCTACGCGTTAAATCATCACTAACAATCTGAGCAATATCAACTGCCATTGCACCCGCTAACGGAGCCGTTGCAAAAGGTACTATGGCTATCGGCTGTGCAGATGAAATACCTTGGGTAATTTCAATTTTCAATGCCGCCATTGCTGACATATTACACAGCAATAACAGCAAAACACAGTATTTTAATATTCGTTTCATATAACGTTACTCTCCGGGTTTGAAGGTGAACTCTAAGTTTCTAAACTGATTAAACAACGCAGGATCGTCGGGTATCGGTAACGGCGATGCTCGTCGTGTTGCTAATTCGACAGAGCGGTCAAACAAGCCATTACCACTGCTTTTTATCACTTGCGCGTCGGCCACATCACCACCTGGAATTAACTTAACCCGTACAACACAAGAAAGGTCTGAAATATCCCCAGCAGGTTGAATCCAATTTCTTTCAACTTTTTGTCTAATCACATCACTAAAACTAGCAATTGCTTTTTGAGCCATACGCTCCTGCTCTTCTTGATGCGCGGCTTCGAGCATTGCTCGCAAATTATCTGCTTGTTCTTGCTCGGCCCTTTTCTTGGCTAATTCAGTTTTTTTTCGTTTCTCAGCCGCTACTTTTTTCTTTTTGGCAATTGCTTTCTTTTTTGCTAATTCGGTTTTTTTGCGCTTATCATCGGCAGCTTTTTGTTTTTTCAACATTGTGAGCCGCGCCGCTTCTTCTACTTTCTGTGTCTCAATCTTTTTCTTTTCAAGCAGCCGCTTTTGCTTTAAATCCGCCAGTTTCTTTTCTTCTTTTTGTCGTTCCGCTTTTAACTTTTGTAAGCGTTTTCTTTCATTTGATTTTTTTTGCTGTTCAAATTTTTTAAGCTTTTCTGCCTCAGCCCTGACTTTAGAATCATCAACTACCGTCGCCTTAACAACATTTACAATGGGTTTAGATTGCACCGGCTCATCAAAAAAATCAAAGCCAAATACAAAAATTGCTATCAATACCAAATGAAATAATACCGATAAAACCACCGCCACTGGATGTTTTTTAAATAAGCTTACCATCTGTTATTGTGCGGGGTCTGTCATCAAACCAATACTCGGCACGCCAGCACCTTGGAGTGAGGTCATCGCATTTATAATATCGCCATACGGTACATTTTTATCACCGCGTATCATCACCGGCGTTTTAGGCTTATTGCGTAATACCGCCGCCACTTTTATTTGCATATCTTCAGTTGTAATAGGTTCATTTGTGTTTTCGCCAACATCCAAAAAATAGCGTCCCTGTTTATCTACGGTAACAATTAACGGTTCATCAGCCTCATCCGGCAGTATTTCTGCACTTGCTTGTGGCAAATCAATTTCAACTCCTTGTTGAATCAACGGTGCTGTAATCATAAAAATAATCAACAAAACCAACATCACATCAATATATGGAACCACATTGATTTCAGACATCGGCTTACGCTTTGAATGTCTTGCCATTAGTTTGCTTGTTTAAGTTTAATATGTGCTTGGCGTTGCAATACCGTTGTAAAATCATCCATAAACGTTTCATAACGCGTTGCTAAACGATCTGCGTTGGTAGAAAAACGATTATACGCAACCACTGCTGGAATCGCCGCCAATAAACCCATCGCTGTTGCGACTAACGCTTCTGATATACCTGGCGCCACTAAGGCTAATGTCGCTTGTTTCATATTAGCCAATGCTTGGAACGAGCTCATTATCCCCCACACTGTACCAAACAAACCCACATAGGGGCTGGTTGAACCAACGGTTGCTAAAAAAGGCAAGTGGTTATCTAACTCGTCCATCTCTCTATTATATTGCGCTTGCATGGCACGCCTTGCGCCTTCGACAACATGCATAGGCTCCATACCTTGTTGGCTTTTAAGGCGCTTGTACTCTTGAAACCCTATATAAAATATTTCTTCAACACCACTTTTGTCGTAGCGGCCAGATGATACTTGGCGATGCAATTCATTAAGATCTATACCTGACCAGAAGCGTTTTTCAAACGTATTAGTGACTTGGCTTGCAGTCTTGAATTCTTTATATTTTGCAAATATGTACGTCCAAGAAACAACCGATGCTAATGCCAGCATTAACATCACTAATTTTACGATAAGCCCCGCTTGCATAACGAGGTGGACAATAGATAAGTCTGAAGTCATGATAATTGTTCGATCATTGCTGTTGGAATTTTTTTAACATTCGTGTTGTGCGCATCAAGGCATGCTACCCTAATGACTGCGGTGTTTATTATTTCACGAATTGGCGACTCACGTACGATGGTTTGCTGAAAAACAAGTGATGCACGTTTCAATTTAGCTATCTTTGTGGTGACGATTAATTGATCGTTGAATACAGCCGGTTTTAAATAATCTACTTGTATCGCTCTAACCGCAAACGCTACGCCTTGCTGTTCAATAAGCGCACCTTGTTCAAATCCTTTATCACGTAAAAATTCGGTTCGCGCCCGTTCAAAATATTTTAAATAATTAGCGTAATAAACAATGCCCTGCATATCCGTATCTTCATAATAAATTCGAATCGGCCAGTGATGTACGCGCTGCTGCATGGATTGGTTAAATGGTATGCTTATTTAGTTAGTATGATCGGCTACAAATGAACCGTAGCTGAATTGGGCTTCAATCATCGGCCGAAAATACATCCCCGGACCGTACTTCACCTTGGTTTTTACTGGGTGAAGGTAAGCCTAAATGTTCGTATGCGTGACGTGTAGCGACTCTACCTCGCGGGGTTCTCATGATATAACCCTTTTGAATGAGATAGGGCTCTATTACATCTTCCACGGTGCCACGTTCTTCGCTTAACGCAGCAGCTAAACTATCCACGCCAACGGGGCCACCGTCAAATGTTTCAATAATAATGCGTAATAAGCGGCGATCTAACTTATCAAACCCTCTTTTATCAACTTCCAACATGGTCAATGCTTTATTAGCAATATCGACGGTGATGACCCCATCGCCCTTTACATCAGCGTAATCTCTCACCCGCCTAAGCAGGCGATTAGCAATTCTTGGTGTGCCGCGAGACCTAACGGCAATCTCTTTGGCGCCATCAACATCAGACTTAAGCGCCAGAATATTCATCGAGCGCGAAACGATATGCGCAAGGTCTTGATCGTTATAAAATTCTAAGCGTTGAGTAATACCAAAACGATCTCGCAACGGCGAGGTTAATAAACCCGCCCTTGTCGTTGCGCCTACTAAAGTAAAGCGCGGTAAATCTAATTTGATTGAACGCGCCGCGGGGCCTTCGCCAATCATAATATCTAATTGATAATCTTCCATCGCTGGATAAAGTATTTCTTCAACCACTGGGCTAAGGCGGTGTATTTCATCTATAAACAGCACATCACCTTCTTCCAGATTGGTCAGTAATGCCGCTAAATCACCTGCTTTTTCCAATACGGGGCCCGATGTTTGGCGCAAGTTAACACCCATTTCATTAGCAATAATATGCGATAGCGTCGTTTTCCCTAACCCAGGCGGACCAAAAATCAATACGTGATCTAAAGACTCCGAACGCGCTTTTGCGGCCGATATAAATATCTCCATTTGCTCACAAATAGCAGGCTGACCGATATAGTCATCTAATGTTTTGGGGCGAATAGCACGGTCTACTGCTTCATCATCTAGCAAATTGTCAGCACTAATAAGGCGATCACTTTCTATCATTTTTTATCTATTTAGCTCTTGGCTGCTGATTGTAAAGCAGAACGGATTATTTGTTCACTACTTGCATCTTCGCTAGCAACAGCTCTAGCACGTTTTTCAGCATCTTGCGGCTTGTAGCCTAGGGCAACAAGTGCGCTAATCGCTTCTTCCATTGGAGATACTTGTCGCGCTGTTACGGTTGCTGACATCTGCGCCGAGCCGCCGGTTTGAGCTGGTAAACGGTCACGCATTTCTATAATTAAACGCTCGGCTGTTTTTTTACCGATACCTGGCAATTTTACCAAGGCAGCCACATTACTATCACCAATCCACAGGCAAAAATCGTCAACACTTACCCCAGATAATATACCAAGAGCCACCTTAGGGCCCACGCCATTTACTTTAATTAAACTTCGAAACATGGCGCGCTCTTGTTCGGTAACAAAGCCGTACAGAATATGGGCATCTTCACGTACCACTAAATGGGTTCGTAGTGCCACTTGTTCGCCGGCTGCTGGTAAGCTGAAAAAACTCGACATGGGTGTTTCCACATCGTAGCCTACACCATTAACATCAATCACCACATGCGGCGCTAACTTTTCATGCACTTTACCACGTAAAAAACCAATCATGCCAGTGCCCGCGCCGTTGCTTGTGCTGTTTGATCTCTATGCATGTGACAAAGCGCTGCTGCCAGCGCATCGCTTGCGTCCATTTGCGGATTACCTTGCAGTTTTAATAAAATTTTAACCATATGTTGTACCTGTGTTTTATCTGCACTACCTTTGCCAACTAAGGCTTGTTTAATTTGCCTTGCCGCATATTCAAACACAACCATGTCATCATCGAATACCGCGCAAATAGCCGCCGCTCTGGCTTGGCCAAGTTTAAGTGCAGAGTCTGCATTACGCCCCATAAACACCTGTTCAATCGCCATTTCTTGCGGCTTGTAATGTTGAATAATCTCTTGTGTTCCTTGGTAAATTTTTTTTAACCGGTCCGGCAGCGCGCCACCGCCTGTGCGAATGCAGCCACTGTCCACATACTTTGCCTCACGACCTACGACGTCGATAACACCATAACCTGTCACACGTGAGCCTGGGTCTATGCCTAATATTCGCATAACAACGTTACTCGACACTCGTCATTACTTCTTCAGGAAAATCAGCATTCGAATAAACATTCTGGACGTCATCGAGATCTTCCAGAACGTCTAATAATCGCAGTATTTTCTCCGCATCGCTTGTGCTAACCGGCGACACATTATCTGCTCGTAATGTCACTTCTGCATGCTCGTGTGAAAAACCCGCATCAACTAGTGCGTCACGTATCTGCATAAAGTCTTCTGCTTGTGTCAACACTTCAAATGAGCCGTCATCATGGGTCAACACATCATCTGCACCGACATCTAGCACCGCTTCCATCAAACTGTCTTCATCAATGTCATTGGAAAAATTAATAACCCCCAGCTTTTGGAACATATAATCAACCGAACCACTAGTGCCCAGATTACCACCTGCTTTACTAAACGCGTGCCGCACTTCTGCCACCGTTCGGTTTTTGTTATCCGTTAAACAATCCACAATCACTGCTGTACCCGCTGGACCATAACCTTCATATCGAATTTCATCAAAATTTGCCGTATCAGTCGAACCGCTACCCTTCTTTACAGCCGTTTCAATGGTGTCGCGCTTCATGTTGTTAGACAAGCCTTTATCTATAGCCGAGCGCAAACGTGGATTGTTATCGGGGTCGGGGCCGCCTGCCTTTGTAGCGACAGTAATTTCACGGATTAACTTAGTAAACAGTTTGCCGCGTTTTGCATCCTGCGCACCCTTGCGAAAACGAATATTCGCCCACTTACTATGACCCGCCATGACCGACCTCTTAACCTTCTATCCTAAAGCTGGAAGTGTAACATTAGAGCAATCAATCTTTCTAAAAACATTAGGAGTTGCCCAGCATAGCTAGCAGGGCACGTAAAATTTCTTAACCGAACAGTGCTTGTTATAGCAACCATTACATGAACCGGCGTGAACGTACTAGACACTCCCTTTTAATTAGCTAACCCGCTCATTGATTCCCATTAGTCTGTAACCAAAAGAAATGAAAGAGACTCGTACACCCGCGATCATTCAAAAAATACGTTTTTGTTGATTAGGCACACACTAGGCAATTCCCCCACCTCTATTAAGCCCTATAATTTGTTATACTCAGGACAGTCAAAACTTATTTTAAAACCATGAACACACCCAACAACCAAGTATCTAACTTTAGTATTTTTGTTTTAGGTTTTAGACCCTTTTTTTTAGCCGTTGGTATTTTCTCATTCATCAGCATGTTGTTATGGCTGGCAATGTATCAGTTTGGGATGATGATTTCACTGGGACGCCTAGCCAGCCATTATTGGCATGCACACGAAATGCTATACGGCTTCACCATGGCTGCCATTTCTGGTTTTTTATTGACAGCTATTAAAAATTGGACTGGCGAACAAACTATTCAAAATTACCCTTTATTAATACTGTTGCTAATGTGGCTAGCAGCCCGTATTTGTATGTTAATTGGATCTGATTTTTATATAGGCGCCGCTGTTTTCGATTTAAGCTTTAACTTGTATTTGTTTATTGCCGTTTTACAGCCTATAGCAAAGGCCAAACAATGGCGGCAAGCAGGCATTGTGTCTAAAATATTTCTATTAGCCGTATTTAACGCTCTATTTTATCTAGGTTTATTTGGCATTGTTAACAACGGCATTTATTGGGGAATTTATGGAGGAACATTCTTACTATTGGCATTAATTCTTACCATAGGGCGCCGCGTGCTACCTTTTTTTATTTCAAAAGGTATTGACGACCCTGTTGAGATAAAAAACTCTACGTTCCTAGACCTTACCCTATTAATCACATTTTTAGCGTTCTCTATCACTGAGGTATTTATTAAAGATAGGACCCTTAGCAGCTACTTAGCTGGCGGCCTTTTTGTATTATCCAGCGTCCGTTTATACAATTGGCATACCAAACAGATATGGAGCGTTCCGCTGTTATGGGGTTTATACAGCGCCTTTGTTTTTATCACTCTTGGGTTTCTATTATTTGCCTTAATACCCTATATTGATGTTTTGACACCCTCATTGGCTCTTCATTCAATCACCATTGGCGGGTTTGGCTTAATGACCCTTTCGATGATGTCTCGCGTCACTTTGGGGCATACAGGCAGAGGTGTTAAGCAAGCCTCTCGATGGCTAGCTATCGCGCAATGGCTACTATTACTGGGCGTGATATGTCGAGTATTTTTACCCCTATTTGCAGGTGGCTTTTATACCCAACTGGTTTTTATAGCACAATTACTTTGGCTAGTGAGTTTTGCGTTATTTGTTGGTATTAATTACCCACTTTTAACAAAACCAAGAGTTGATGGGGCATCTGGATAGACGGAAGCAGTACTGCTTTTAAAATGGTGGAGAGAGAGGGATTCGAACCCTCGGTACCTTACGGTACACACGCTTTCCAAGCGTGCTCATTCGGCCACTCTGACATCTCTCCAAATGATTTTGAAAACACACACGATTGGCCTGTGTTTTTAGGCGTTGAATTATATCAGCTATTGCTTTTTACACACCAGTTTATTGTGATATTGCCTCTAGCTCATCCCAGCGTTGATATTTTTCTTGGAGTTGTTTATCAACAGCCGCTAATTCATTCATTTTCAATTGAATCGTTTCACGATCATTAGCGTGAAACTCTGCTGTGCCAGTTAGTTGGTGTAAAGCGGCTAACTCGCTTTCTAAACCTTCGATACGCTGTGGCAATTCATCCAGTTCTTTTTTTTGTTTAAAACTTAATGCTGATTTTGGTGCTTTAGTAACGCCGGACTTGCTCTTAGCTGTATTTTTTTTGGTTGATTCTTCCGCTACCTTATCTTTAATTAGCTGCGTCCAATTGGGTATTTCACCCACGTATTCAGTTATTTTTCCATCGCCCCCAAAGAACCAGAAGCTTGTGGCTACATTTTCCAAAAACTTACGATCATGGCTTACCAAAATTAACGTGCCATCGTATTCCATAAGTAATTCTTCTAATAACTCTAATGTCTCTACATCAAGGTCATTCGTTGGTTCATCCATAACAATAAAGTTAGTCGGTTTGCTGAATAATTTAGCCAACAGAATTCGGTTACGCTCCCCACCTGATAGTACTTTTGCTGGTGAACGCGCTCTTTCGGGGGCAAACAAAAAGTCGCCAAGGTAACTGATGATATGCCTGTCTCTACCATTGATGGTGATGCTTTCACGGCCATCCGACACTAGATCAATAACTGTTTTTTCAAGGTCTAAGGCCTCACGATGCTGATCAAAATAGGCGACTTTTAATTTTGTACCATGTTTTACTGCGCCCGAGTCAAGCGCTATCTCTTGTAGCAACGCTTTAATCAAGGTGCTTTTTCCGATGCCATTGGGGCCAACCAAACCAACACGATCACCGCGCATTAAGCGGCAAGAAAAGTCGTGCACCATGCGTCGACCTTCATATGCCACACAAATATTTTCTGCCTCTATTACTAACTTGCCTGACTTTTCACCTTTTTCTATTTCAAGCTTCGCTGGGCCCGCTAAACCTCGACGCTCCGCACGTTGGCGACGTAGTTGCTCTAGTGCACGAACGCGCCCTTCGTTACGCGTTCTTCGTGCCTTAATACCTTGCCGTATCCACACTTCTTCGCGTGCTAGTTTTTTATCAAACTCGGCATGGGTTTTCGCTTCAGATTCCAGCGCCGCTGCTTTACGATCAAGGTATTGTTCATAACTACAAGACCAACTGGTTAATTGCCCTCTATCTATTTCGATAATACGCTTAGCGATATTTTGTAAAAAAACACGGTCATGGGTTATACAAACCACCGCCCCATGAAAATTTTCGAGCTGTTTTTCTAGCCAAACAATGGTTTCCATGTCCAAATGGTTTGTCGGTTCATCTAACAACAACACATCAGGCTCTACGACCAAAGCACGGGCCAAACCAACACGTCGTTTCCAGCCACCAGATAGTTCATTTATGTTTTTTTCCGCGGGCAAACTGAGCCTGCTCAACACCGATTCTATGCGCTGCTGTAAGGACCAACCATCTAGCACCTCAAGCTGGTGCTGTACCTTACCAAGCACGTCCAAATCTACATTGGGGTCCAGCAATAAATCGTGATATTTTGCGATCACATGGCCGACGTCACCGAGGGCATCGGCTACTGCTTCGTATACGGTGCTTGCAGCAGGTAATTCTGGCGACTGCTCTAATGTAGCCACTACTACACCGGCTTGTTTCCAGAGTTGGCCAGAGTCCGGCTGTATTGTCTCAGCCATCACCTTTAGCAAGGTCGACTTTCCTTCGCCGTTGCGCCCAATTAGGCCGATTCGTTCTTGTTCATCTATTTGCAATTCGACCTGATCCAATACGGGTTTCATACCGAAAGCAATGCTGACGTTACTGAGTTTAATTAATGGCATCTTTATAACGTTAAAAGGTGTTTTCTAAGTAAGTTTAAACAGGCCGCTGCAGCGTTTATTTGTATTCGCTGCAGACGCCCCGTAAGGCTTCTAGTAGTGGACAGGGAACCATGCGAGCTAACTACCGAAGTATATATATCTACCTCACTTCGCTGGTTTTCGCAGAATAGTTGTACAACAGCAATATCACTTGGCGCCTTGAGCAGCAATTGGTTTGCTATCGCCAAGGATGTGGTTTCATTGACACCCCGATGTTGAAATGCAAAGTCATTAGCCACATTATCGACAACGGGGTAGATGTACGTTTGTCGCAACCAATCAGCTTGGCATTGTTTTGCAAAACCGCCTTGTGAGAGTGTTTCTAGTGCTGTTAAAGACAACCCTTTTGCTCGCATTAACTGATCCACACAATCGGCCAAGCTCACTACCGACTGGCCCAAACCATCAATAGCATAAACAGCCTCTCCCAACGCCTGCTTTACCCGGTCAACACATTGTAGAAGTTGTTGCTCATCATATGCGTGGGGGAACGTCAGTTTCAATTCATTTTCTGGCAAGCCCGCACGAAAGCTAATACGAACCTCCGCTGGAATATTGAGCTCGTTTATTTTTTGTTGAATCGTTGATTCACCCATTCCCATCGTCCTGAGGGTAACCAAACGAGTTGGGGCAATGCTAAAATGTTGTTGTAAGTCCTGCAACACAAATGTACTGAGCATGTTTTCCATTTCATAAGGTACGCCTGGCATACAATAAAACCGGCAGCGATGCCCATCGCTCACAAACCCTGCTGCCGTACCCCAATGGTTATCTATTCGCGTTGCTTTTGCTGGCAAGTAGGCCTGTTTTCGGTTTACCTCAGGCATGGTAAGGTTCAACTGAGTAAAAAATTTCGCCATCATTTGATAGGCCGTTTCATCAAATACCAGAGGCACATCAAACGCTTTGGCAAACGCTTCTGTTGTTAAGTCGTCTTGTGTTGGGCCTAAGCCCCCTGTACACAAACACATGTCAGCAATTTGATCGATATCTTGCAGAGTCTGCACCAGCACATCCATATCATCTGCAACGGTTATATGGCGGATAATATCAAAGCCTAATAAGCGGCATTTATCAGCTAAAAATGCTGCGTTAGTATCAACCGTGGCGCCAGTGATAACCTCATCACCCTGTGAAAATATAACAGCTGTCGGGCGTTTATTGTTATCCATCGAAGGCAAGGTTATAGCTGGTGAATTTACGAAGGTTTAGCACGCCTTTATCAAATATAAGATACTGGCCTTTTATGCCTAATAGTTGCCCTTCTATTTCGGGAGTTTTATCAAAATTTAGTGATGATACTTTTAGTGGGTATTCGAGCACTGGGTAATGTATGTTTACCACCTGGGCATCGGGCAGCAATTCAATTTGCCCTTCTTCGTGCTCATTCTGCAACGTCGTAAGTTCTTCACTAGCTTGTTCCAATAAGGCATCTCTCTCGACAAACATTTGTTTTTCTTCAGCTTGCCCCTGCAACATTTTTCGCCAATTGGTTTTATCTGCCACGTATTTTTTAAGCGCCATTTCTACCATGCCAGATTGCAACCGCGTTTTTACCTTAAAAATTGGCAACGCCTGCGTTGCACCTTGGTCAATCCAACGGGTCGGCACTTGCGTGTGCCGCGTTATACCCACTTTTATGCCTGATGAATTAGCCAAATAAACAATATGATCTTGAAAACAAAACTGCTCGCCCCACGAAGGCTCACGGCAGGTGCCCAAATGATAGTGACACGTTTCTGGTTTCATAATGCAAAGGTCACATTGAGCGAGCTTGGTCATACATACATAGCAAAAACCCTGGCTGTAGCTCTTTTTCGTTCTTTTGCCACAGTTGGAACAGTGAATCTCTCCTGTGTGAGATAACTTAATAGTCTTACCAAGAAACTGATTTAAGCCGATCAGCTCATCACCAATTGGTAGTGAATATTGCACGGGGTCAGCAAGAACCGCCTGCATTTTTTTTATATGCCCTTCTGTCATCTTTTAACCTAATAGGTGAGTAAATGTTTGTTGTAAATAATCTGCGTAGTCGTCAAAACCGTGGTTCCCGCCTTCTATAATCACTTGCTTTGCTCGTTTGTAATACTCAATGCCCTCGCGGTAGTCCAACACCTCATCACCGGTTTGAGTCAGTAGCAGCAGGTTTTGTGGTGTTGATATCACCGGCACATATAGCTGCTTTAGCTGCAACAGATGAGTCGCCGTTAGCTCAAAAACCTCACCTGAATGATAATTTTTATTTTTCCCGAGTAATTGCTCTAATAACACATACGCCCTTACCGCTGGATTAATGAGCACTGCTTTTATTTGGTACTTTTGCGCCAAATACGTCGCATAATAACCGCCTAAAGAGCTACCAATAACGCCCCATTCAGCATCCCCAAGGGTGTCAATATGAGCTTCAATTAAGGATATAGCTTGTGCTGGCAAGTGTGGCAAGTCGATCAAAAAAATTGAATGTTCAAGTTGGGCTTCTATCGCTTGCTTAACCAACTGAGCCTTAAACGATTGAACGGAACTGCAAAAACCATGTAAATATATAACGTGCACTAGAAACTCTTAACAACAATAAGGTTGCTAGGATAACCGACCTACAGTGGTGTTGTCATAAAAAGAGGGTGTTACGGAAACAAACGTTATCTATTTGGCAACTAAATTTACCGCACGAACTGACTGCTCATCACTAGGCATTACGTATTTTTGTACAAAAATATCTTCCGGCAATGGTTTGTCGATAAGATAGCCCTGAACAAGGTCGCATTTATGTTCTGCTAAGAAATCGTATTGTTGTTGTGTTTCAACCCCTTCTGCAACCACTTTCATTCCTAAGTTGTGTGCCAATACAATCATCCCATCTACAACCGCCATATCTGCTTTATTTTCAGGAATATCTTTAATAAATTCCATATCAAGCTTCAGAGTTTCTGCCGGTAATTGCTTAATATAGCTAAACGATGAATACCCCGTACCAAAGTCATCTATAGACAAACTCACACCCATTCGTTTGATTTGATGTAATTTTTCGAGCATCGCCTCTATATTTTCTAACACCACTGTTTCTGTTACCTCTAGCTCTAAATAGCAAGGCTCTAACTGAAACTTATCCAAGCAACGTTGAACATCTGCAACAAAATCCTCGTCGGCCATTTGCACTGCAGAGACATTAACAGCAACGGTACCTTGATAGGCAAAATCGTCTTGCCATTGCTTGATTGTTTTACAAGCAGTTTCTAACACCCACAAGCCAATTTCTTTAATAATGCCCATCTCCTCTGCGATGGGTACAAATTCTGCGGGCGATATCAAGCCACGAATGGTGTGTTGCCAGCGTATTAATGCCTCAGAACCAATAACCTGCCCTGTTATAGTGTCTTGCTTGGGTTGAAAATACAGCGATAATTCATCGCTACCAATTACTTTCCTAAGGTCTGATTCGATCAGCATTCTTTCCTCAAGAACCTCACTCATCTCTTGGGTATAAAAACGATAGGTATTTCGGCCTGAGGCTTTAGCTTTATACATTGCTGTATCGGCGTGTTTCAACAAATCATCTTTAGACACACCGTCATATGGGCACATGGAAATACCAATACTGATACCCACAACAATCTCATTGTTGGTAATATTAAACGGCTCCTTAAGTGCCAATAACATTGATTCAGCTATCTTTTCTGCGGTACTGCTATCTTCAACATTACTCAGCAATACCACGAACTCATCACCACCAAGACGGGCGATAACATCACCGCTACGAATACAACTCGACAACCTACCCGCCATTGCTTTTAGCAAGATATCGCCTGCCTCATGTCCTAGGCTATCATTAATGTTTTTAAACCGATCAATATCAATAAAGAAAACAGCTAAATTGGCATTATTACGTTGTGAATGCTCTAGTTCCTGCTGGAATCGTTCAACAAAGGCAGTTCTATTTGGCAACCCGGTTAAACCATCTTTATAGGCTAGTTTTTGCACATGATTATCTGCATTTTGCTTTTCTAGTAAGCGCCTAACACGTTGTCTTAACACCGACAGATTAATTGGCTTAGGAATAAAGTCTGCCGCGCCACTTTGATAAGCCAGCTCTACAGATTTTTCGCTTTCCAACGCCGTCGTGATGAGAATTGGAACGTCTTTACCGGCTTCTGTTTTCTTAATTTGTTTGCAGGCCTCAAAGCCATCAATGATTGGCATCATCGCATCCATAATCACAACATTTGGTCTTAGCATTTCAAACAGTTTTATTGCTTCACGCCCATTTACGCCATGTTCAACTTGATAACCCTCACGCTCAAGAACACTGCACACGGTCATCCTGGTACTTTGATCATCATCGACCACTAAAATCACTTCTTTACTGCGCTTTATCTCGTTGTTTTGTTCTGGTAGCATTTTGTCCATTTGACTGTTCAAGTAAGACTCAACCCTAGGAAATTCTATTTGCAATCGCTCTGAAAACGAACTAACGGCTGCTCTTTCTACAACATCCTTTGACCACTCAGCCTCTATCTCTCTACAGATAGAAACAATGCCAACAGCACCCAAGTTACGTGAACTACCTTTAAGTTTATGGGCCAAATCTAAACAACTAGCCACATCTCCTGCTTCCATTGCTGCAATCAATGTCACCATATATATTGGTGTATCTACGAGGTATGACTTTACAATATTCTGAATACCATCACCCGTACATACCACCAATGTGCTAAAGATCGATTCTGCAATTGCGCCGTTATCTTCGTTGCTATTGGCCGCCACTTTATGATTCGTAGCGTCAAGTTGCTGCGAAAACTTATCAGCACTTAAATTATCTTGTAATTTTTCGAGTAACCCAGCCAGCTGAAATGGCTTTAATAAATAACCATCCATGCCGACGGTAATACACTGCTCAAGCTCACTTTCTTTATCTTTGGCCGTTAACGCAATAATCACCGGTTGTTTAACCGTATCGCCCAGCGCTCTGATGGCTTCTGTCGCTTCATAGCCATTCATAACAGGCATATTACAATCCATCAGAATTAAATCCTGTTGCTCCTTAACAAAAGAGTCAAGTGCTTGCTGACCATCTTTAACGCAGTCGGCTATTACACCCAACTCTTTTAACATGGCCGCAGCCACCATCAAGTTAGTGGCATTATCATCTACAACCAAAACAGTTAAGTTTTGTAAACGCTTTATAGCAGGGGTCGTTTCAACCTCTTCTTGCACTGCCTGCACGATTTGCTTTTTATCTAACAATAAATCAATCAGCGTGTGTTTCAACTTATCAAAACGAATTGGCCTGTCGATGGTTGCATCGAAGTCAACTTTCACCCCAAGTGGCGGGGAAAACTTACTGCCAAAACGTAACATTGGCACTACATGAAGTGGTGAAGATCCTTGATGATTTTCGCACACCGCTAAAAACTCGCCCAACTCACCTTCGGCGTAATCAGCATTAAATAAGCAAATATCAGGTGCATTGTTGTTTGGGATATCCAAATTAAGCATTGCTATCGCTTCTGTATAACCACCAACAACGACGCACTCAATATTCCAATGTTGAAAAATCTCTTGCAAATACTTGGCAGTTTCCATGAAAGGCTCTATTAAAAGAACTCTTTTACCATCAAGTAAGCCATCATTTTCACTAGGCTCATCTACCGGCTTGTCAACAAGTGTCATTGGCAACACAATTTTAAAACAAGACCCTTCGCCCACTACACTGGTAACAGAAATTGTTCCGCCCATTAACTCTACCATCTGGTCAACAATAGTAAGGCCTAGCCCCGTACCACCGTAATCATTAGAAATTTCTGCGCTTACTTGGCCAAATGGTTGAAAAATTCTGTTAATTGCTTGCTCAGGAATACCTATGCCTGTGTCTGTTACACTAATTTCAACCATAGCATTATTGGCAACAGACGACAGCAGCTTAGTAGAGATGGTTATGTGACCTGTTTGGGTGAACTTAATCGCATTATTTAATAAATTACCAATAATCTGGCGAATCCTAGTTGCATCGCCTTTTACCAGGTTTGTTGCGCCCACAGGCAAATCCAAACACAGCTCGAGGCCTTTGACCTGAACCCTTTCAGCATATAACAGTGCTATTTGTTCTAAAAATGGATTGAGGTCGATTTTGCTCATGTCCAATTCATACTGACCTGACTCAACTTTACTGAAGTCCAACACATCATTGATCATTTGTAGTAAAGCATCGCCAGACTTACTGGCCACCTCTAGGTATTCATGTTGATGTTTAGGCAAGCCCATTTCTTTAAGTAAATTGACCATGCCCAAAATACCGTTTAGTGGCGTGCGTATTTCATGGCTGACATTAGCCGCAAAATCCGATTTAATTTTTGCCACTTGCAGCGCTTTATCACGAGATATTTCAAGGTGTTCTTTACGTTCTTCGATAACCACCATCATCTGGTTAAAGGCTTCTGACATTTGTGACAATTCAGTAAAATTATCGTAGTTCGTTCGTATATCTTCCACCCCTGATGCAGCCCGGTTCATGGTTGCCGAAAACCGCTCTAACGGCCCCGTAAGCCTTCGAATAACGACCCCTAGTGATAGCCATAAGACTAATGCCAGTACAATAACGACACCTAGGTTAGTGAAAAATATTTTCCACACATAATTGAACAACGTCGATTTGTCGAGTATCACCATGACATACGCCATCACGGTTTTTGCATCATCACTGACAATCGGCACAATATAATAAAAGCCTTCATCAGTTTCTCTAACATACTCAGATTTGAGCCCTATTCGCCCTTGCCAGCCATTAATGACTGGCAAATCTTTGGCGTTTTTAATTGAAAAAAACTGGCGATAGTTTGGATCGAATGCTACTACCTTTTCAACACCGTAAAGTTGCAAAACCGACTTTACTGTGTAACTTAATAATTCTTCTACCGTTCCTGAATAGTTGATTTTACTCTGTTCAATTAACGTATCTGCCACCTGTTCGCCATGCTTTATGTAGGCGTCACGCTCACGCTCGTAAGTGATAAAAGATATTACCGCTGAAGAAACGATCGCCAGCAATAAAATACCCACTAAAAAGTAGAGCGTTAGTTGTGCCTCAAAGCCTTTTTTAGATGCCCGTCTTATCATTTAAAATTCATTCCACCCTTGTGTAATGGCTGCTAAAGGCACTTAAAGTATCAACAATTGATATGCCAAATAACTCTTCGCAACATATGTTCCCTGTCTTTTAAGTTTAGTAGACATAACAAATATTGCTGATATCATTCATTACTCCCATGCATTAACAAGTATGCCTCGTTATAATGAACATAACTTATTCGCTGGAGTATATTAATGTCTTGGATTTCAAATAAAGCCATCCCCGTCAATGAACGTCTAATTGTCGCCCTAGATGTACCCAACATTTCGAGCGCTAAAGCATTGGTTACGAAACTAGGTGATAGCGTGGTGTTCTATAAAATTGGCCTTGAGCTATTTATGTCTGGCAATTACTTTGACCTTATAGACTGGTTAAACGAGCAACATAAACGAATTTTTGTTGACCTTAAATTTTTTGATGTACCGGCTACCGTTGGCCGAGCTGTTAAGCAACTCAGTGACAAACAAGTAGATTTTGTCACTGTTCATGGCAACAACGCCATTATGAAAGCCGCTGCAGAACAAAAAGGTTCGCTGAAAGTTCTTGCCGTAACCGTACTAACAAGCCTTGACCGTGGAGACTTAGATGATTTGGGCTTCCAATGCGATGTTGAACAGCTTGTTACCTCACGCGCTAAACGTGCGATTGAGCTTGGCTGTGATGGCGTTATTTCTTCTGGCTTAGAAGCATCTGGCTTGCGCGATTCACTGGGGCAAAACTTTCTAGTCGTGTCACCAGGCATCCGCCCTGTTGACAATCGCCCTGAAGACGATCAAAAACGGGTAGTCAGCGTTGAACAAGCGTTTTACAATGGCGCTGACCATATTGTTGTTGGGCGCCCAATTCGTGATGCAGATGATCCACTACAAGCGGCTATGGATATTCAACAAAGCATCCGCAACGTGTTTGCTAGTTAACACTAAATATCAAGGAGATACTGATGGTAAAAAATATTAAAGGCTTTACTCAACCTATTTCCCAACTGGTTGAACTAAACACGCAACATTTTGATACGCTGATGGCCGCACAAAAAAAAGCTGCTGAAGACTACCGAAAACTGGTACAAAAACGCATGGAAGTAGCATCGGAAATTGAAGACCCTGCAGCATTGGCCCGGTTTATAACCGATCAAATGGCTTTGGCACAAAGTAGTTATGAAAAAATGGTTTCAAATAGCCGATCCATGTTTGAATCGATGACGGGTTACAACGCAGACGTTATTCAATTATTTCAAGAAAGTACCGCTAAGCTTAAAGAAGAAATAAAAAAAGAAACATCTGCTGAAAAAGAGTAGCTGCTAGGAAGTGGACCAGCTAGTAATAGGCGAGAAACATTATGTTGCATTGCAATATATATTGCTTTATAATACTCTCAGTCACATCATAAAACTATTGGAGATTACATCATGAACGATTTCAATGCATTTGCAGGCCCTATTAAAAAACTAATTGAATTAAACAAAATACAATTTGAAAAAATTGCTGCTGCTCAACAAGACGCTGCAAAAAACTACATTGCGCTAACCGAAGAACGCATTAAAGCTGCTTCTGGCATTAAAGATGCTGATGCTCTAAACGCATTTGCTAAAGGACAAGTTGAATTAGCACAAACGGGTTACGAAAAAATTGTTGCTGATAGCAAATCACTATTCGAAGACACTAAAGCCTATAACGAACAAGTACTAAACATCGTTAAAGAAAGCGCTTCATCTTTCGCGCCAAAAAGCTAAACACTTTTAGTTAAACGCTAGTTCTTAAAGCCACTACCAATACGGTAGTGGCTTTTTTTATACCTACAACTTAATTTGAATAGAACCAAACAACTATAAACGTTAAACTACACTACTTAGCAAGCAACTATCGTTTGTTGCACACCACATAATTATAAGGAGATAAAAAATGGCTTTAATTTCTCTACGCCAATTACTCGATCACGCTGCAGAAAATAGCTATGGCGTTCCAGCATTTAATGCCAACAATATGGAACAAGTTCATGCTGTTATGCAAGCGGCTGACGTAACAAATAGTCCGGTTATTATCCAAGGTTCTGCGGGCGCTAGAAAATACGCTGGCTCTTCATTTTTAAAGCATCTAATACTTGCAGCCGTAGAGCAATATCCACACATTCCGGTAGTATTTCACCAAGATCACGGCACTAGTCCCGCGATTTGCCAACGCTCTATTCAATTAGGTTTTACCTCGGTTATGATGGATGGCTCTTTAGAAGAAGACGGAAAAACACCCAGTAGCTATGAATACAACATAGCCGTCACTAAAAAAACCGTAGAAATATCTCACGCTTGCGGCGTATCAGTTGAAGGTGAATTAGGCTGCCTTGGTTCACTTGAAACAGGTGAAGCAGAGGAAGAAGACGGTGTTGGTGCCGTTGGAATCCTTACTCATGAACAAATGCTAACTGACCCAGAAGAAGCGGCCGACTTTGTGAAAAAAACGGGCGTTGATGCACTTGCTATAGCCATTGGCACTAGTCATGGTGCCTATAAATTCACCAAGCCACCAACTGGCGACACGCTTGCCATTCAACGCATAAAAGACATTCATACTCGTCTTCCTAATACTCACCTCGTCATGCACGGCTCGTCATCCGTTCCCCAAGACTGGCTAAAAATTGTTAATAACCATGGCGGTGATTTAGGACAAACATACGGTGTGCCTGTAGAAGAAATTCAACAAGGCATCAAGTTTGGTGTTCGCAAAGTAAATATTGATACCGATTTGCGCCTAGCGAGCACCGGCTCTATTCGCCGACATTTAATAGAAAACCCTAAAAACTTTGACCCGCGCAAATTTCTTAAAGTTTCAACGGATGCCATGCAAGGCATTTGTGAAGCAAGAATGAATTCATTTGGCACATCAGGTCAAGCTGGAAAGATTAAGCCTATTAACTTAGAAGATATGGTCTTACGTTACGATTCCGGCGAACTTGACCAAGTGGTAAAATAAAAAGCCCAGCATGCAACTATTCCTCCTGCAATGACTCTATATTTGGAAACAACGGCAGGAGGAATTCTATGCGTATTAGCATAGCTATCATAAGCATTATTTTTTTAACCGCATGCGGAAAACCAGTTGACCCTTCTTTATTACAGCCCGCCACGTTTAACTACCCAACATCCGTTATTAATAGTTGTGAAGCTGTTAAAAAAACAGGCGCCACTGGATTAACAAACGACATAGAAACTACCACAGGTGCTAGTTACAACCTAAGAACACCCGCAAACTACAATTCGAACGTTGCACACCCCCTAATTGTTGTGTTTGCACCAGCAGGCACCAGCGCCGGTAAATCTGAACGACACGTGCATTTAACCAGTGTTGCCACCCAAGCTGGGTTTATTATCGCTTACGCAAAAAATATGCGTATGTCCCTTAGGACGATAAAAAAGCTATCTGACATTCCATTGGATATTCAAAAAAAATGGTGCATTGATGCAA
>NVSW01000048.1 GCA_002401365.1 Piscirickettsiaceae bacterium | reverse complement strand
TGTTTGTGATGAGTTGTGGAAAGCGCTGGGCCATCAAGATAGTTTGATTGATGCTAGCTGGCCCGCTTTTGATGCGACTGCATTGGTGTTGGATGAGGTGCAAATGGTCGTACAAGTAAATGGCAAGTTAAGAAGCAAAATTACTGTTGCGGTAGATGCTGATAAAGAAAGTATAGAAAAAATAGCACTATCGGAGGACAATGTGCAGAAATTTATTGGTGGGAAAGCAATTCGAAAAGTAATTGTCGTGCCAAAAAAACTGGTTAATATTGTTATTTAACAATGGTATTTGAATGATAAAAAATCAACACCAATCAATACTTTATCAATTGCTGCGATTAACGTTGCTGTCGGTTTTGATAGTTAGTTTATTTTCATGTGGGTTCAAGCTTAGAGGCGCGATAGATCTACCAGAAAATTTACAAAAAATATTTATTGAAGGATCGCAAAGTAGTGAGCTAGTGTTGGACTTAAAAGAAAGCCTAGCGTATTCAGCCCAAGTAGTTACTGATAAAGCAGATGCGGATGCGATTTTAACCATTAGCCGTGAAGAAACAAAAAATAGAACGTTAAGTGTTGATTCAAACGGCAAAATCCGTGAAGCAGAGTTGCAGTATTCAGTGGTATATAGCTTAACAACGCCAAAGGGTGACATTATTTTGAATAATGAAACGTTGTTGTTGGTTAGAGATTATATTAATGATGAAAATGATGTTATAGGTCGCAGTAATGAGTCTGCGGTTATAACTCGAGACTTAAAACGTGATGCTGCACAGCAAATCCTTAGACGATTGCAGGCGTTAAACGGTCAATAAGTAACGTAGTCCAGATGAAAATTGAGCTTCCTCAGCTAAACAGTTCAATAGAAAAGCGCTTATTGCCGGTGTATTTGGTATCTGGCGACGAACCGTTACAGCAAGGTGAAGCGGTTGATTTAATCCGTAGAAAGGCCAGAACCGAAGGTTTTTTAAACCGCGAGGTTTTGCATGTAGAGGGACATTTCGACTGGCAACAGCTGCCAGCTTTATGTCTCACGCAGTCGCTGTTTGCAGAAAAAAACTTAATTGAACTCAATATGCCGATGGGAAAACCTGGCAAACAGGGCTCGACTGTCATTGAACGTGTAATGAGTGAGTTAGCCGTCGATAATATAATCATTATTATTACCGCAAAGTTAGACGGCAGCACAAAAAACACCAAATGGTATAAGGCCGTATCTGAATCAGGCGGGGTGATTGAAGTGTGGCCTCTAGATAAACAAAAGCTGGATCAATGGCTAAGGCGCCGGGCGGATAAGAAAGGCCTGCAAATAAGTAACGATGGCTTTGAGGTGCTACTGCAACGAATTGAAGGTAATCTATTGGCGGCCATACAAGAGTTAGAGAAGTTGTATGCGCTATTTGGTTCAGCGCCTATCTCGGTGGGTGATATTTCTACTGCGGTTGAAGACAATGCGCGGTTTGATGTGTTTAAACTAACGGATGGTATGTTATCTGGAAATATGCGACGTGTTTCCCGTGTACTGAATGGGTTAATGGCAGAAAAGTTGGCGGCTCCGGTGGTGTTGTGGGCAATTACGCGAGAACTAAGGTTATTGGCAGCGTTGAGTTTCGAACAAAACATATTGGGTCGAGTTGATAAGGTGTTTCAAAAACACCGAGTATGGGAGGTTAGAAAAAGGCATTACATAACAGCGTTGAATCGTGGGAAACTAAATAATTGGCAGTCGCTACTGCAAGACTGTCTACAAGCTGAGAAAGTCATTAAGGGAGCGAATAAAGGCAGTGAATGGGAGCTTATTGAGCGTATTTGTTTAAAGGTTTGCCAACCGACATTATTTGTTTCATAAGGTAATAATTAACATAAGGGTTATTGAAAGGTTATAGCTATGAATGATTTATCAAAATATATGCAACAGATTGGCAAGCGAGCAAAAATTGCTGCACGGATTATTGCTAAGGCAGACTCTGGCCAAAAGAATAAAGCCTTGGCGGTAATTGCGGAGCAGCTTGAATTACAAGAAGAAAAGATATTGCAAGCGAATGCATTAGATATGCAAGCAGGCCAGGAAAAGGGTTTGGATGCGGCGCTGTTGGATCGGCTTGAACTTAATAAAGAAAGGGTAGCCGCAATGGCTGAGGGCCTTCGGCAAATAATTGCATTACCTGACCCTGTAGGTGCTATTGAACACCTAAATGCGCGCCCTTCAGGTATTAAAGTAGGTCGTATGCGCGTGCCATTGGGTGTTATAGGCATCATTTATGAATCACGCCCTAATGTAACGGCGGATGCTGCTGCATTGTGTCTGAAATCAGGTAATGCGTGTATTTTGCGTGGTGGTTCTGAAGCAAAACATTCTAATCAGGCGATTGGTAATTGTATTAGGGATGGTTTACTGGCAGCCGAGTTATCGGTTGATGTGGTACAGGTGATAGAAACAACGGATCGAAATGCGGTGGGTGAGCTTATTCGCATGGAAGATACGGTGGACGTTATTATACCGCGTGGTGGTAAAGGTTTAATTGAACGCATTAGCAAAGAAGCCAGAGTGCCCGTTATCAAACATTTACACGGTGTGTGTCATGTCTATATAGATGATGCAGCAGATTTACAGATGGCTAAATCAATTGCATTTAACGCCAAAACACAACGTTATGGAACCTGTAATACAATGGAAACATTGTTAGTATCGGAGAGTATTGCAGCAGCTGTTTTGCCAGAGCTTGCAGAGATGTATCAAGCAGAAAATGTTGAGCTACGTGGTTGTGAGAAGACCTGCGAAATTTTATCGGGCTGCTTGGCAGCAACAGACGATGACTGGGATGAAGAATACCTAGCACCTATATTATCTATTCGTATAGTGAATGGTATTGAAGGGGCGATGGATCATATCCATCAGCACAGCTCGGGCCATACAGAATCAATTGTGACCAGCGACTATTCTCAAGCAATGCGGTTTTTGCGTGAAGTGGATTCTAGCTCAGTTATGGTTAATGCATCAACACGGTTTGCCGATGGTTTTGAATATGGTTTGGGTGGTGAAATTGGTATTAGTACAAATAAATTACACGCTCGTGGCCCCGTTGGGCTTGAGGGCTTAACAACACAAAAGTACATCGTGCTGGGTGACGGGCATATCCGTCAATAACAATGGTGGGCCTAGTTGGCATTTATGGCGGAACATTTGACCCTATTCACTTAGGTCATGTTAATGCAGCTAGAGAGGTTCAAAAAGCATTAGCAATGGATGAAGTAAGGTTGGTGCTATCCGCACGGCCGCCACACCGAGTTCAGCCTAAATTATCTGCTGAGAAACGTTTTGCATTACTTAAGTTAGCACTTACGAAAGAGGCTAACTTGATAGCGGATAACAGTGAATTGTTGCGATCTGGGCCGAGCTATATGGTGGATACTTTAGCCGATCTTCGGCAACAAAAACCGTTGTTCAGTTTGGCATTAATTATGGGCATAGAAGCTTTTAATGGTATTACTAAGTGGTATAACTGGGAACAGTTGCTGGATTTGGCGCACATAGTTGTCACCGATCGTGCAGGCTTTGATAATAAATTAAATGATGCGGTTAAGGATTTAGTGTTGGCTCGTCAGACATTTGATAAGAAACAGCTAAAAAAAGTGACACATGGTAAAATATATCGGCAAAACGTCACGCCTTTAGCGATCTCGGCCACAGAGGTTCGAGCATTGCTACAGCAGAATCAGTCTGTAAGCGATATGCTTTCGCCAGATGTTTGGTCGTTAATTAAAAGTAAAAACCTGTATCCGCAGGTCAACTAACAAAATAGGTATGTTTTTAAGATGAGTAAACAATTAATTAGCATCGTTATGGATGCATTAGACGACATGAAAGGTAAACAAATCGAGGTGTTGGACGTACGTGATAAGTGTTCGTTTACCGACACAATGATTATTGTTACGGGGTCTTCAAGGCGGCACGTTAAGTCTTTAGCAGAGACTGTAGTGATAGCCTCGAAGGCGAAAGGTATTCAGCCGCTTGGTGTAGAGGGTGCAAGTATTGGTGATTGGGTGTTAGTAGATTTGGGCGATCTGGTGTTACACGTGTTACGTGCTGAAACCAGAGAGTTTTACCAGTTAGAAAAGTTATGGTCTGTTGACGAAAGCCAAACGAGTGTTATTTAGTCAGATTTTGAACGGGTTCATATATTATTCATATAAATCCGCTAGAATCTGTTCCACGATCGATTAATAATTTGAGGAATTTGGAATGATTAAAATTAAAAATATAACAACAGTGTTTATCGCAGGACTTATGGTTGTTATGGTGGGCTGTACCACTATAAACCCTTACACAGAACAACAACAAACCAGTAATGCCGCCAAAGGTGCAGGTATGGGTGCCGTCGCCGGTGCAATTATTGGGGCAATGAGGGGTGATAGGAAAACCGCCTTAAAAGGGGCGCTATTAGGCGCCGCGACAGGTGGTGGTATTGGCTACTATATGGATGTGCAGGAAGCGAAGTTACGCCAACGCTTACGTGGTACAGGCGTTAGTATTAGTCGAGTAGGTAATGACCTAATCCTGAATATGCCTGGTAATGTAACATTTCGTACCGCAAGTTCAGATATTAATGCTGGTTTTTACCAAGTATTAGACTCTGTTGCTATTATTTTAAATGAATACACAGATACGACAGTGACAGTGGTTGGGCACACCGATAGTGTAGGCGATGCGGCATATAACCAAGGGTTATCTGAGCAACGTGCGCAAAGTGTTGCAAATTATTTGCGTTCACAAAGCGTAGCCTCTCAGCGCTTTAGTGTGATGGGTTACGGTGAACAACACCCCGTTGCAAGCAACTCAACAGAACAAGGGCGTGCACAGAACAGGCGTGTTGAAATCACCTTGACGCCTTTAAACGTCAGATAAAAATTACGTTTGTACACACAAAAAAACGGCTCAATTGAGCCGTTTTTGTGTGTGTTAGATTATGGTGTAAGGATGAAATTCAAGATATTAGCGATAGGGCAGAAAATGCCCAGTTGGGTAGCTATCGGGTTTGAAGAATACCGCAAGCGTATGCCTAGAGAGTGTTCTGTCGAAATGGTTGAGCTTGCTTCGGCAAAAAGAACTAAACAGGCCGATGTTCAAAAAATCATTGCAGCAGAAGGGCAGCGTCTACTGAGTAACATCAAGTCGGCGGATTTTGTTATCGCGTTAGAGGTAACGGGAAAGCAATGGTCCACAGCTGAACTTGCGAAAAAATTAGAAAGTTGGCAGGGTGTTCAGCATAATATTAGTATTTTAATTGGTGGGCCCGATGGGCTATCAGCAGATTGTTTAAAGCGGGCTAATGAAAAGTGGAGCCTGTCAGCCTTAACGTTCCCGCACCCCTTGGTAAGAGTTATTTTGGCGGAGCAACTGTATCGAGGCTGGAGCTTAATGAATAACCACCCGTATCATCGGGAATGATATTGTTATTATGAAGTTAATATTGGCATCGGCATCTCCTAGAAGGGCAGAGTTACTACGACAAATAGGGGTAGATTTCGATGTTAGAGCGGTCGACATTGATGAGTCACCACAAGTGGCTGAGTCGCCTAAAGACTATGTAGAGCGACTCGCAGTCGAAAAAGCGAGGACAGCAAAATTGTTATATCAACAGCAAGATGTATTAGTGTTAGGTTCTGATACTGCTGTTATTATCGATGACGAAATACTGGGTAAACCTGAAGATAAACAACACGCGCTTGATATGTTGCAACGCTTATCTGCTCAGACGCATACAGTGCTTACCTCTGTTGCCTTAGTTGGCGAACGGGAATGTTGTATTGTGAATGAAAACTTAGTGACATTTTCAAGGATTAGTAACGCTCAGCTGGAGTGGTATTTAGCAACTGGTGAAGCGATGGATAAAGCAGGGTCATATGCGATCCAAGGTCATGCAGCGATTTTTATAAAACATTTAGAGGGCAGTTTTTCGGGCGTTATGGGCTTGCCCCTTTATGAGACCTATTTGCTGCTCAAACAACAAGGATTTTCAGTACCGTAGTGCTATTTTTTATTAGCTAAGTTATTACTTGCATTTCTTATATCCAAATCTTTTGCGATCGGAGAAAAACTTTGCCTAATTCCGTCACTGCACTCTACAACAGTGCTGACCCCTGCGTAGATTGTGATTTTTCTAACGCCCTGGTTATCTTTACATTTTTCATTCGCGAGCTTTATATCTGTTTCATCCACAGATTGGTAAAAACATCCTTGTAATAAGAGTAAAATTGCAGCAGTGATTAGTGTTTTCATGTTGACCTTGATGGCTTTGTAATGGTTTATACCCAGAGGGTATAAGTCTCATTGGCTCGAGAATAGCACTCAAGTCAATTCGACTTTATCATAACTAAATAACGAATAGTTTGGAAATAAAATGAGTGATGAAATTCTGATAAATGTAACACCAGCCGAAACTCGGGTTGCTGTTGTCGAGAACGGTATATTGCAAGAGCTGAATCTTGAAAGGCAACGTAAACGCGACATGGTGAGTAGTATTTATAAAGGGAAAGTATGTCGTGTTATGCCTGGTATGCAGGCTGCTTTTGTGGAAATAGGTCTTGAGCGTGCAGCATTTTTGCATGCTTCTGACGTTCTTGTGGGCGGTGAGGCGCCAACAGAAGAATTAGGCATTGAGCGATTTCTTCGTGAGGGACAGCATATCATCGTGCAGGTTTTAAAAGCACCACTTGGGACTAAAGGTGCACGCTTGACTATGAATGTTGCCATTCCATCTAGATATCAGGTGTTTTTACCACATTCCGATAAATTAGCGCTCTCGATTCAGTTAGACGATGAACTAGAAAGAGAACGTTTGCTAGAGGTCATGCAAGTTTTCAAGGATCAAGGCTATAAAGGGGGCTATATCGCCAGAACAGCAGCCGATGGGGTTAATGCTGATGATATTCGAGCAGATATGTTATTTTTGAATAAATTATGGGATGTTATCGATGTGCAGATTAAACAAGCTGAACTCGGTCTGGTGCATGAAGACTTACCTTTAACACTCCGAGTATTACGAGACTGGTATCAGTCGTCGGTAGCAAAAATTAAAATTGATTCAAAAGAAAATTTTAACAACATGATTCAGTTCGCGGAGACATTCATGCCAGATGTTAAGCCGTTAATTGAGTTATACACCGGTAGCCGCCCTTTATTCGATATTTATGGTATAGAAGATGAAATTCAAAAGGCATTGGATAGAAAAGTACAACTTAAATCAGGCGGGCACCTTGTCTTTGATCAAACAGAGGCAATGACTACTGTAGACGTTAATACAGGAAGTTTTGTAGGCCGAGGCAGTCAACAGCAAACGATTTTCAAAACAAATATGGAAGCGGCGCAGGCAACAGCACGACAATTACGTCTGAGAAACCTTGGTGGCATTATCATTATTGACTTTATTGACATGCAAGACGAGGCACATAAAGAGTCTGTGTTACAGGCGCTTGAAAAAGCGATGAATAAAGATCATGTAAAATATAGCATCAGTAGTGTGTCAGAATTAGGTTTGGTTGAAATGACGCGTAAACGTAATCGTGAAAGTCTCGAAAGGCTAATGTGCGAACCTTGTGAGACGTGTTCGGGCAGAGGAACATTACGCACTCCCGAAACAACGTGTTATGAAATATTTCGTGAAATTATGCGGGATGCTCGCCAATATGAGGCTAAGGAGCTACTTGTTTTAGCGTCAAACGGTGTGGTCGAGATGTTGTTAGATGAGGAATCAAATACCTTGGCAGATTTGGAATCGTTTGTCGGCATACCCATTCGATTGAGGTCTGAAGACCAATTTACTCAGGAGCAATATGATGTGGTGTTGGTGTAAGTGATTAGGTTTTCGTAAATGAGTAAAGTTCGTTTATTTGGTCATTCTTTATTATGGGTGTTTACCGTTAGTGTTGTGGTGCTTGCGATATTGTTAGCCGTGGCTCGATTTTTTATTACTCAAGTGCCGGCTTATAAAAACGACCTTGAGAGTTATTTAAGCAATCAGATTGGTGGTCAGGTTAGTATCGGTAAAATGGCTGCAAGAATTGATGGTTTTACCCCACAGTTAAGCCTTAAAAATGTAACGTTAGATGGATTAAAGCAGCAAACAAACACCTTACGAATCGGTGAAATTCGCTTATCACTGAATCCATGGGGTGTATTAAAAGGTGTGGTTACACCCAGTAAAATAACTATTATTGATACCTATATTGCTATTAAAAGGTTTGCAGATGGGCATGTATCAATAGTTGGGTTCTCCAACGACAATAATGAAGACAGTTCGTCTGGTGATTTTTCTTGGTTGTTAGAGAACGGTTCTTTTGAGGTTATCGAAAGTGAGATTGTTTGGCAAGATGAGATGCGGGAGGAAGAAGATGTCAGCCTAGAAAATGCTAATATTATTTTCCAAAACGTTAACCAACAACATACGTTAAGAATCGCCGCATCATTGCCGAGAAACATAGGCGGCGACTTTATTCTAACCCTAGATATAACAGGTGATGTTCTCTCTACAAATAATTGGCATGCCGATGGTTATCTTAAAACGGAACAAATTAATTTATCAAAAGTATTGTCACGCTTGGATATCGATGAGTTTGATATGCAACAAGGTGCTGGTGATATTGAGCTATGGAGTACTTGGGAAAAAGCACAACTAACTCATGTGCAAGGTAATATCCAGGTGAGTGAGGCTCTTCTTGTACACGGCAACAAAGAACTTAATATTAAAAAAATAAGTAGTAAATTTGATTGGAAAAAGCGCTTACAAGGTTGGCGCATAGTAGCAAATGAGTTTACTTTTTCAACGAATGGTTTTGTACAACAAGAAAGTCAGTTTAGTTTGCAGTATGAACAAACTGACGATGAAAATAAGTTATTCAACTTGACGACAAATGTACTTAACTTAGACGCTTTCTCAAATGTTTTACAACACTCAGGGTTGTTAGCAGAAAAACATCGTTTGATACTAAAGAAACTTAATTTAGAAGGTGATTTGAAAGATAGTTACTTATCGGTTGTGACTGAAGGTGAGCGAGTTCAGTGGGCCGCGTGTGGTCACTTAAAGGCCTATTCGAGTAATTCGATAGATGGTGGTATCCCTGCTATTAAGAACTTCGCAGGAACTGGGTGCGCTAGTGATGAGCAAGGCTGGTTTGATGTTGAAACGCATAATGGTTCGGTATATTTTGAGTCCTTATTTAGAGACCCATTATTAGCTGAATCGCTAACAGGGCGTTTTACTTGGCTGCGTGAAGCGATGGGTTGGCGAATAATCAGCGATGAAATCCAGCTGGATTCTCCTCATATCTCCACCGCATCACGAATAAATATACATATACCAAGTGATGGACAGTCCGCCTATGTAGATCTCCAAACAAAGTTTGGTTCGGGAGATGCAAAATATACAGCGAAATACTTACCCGTTGGCATTATGGGAGAGGGGGTTGTTCACTGGTTAGACAATGCGTTTAAAGACGGTAAAACAACTGGCGGTGGTGTTTTATTAAAAGGTAGCTTAACTGGTTTTCCTTATCGAGATAAAAAAGGTTTGTTTCAGGTTCTATTTGATACACAAGGGGTTGGGTTACATTACGCTGATAAGTGGCCAGATGTTGCAGACATACAAGCTGAAGTTGAATTCAAAAACCAAGGTATGAAAATTATTGCTAGTAAGGGCAATATATCAGGCAATGCAATTGAGCAGGCGACGGTTGAAGTAAAAGATCTCGAAAATGACCATTATTTAACTATTTCAGGAAACATTAACGATGAAATAGGCGGTTTATATCGTTTTTTTAGACAATCACCACTCAATAATTCAGTGCGTGGCTTACTTGAAAATAGCCGTGTAGCGGGTAAGGCCATAGTGGATATTGGTATTAAAATACCGTTACGAAAAGGCCTCGAAGTGGACGTTAGTGCGCATGCTAAATTATTTGAAAACCGCTTGCTATTTCCTGATATAGATATTGCTATTGAGAATATTAAAGGTGACGTTTTTTATGAAAAATCAGGCATGAAAGCCAAGGGTATCAAAGCTAGTGTGTTGGGTAGGAAGGTGCGTATTGATATTCTCCCCGACAAAGATAATACCGTTATTATGGGTTTGGGGCAGTTAGATATGGCGACTTTGTCGAACAAGTATCCAGCAGACGTGTGGAAGCATATTAAGGGTATTAGTGCCGTAAAATTAACGGTAAAAGTTCCCCGTACGGAGTTGTCTGCCAACAGCAACATTAATATAGTGCTGGAAACAAAGTTGAAAGGTATTTCGGTAACGCTTCCAGAACCTATCGGTAAAGCCAAGACTGAGTCCATAGCTTTTAAATTGCATACAGTGCTAGGGAAAGCATCATTACCCGTCAATTTATCATACGACAACCGTTTGCAAGGTGCTTTTTTGTTTACTCAGAGCAGGTCAAAAAAACTTCTTTTAACAAAGGCCGATATTCATTTAGGAGGGACAGCTGCGTCTCTACCGACTGAATCTGGGGTGCGTGTTTCTGGGAAAATAAACGAATTAGATTTGCTGCAATGGCAGCAGGCGCTGGGGATAACTGAACAAAAAATTAGTGCTAATGAGGTGGTTAACCAAGTTGACCTAGAGATTGGCAAATTGGTGTTGGCAGGTATGTCTTTTGAAGATATTGTTATTAAAGGCTTACATAAAAAATCTGCTTGGAAAGGTTACCTTAAAACATCATTTATGGCAGGCAATTATGTCGTTCCTGATGATATTGCTGGCGGTGCGCTTGTATCGTTAAAGCTTGATAAACTGTACCTTCCAGAAACCGGTTCTACTGAAATAAAAGGTGATAAACCGTTTGCCTTAGAACCGCTGGATTTTCCTAATCTTAACTTGTCGGCTAAACAGTTTTTTATTAATAAACAAAACCTTGGTACGTTATCGATTAAATTACGTAGGAAGACGAATGGTCTAATTATTCAACAACTGAACCTAATATCTTCGCGAGATAAATTTACTGCGAAAGGTGCATGGGAAAAGGGTAAAAGCAAATCGATTACAGGTTTGTCAGGGCATTTAAAAAGCAAATCTTTGGGCGGGCTATTAAAAGATACTGGGCTATTAAAGGACCTTGAAGGTGCGTCTTCGGATATATATTTTGACTTGAACTGGCCAAATGCGCCACATGAATTTTCTAAGAGTATGCTAAATGGTTTTGCTACTGTGAAGTCAAAAAAAGGACGCTTGTTGAATATTGAACCTGGCGTTGGACGGGTGTTTGGTTTGTTAGGGATTGATACCTTAAAACGTCGTTTGCAGCTAGATTTTAGTGACTTGGTAAGGAAAGGGTTGAGTTTCGACAAGATAAAAGGTCGTTTTATCATTGTTAATGGTGATGCACGAACTGACAACCTTTATGTAGAGAGTCCCTCGTCACGCTTAGATATAGCAGGACGTATTGGCTTGGGTAAAGAAGATTATGATCAGTTGATTACAGTAACGCCTAAAAGCACTGAAAGTTTGCCTTTAGCTGGGGCAATTGCAGGAGGGCCACTATTAGGTGCGGCGATATATATTGTTCAAAAGGTGGCGGGTAAAACGGTGAACAAACTAGCGGGTTACCAATACCATGTAACAGGTAGCTGGAATGACCCAAAAATTAAACAGCTGAGTCAGCCTGGCGGCAATGTGTTTGGTATCATGGGTGACTTCCTGTCGCCTGTTTTTGGTATTAATGCGGATGATGAAGAAACGTTAGCACCAGCAGAATGATGGACAGTAAAAAACTGATAGTTGCCGCAATCCAGTTGGTGTCAAGCAATCAAGTACGGGAAAACCTTAATACCGTTGAAAAGCTGGTCGAAAAGGCTGTCAAACAGGGCGCTGGACTTGTTGTATTGCCAGAGAACTTCGCTTTAATGGCAAGCAGATCAGCAGATCTGCTGAAAGAATCTGAAGTATTAGGTGATGGCGAAATACAGCAATTTATGACAAATATTGCAAGTGATTATAATATTTGGCTGGTGGGTGGCTCAATTCCAATCCGTTCAGCGGATGAGAAGAAAGTATTCGCGTCATGTTTGGTGTACGATACGAGCGGGCACAGGGTGGCGCAGTACGATAAACTTCATTTATATGATGTGGACATAATTGAAACGGGTGAGCGCTACCGAGAATCGGATACGTTTGTTGCCGGTAATAATGTAGTTGTTATCGAAACACCTTATGGAAAAATGGGCTTGTCGATATGTTACGACTTAAGGTTTCCCGAACTTTATCGAAAACTTACATCGATGGGTGCTGAGTTTATAGTAGCCCCTTCAGCTTTTACCGAATCAACAGGAAAAGATCATTGGTCTTTGTTGTGTCGGGCAAGAGCGGTAGAAAATGCTTGTTTTATCATCGCGCCTAATCAAGGTGGCATACATGCTAATGGCCGTGAAACTTATGGACATAGCATGATAGTAGACCCTTGGGGCGTGGTGTTGGCAGAATCTACAAAAGGCCCAGATATTGCTGTGGCCACTTTAGATAGACCACGGCAAAATAAAATTCGACAAAATTTCCCATCGATAGACCATGGGCGTTTTACATGTAACTTAAAGAGAAAGTGAATGGTTGATTTAATTGAACACGCAGAAAGTATAATCCTTCGCCCCGTAGGACTATCGTTAACTAATGTTGAGCAAGTAATGGGGAATTTATTAGCAAATACTATCGATCAAGCTGATATTTATTTTCAATCTTCACGCAGCGAAGCGTGGATCTTGGAAGATGGCATTGTAAAAGAAGGTAATTATAATATTGAACAAGGCGTTGGTCTGCGTGCTGTCAGTGGAGAGAAAACAGGGTTTGCGTATAGCGAGGAACTGTTACTACCAAGCCTTATTGATGCGGCTAAGAATGTGCGTGCTATTGCCCGCAGTGGGCGTTCAGGGCTGGTTAAACCAGCGACAAGACAGGTAAGCCCTGTGCGATATCAAGCGATTGATCCGCTAGACACAATGAGTCATGAAAAAAAAGTGGCTTTATTGCAATCAATTGACCGTCAAACGAGGCTGCTCGACTCGCGAGTTGAGCAAGTGATTGTTAGTTTGGTCGGGGTTCATGATGTTATTTTAGTAGCGTCCGATGATGGTAGCTTAAACAGTGATGTGAGGCCTTTAGTGAGAATGAATGTGTCCGTTGTCGTTGAACAAAATGGACGTCGCGAACAAGGTGGTTCTGGCGGTGGTGGGCGGCATGGCTATGAATACTTTATGGAAAATGACCGCGCCATGGATTATGCGCGTGAAGCAGTGCGCTTAGCGCTGGTGAACTTAGAAGCGGTTGATGCACCAGCTGGTACGATGACAGTCGTATTGGGGCCTGGCTGGCCGGGTATTTTATTACATGAGGCGATTGGTCACGGTTTGGAAGGGGATTTTAATCGTAAAGGAAGTTCTGCGTTTAGTGGACGAGTTGGCGAAAAGGTCGCTTCTCCTCTTTGTACTATTGTTGATGATGGAACACTTGATGGTAGGCGAGGCTCCTTGACCATTGATGATGAGGGCGTGCCAAGCCAGTGCACCACCCTGATAGAAAAAGGTGTTTTAAAAGGTTATATGCAAGACAAAATGAATGCTCGTTTAATGGGACAGACATCTACCGGCAATGGTCGCAGAGAGTCTTACGCGCATCTGCCAATGCCGCGGATGACGAATACTTACATGCTGGCAGGGAAAGATGATCCGGGGGAGATCATATCGTCTGTAAAAAATGGTTTGTATGCGGTAAATTTTGGTGGTGGTCAAGTTGATATTACGTCGGGAAAATTTGTGTTTTCCGCAAGTGAGGCATATTTGATTGAAAATGGTAAAGTAACGGTGCCCGTTAAAGGTGCAACATTGATTGGCAATGGTCCGGATGTACTGACGAAAGTAAGCATGGTAGGAAATGACTTGGCATTAGATGGGGGCGTTGGAACGTGTGGTAAAGAAGGGCAAAGTGTTCCGGTAGGTGTTGGGCAGCCGACGTTAAAAATTGATAGCATGACGGTTGGAGGTACAAATGCCTAGTTCTATTTATACGGACCCGGCTGAATTGGATAAGTTAAAAAACATTTGCTCAGATGTGTTGTTAGAAGCAAAAAAACAAGGGGCTGATGAAGTAGAAGTGGCGCTTAATATTGGCCAAGGCCTATCTGTTAATGCTCGTTTGGGCGAAGTGGAAACTATTGAACACCATAGAGACCAAGGCTTAGGCGTTACCGTTTATTTGGGTCGGAAAAAAGGTTCTGCCAGCTCGACAGATCTTAAAGCTTCCTCAATAAATGAGATGGTGTCAGCAGCATGCTCAATTGCAAAACACGCCGAGGTTGATAGTTTTTCAGGACTGCCTGAAGAATCATTATTAGCGACTAGCTTTCCTGATTTATCTTTGCATCACCCGTGGGTTATCAATGCTGAAGACGCCATCCAGTTGGCGATAGAGTGTGAGGATGCAGCGCGAACTTACCACGCAGAAGTAACAAACTCCGAAGGCGCGAGTGTGCAGGCATTTGAGGGCATACGGGTATTCGCCAACAGTCTAGGGTTTAATCATGGCTACCCGGCTAGCCGACATAGTTTAAGTTGTTCTGTGATTGGCGAACGTGCAGGGAACATGCAGCGTGATTATTGGTATACATCAGCCCGCCATTCAGCTGATCTTGAATCGGCGAAAAGTGTTGGTGATAAAGCAGCAGAAAGAACAATTAGCCGACTTGGTGCACGATCTATTAGTACTCGTAAGTGCCCAGTATTATTTTCTGCTGACGTGAGTGCAGGCCTAATAGGACATTTTATTTCAGCCATTAAAGGCGGTAGCTTGTATCGTAAATCATCGTTTTTATTAGATAGTTTGGGGTCGAAAATATTTCCAGACTTTATCCATATTCACGAACAACCGCATTTAAAACAAGCGTTGGGAAGTGCGGTTTATGATGCTGAGGGAGTGGCTACTGCAGCAAGAGACATTATTGTTGACGGTGTGTTGCAAGGTTATGTATTAAGTAGTTATTCGGCAAAAAAATTGGCCATGAAAACAACGGCAAACGCAGGTGGTGTGCATAATTTAATTGTAGAACCAGGGCGTTTAGACTTCACCGGTTTATTGTCGGAAATGAATACTGGTTTATTAGTGACAGAAATGATGGGTATGGGTGTTAATGCTCTGACCGGGGATTACTCAAGAGGAGTGGCAGGGTTTTGGGTGGAAAATGGTGAAATTCAATACCCTGTTGAAGAAATAACTATTGCTGGAAATTTAAAACAAATGTATCAATCGATAGTGTCTGTTGGTAATGATGTTGATTTGCGGGGCAATACTAGAACGGGTTCAATTCTTATTAGTGAGATGACGTTAGCCGGTGCTTAAAGGAACTCTGATTTATTCAGAGTTTCTGTGGCACAGAGATGTTGTGCAGCCATTTTCGGCGGCTGAAAAGCCGTTGAAAAAGGAAAATCGTATTTTTCCTTTTTCGTGAACGGATTATTCATTCATGAATAATCCAGTGCTTCCTAAATAAGAAAAATAGTTGCTAACCCCAAGAAGGAAACAAAGCCGATAACATCAGTAATAGTGGTCAATACAACGCCACCAGCCAATGCAGGGTCAATATTAATACGTTTAAGGAGGATTGGTATTGTTGCACCGGCAAGTGCCGCAGCGATTAAGTTAATGATCATTGCCGCAGCAATCAACAGTCCTAATGGCACACTTTGAAACCACAATCCAGTAATTAAGGCGACGACTGTCGCCCATAAAATGCCATTCAACGCGCCAACGGCTAACTCTTTCCATAATAGCCAGCGCGCATTGGTTTTACCAATTTGATTAAGGGCAATGCCGCGAATGACCAGCATTAAGGTTTGGCTACCCGCTATGCCGCCCATACTGGCAACAATTGGCATTAGCACGGCAAGGGCCACAATTTGCTCAATCGTAGCGGAAAATAGCCCGATTACCCAAGCAGCCAAAAAAGCGGTGAATAAGTTAATACCTAGCCAAACTGCTCGGCGCTTTGCGCTACGAACGACCGGGGCGAACATGTCATCATCTTCATCAAGGCCAGCTATGCTCAGTATTGACCTGTCGGCTTCGTCACGGATAACATCTACTACATCATCAATTGTAATACGGCCAATAAGCCTATCATTTTCATCAACAACGGCAGCAGAAACTAGGTTATAGTCTTCAAAAAACAAGGCGACGTCATTATCTGATAACGTAGGAGATAGCGCTTTTTCTTCGGTGAACATAACATCGGCGACAGATTTCTTGCTGCTCTGGGTTAATAGATCAGAAATATTAAGCGCACCAATGAAACGGTTGTTTTTGTTCACGACGAAAAGTTTATCTGTATTCGCAGGTAGCTCACCTCGTTGACGCAAATAGCGTAAAACCACATCCAAGTTAACGTTGGGCCGAATAGAAATCATATCCGGGTTCATCAAGCCACCTGCGCTGTCTTCGTCGTATGACATAACAGACTGCAACCGTCGGCGATCTTGATTCGACATTGAACGCACAACTTGATGCAATACAACGTCGGGTAAATCATCAAAAATATCAGCTAAGTCATCCGTTTCAAGAGAACCGGCGGCAGTAATTAGGTCTTGATCGTCGGTTTGTTCAATAAGCCCTAAACGAACCTCGTCATTGACTTCAACTAAAATATCACCCGTTAAATCAGGGTCGATAAGCTTCCATACAATCAATCTGTTTTTTAACGGCAGTGACTCAAGAAGGCTAGCGATTTCAGCTGAATGCAGATCGTTTATCTGTTGTTTAACACGCGATAATGCGCCACTTTCCAGGCTTTTCGAGAGTTGCCGAAGGTGTTCGTGAGTATTTTCGTGTTGGGCAGATGCTGGCATATTAATAGACATTAATCAGATGCTAAACTGATTGTTATTCTAGACTAATATATGCTTTCTCGTGCCATTTTATTTGCCCCTAAACGCAGTAGGTAAATTATGAGCCTAGCTTAATGGATCTACTGGCTAAGAAAGTTCGCGGTGCCTTGCTATAACATTTAAACCTTGTTCTTGAAGCCGTTTGGATAATTGTTCGGTAAGGAACACAGACCGGTGCTGGCCGCCAGTACAGCCTATAGCAATAGATAAATAGTTTCGATTTGATTCTGAAAACCGAGGAATCCAGTTTTTAAGGTAATTTGAGGTGTCATTTAAATACTGTTGAACTAATTCATTGTGAGACAAAAAATCGATAACAGCACTATCTTTTCCTGTATATTTTCGCAAAGTAGGCTCCCAATAGGGGTTGGGTAGGCAGCGAGCATCAAATACAAAATCTACGTCATTTGGCACGCCATGTTTATAGCCGAATGAAATGATTTGTAATGAAAGCGAATGCGCGTTTTTATTACCAATACGCTCAATGACGAGTTCTCGAAGTTGGTGAACATTAGTATGAGTGGTGTCTATTTGCAGGCTAGCGTGGTTAGCAATGGGTGATAGCTGCTCAATTTCAAGTTCAATGGCCTCATCTAGTGATGTTTCACTATCCGATAAAGGATGCTTTCGGCGCGTTTCACTAAAGCGTTTTAATAAACTGTTTTTGTCAGCGCGTAAAAATATAACTTCATAGGCAATGCCAGCCTCTTGTAGTTGCTGCATAAAGTCATCAAAACGACGTAATGATGCTGTATCGTTACGGGCATCAATGCCAACGGCTACGCGGTTGAATATCGGCTGCTCAGACTTTTCTAATAAATTTGCAAAGCTTTGCAAAAGGTCAACGGGTAAGTTATCGGTGCAATAGAAACCACAATCCTCAAGCGTGTCAAGGGTGACGCTTTTGCCCGAACCAGATAAGCCACTAACAATAATAAGTTTCATAAAAAAAGCCGGCGATTAGAGCCGGCAGTATAAGTTAACGATGATTGGTGATTTTTTCTTTGTGCTTTCTTACTTGCCGGTCTAGTTTGTCGACTAGGCTATCTATGGCTGCGTACATATTTTCTTGAGTATCCTCGGCAAAAATTTTGCTACCATTTAATTGAATAGTTGCTTCAGCTTTTTGCTCTAATTTTTCTACCGTTAGAATGACGTGAACGTCGATAACTTTATCGAAGTGACGTTTAATTTTCTCAAACTTGCTGTTCGTATAGTCTCGTATTGCATCTGTTACTTCTACATGGTGTCCAGATAAAGATAGTTGCATAATACTCTCCTGTTGAGGTTAAAAAATAGTCAAAGTATTCTCTTTCTTTGACTAGAGGGGGGAATAGATATTGATTCCCGATATTTGGCTATTGTTCTGCGTGCGACATTAATGCCTTTTTCCAATAGTATAGCGGCGATTTTGTTATCACTGAGAGGTTTTTTTCGATCTTCACTGTTTACCAACTCTTTAATTATTGCTCGAATCGCCGTAGCAGAACACTCACCACCAGAATCTGTTGATACGTGACTTGAAAAGAAGTGCTTCAACTCAAAAATTCCATTGGGTGTGTGCATGTATTTATTGGTCGTTACGCGTGAAATAGTAGATTCATGCATATCAACTTTTTCTGCAATGTCCCGCAGCACCATTGGCTTCATGGCAATGGCGCCGTGATCTAGAAAACCTTCTTGCCGTTTAACAATTTCCTCAGAAACCCGCATTAATGTGTCATGGCGGCTCTCTAAACTTTTAATAAACCAGCGAGCTTCTTGCAAGTGGTCCTTCATTGCTTGGCCATCTTTGCTCTTATCTCCACGTTTTATTAAAGATTGGTAATAAGGGTTGATACGAATTTTCTTGTTAACTTCGCCATTGATAGATACTTGCCATTGACCGTTATTTTTTCGTACATACACATCAGGCACTACATATTGAGTATCAGCGGGTTGAATGATCGAACCTGGGCGAGGGTTGAGGCTTTGAATAAGGTTAAGGACGTCGTTTAAGGTTTCGTCATCAATGCCCAGCAAGCGCTTAATTTTGTTGCTATCTTGGGCGCCTAAAACGTTCATATGGTTTTCAACCAACTGGTAAGCACTGGATAATAAAGGTGTTTCCTCTGGTAGTTGTTTGAGTTGAAGTAACAGACACTCCTGTAAGCTTTGTGCTGCTACACCTGCTGGGTCGAAGGACTGTATTTTGTGTAATACAGCGATAGTTTCGTCTAGCTCAAGATCGTCAAGCTGGTTTTCGAGAAGTTCAAAAACTGCATCGGGTGAGGTGTTTAGGTAGCCATTGTCATCAATGGCATCGATAAATGCCGTAGCGATAACTCGGTCCTTATCGGAGAAATTTGTTAACTCCAACTGCCAAGATAGATGATCATGTAGCGTTTCTTTAGCTGAATTAATACTTCCAGGGTCTACTTGATGACCATCGTTATTTTGGCTGGCGCCGGTTTGTCCAGTTAGGTCGTAAACATCATCCCATGAAGAATCCGTGGGCAGTTCATCAGGTAGTTGGTCTTGTGAGCCTTCGCTGGTTTTTTCTTCAGTAGACGCGCTTTTCTCAGTGATGTCTTGCTCTGCGCTACTTGCTTCTTCGTCAGGAGATTCAAGCATGATATTGCTTTCAAGAACGGTTTGAATTTCTTGTTGCAATTCTAAGGTGGAAAGTTGCAATAAGCGGATGGCCTGTTGCAATTGCGGTGTCATGGTCAGTTGTTGACCGATTCGAAGCTGTAAGGACTGCTTCATGTGCGTCGCCGATATTTAAAAAAAACTAAAATATTTTTACAACTCATAATTGCAGTTTAGACTAAAAAATGCGAAGAAGCATGGTTTTTTGCTAAATTACATGCGAAATTCATGCCCAAGGTAAACGTCACGAACTTCAGGGTGCTTTAGTATGTCGTCGGCAGAACCTTCGGTAATAACGGAACCATTATTTAAGATATAAGCTCGATCACAGGTGCCAAGCGTTTCACGCACGTTATGGTCAGTTATTAACACGCCAATATCACGTTCACATAAGTGATGAATAATTTTTTGGATATCGATAACGGAAATCGGGTCAACCCCTGCAAATGGTTCATCTAATAAGATGAAGCGGGGCTCAGTTGCCAGTGAGCGTGCGATTTCCAAGCGCCGCCGTTCACCGCCAGACAGCGCAAGTGCGCTTTGCGAACGTAAGTGAGTGATGCCAAATTCTTGCATCAGTTCATCAAGTACGAGCTCTTGTTGGCCGGGAGATAGCTCTTTACGTGTTTGAAGCACGGCGAGAATGTTATCTTCGACGCTTAATTTCCTAAAAATAGATGCTTCTTGGGGCAAGTAACCAATGCCCTGCTTGGCACGTATGTGCATAGGGGTCAGGGTGATATCTTGGTCATCAAGAAAAATAGTGCCAGAATCGGGTTTAATGAGCCCAACAGTCATGTAGAAACTAGTCGTTTTGCCGGCACCATTTGGTCCGAGTAAGCCTACAACTTCACCGCTATTGATGGTAATGCTTACGTCATCAACCACTTTACGCTGGTTAAATTGTTTGCAGATATTATTGGTACGTAAAACGCTCATTATTTTTTTGCTGGTTGGAGGGTTATTTTTACCCGTTTAGATCCAGATGAATTATCGCCGGCCTTTATAATTGAACGCTTGCTGTCATAAACAATGCGGTCGCTGGCAAAGGTGTTGCCATTCTGCCAGAGCGTGGCTTTGTTTATGAGCGTTAACGTGTCTTTAGTGACCAGGTATTCAAAGCGTTGAGCTTCACCGCGAATCAGCCCTTGGCCGTCTTCAGGCTGTTGCTTAAATTTAACCGGGTTGCCAATGGCAATTACTTTTTCGGTATTACCCCTCGAACCAAGTATCGTTACCTTGTCTGCCTTTATTTGCATACTCCCTTGGGTAATAATAACGTGACCAGAATAAGTGGTTATTTTTTTTGCATCGTCAAGGTTGAAGTTGTCTGCTTCCACTTCTACCGGTTGATTCTTGTCAGAGCTAAGCGCCCATAGTGGCGGTGAAACAATAAATAAAATGAGTAGTAAAAAGAAACGTTTATTTGATTTCATGGTGACCTCTTACGTCTGCTAGTATTTTAATGTTGATGGGTTCGCGAAAATGAGCTCTTAGGCCGGTGCCTTCAATCGTGCTTTTTCCCGCAACAATTTTTACAAACTCATCAGTCTCTGCAAAGTCATCGGTCAGCAGAACTCTTAGGTTGTGAGTGTCGATTACCATTGCGGGGTTTTCTTTGGTTGATTCACGACGAATTTTTACCTTGCCGTTGAGTAGTACAAGTTCACCGTCAGCAGAAATATACCCAGTTTCAGAGTTTATGTGCAGGTCGGGCTTATCAATTGAATACATGGTGATGTTTGGAGAGGTTAGCTCTGTGCTATCGTCATCAGCGAAATGTTGTAAATAGTCTGCGCGTAGTTTTTGTTTTGGAATGCCAGATTCTGTCATGCTTAAAACAGTAAAGTGCTGCAAATAATAATCAATTTTATGGCTAAGGCTCTTTTCAACTATTTCTGGTTGTGGGTCTTCAATAAATGCCAACCACCAAGTGCCAGCGGCAATGATAGCGAGAGTAATTTTACCAATGTATTTCATCGGCGTTGCTCAGGCGTCAATAAAAGGTTGTATTGCGTCAGTTAATAAATTCTGCGCAGTCAATATGGCGTCACACACTTCACGGGCGGCTCCTGAGCCACCTTTTCTGGTGGTTTGCCATTGGGTGTAGGGAAGAATACTGGGGTTAGCATCATTAACGGCTATTGCTAAACCGCAGCGATTCATTAGTGCTAAATCGGGCAAATCATCGCCGACATGGGCGATTTGAGTGGCGTCTAAGCTTAGTTTTTTTATCAAGTCGTTAAAGGCAGCTATTTTATTTTCTTGCCCTTGGTACACATGTCGGATGCCGAGTGAATTCATTCGCCTATCCACAATAGGTGATGAGCGGCCGGAGATAATAGCAACTTCAATTCCTTGTTGTAGTAGTAGTTTTAAACCTTGCCCGTCTTGTGCGTGGAACGATTTATATTCATTGCCACTCAGGTCAAAAAATAGTCGGCCATCGGTTAATACGCCATCAACATCAAAAATGACGCACTTTATTTTCTTAGCACGGTTAATGAAATCTGCAGAAAAGTCCATTATGACAAGCCTGCTTTCAAGAGGTCGTGCATATTTAACGCACCCACTAAATTATTTTTTATATCAGTAACTAGTAAAGCATTGATCTTTTTATTTTGCATAATTTGTATTGCTTCTACGGCTAATTTATCAGAAGAAATAGTAGTGCCTCCAACGGTCATTACGTTGTTGATTGTCGTTGAGTGGATGTTAATGTTGCCATCTAACATTCTACGTAAATCACCGTCGGTAAAAATACCTACGAACTCATTGTTTGAATTGAGTATGGCTGTCATTCCTAGTTTTTTTTCTGTCATCTCTAAAAGAGCGACACCAATCGTATCAGTTTCAAAAACAGTGGGTATATCATTACCGGTATGCATTATATCTGATACGTGCAGTAATAATCGTCGCCCTAAACTGCCGCCGGGGTGTGAGAGAGCAAAATCTTCTTCGGTAAAGCCGCGGGCTTCTAATAAGGCAATGGCCAGTGCATCACCCATGACTAACGCAGCAGTTGTGCTTGACGTTGGGGCAAGTCCTAAGGGACATGCTTCTTTTTGCGTGCTAGCATTTATGTGGGCGTCGGACTGTTGAGCTAGCGTTGAATCTGGATTACCAGTGATAGAAATTAATGGTACGCCCAAGCGTTTTATAATCGGTAAAATTGTTAATACTTCACCTGTTTCGCCCGAGTTGGATAGCGCTAGAGCAACGTCATTGCTGGTAATCATACCTAAATCTCCATGGCTGGCTTCACCAGGGTGGACAAAAAATGCAGGGGTGCCCGTGCTTGCTAAGGTGGCTGCAATTTTGTTGGCGATATGCCCTGACTTTCCCATGCCAATAACAATAATTTTTCCATTACATTGAAGCATTATCTGGCAAGCATTGATAAAGTTATCGTCTATGCTGTGGACCAAGTTGGCGACGGCCTCAGCCTCCGTCCTGACAACGGCAACGCCTAGTTGTTGTAACTTTTCTTCTTCAGAGAGACTGTTTGACATAAGTGAAGGGTAGCTAATTATTAAATGGCGGCGCCTAATGAATCAAAGTATAACTTGCCTAGGTAAGCAATAAAAATAAATACTAAAACTAGGCCTTTTATGCGGCCAATACAAGCATCTTTACTAAATCCAAAAGAGACGATGTATAGCAGGATAGTGAGGCCAAGCATTACCGGCATATCACGTGTTAAAACGACTTTATCGACGTTATCGGGATGGATGATGCCTGGCAGGGCTAACACAGCCAATAAGTTAAATAGATTTGAGCCAATGATATTGCCTAAGGCCAAATCTGGTTCCTTCTTAAGGATGCTTGTGATTGAGGCGGCTAATTCAGGCAAGCTAGTGCCAATAGCGACGATAGTAAGACCAATAATCAGATCGCTAACACCAAAATGGGTCGCTATATTAATCGCGGCCCAAACCAGTAGTTTAGAACTTAACACCAAACCAATTAAGCCCAAAAAACAAAAAATTGTAGCGCTTGATGTCCTTATATCTGTTGGTATTTCAGCACTAAAGTCTGTATCAAGGGGGTCTACGGAATTTTTTCTACTTTGATGGGCGCTATGAATAAGCCAAGCTAAAAAGGCGACCAAACCCGACAGAAGAATGAGGCCATCAATGACAGACAATACTTCATCTAATAAAAGCAAGTAGCTGACGATAGAAACGAACAACAGAATTGGAAACTCTCGGCGTAATAAAGAAGAGTTAATGAATATAGGACAGACTATCGCGCTAACGCCTAGTACAAGGCCAATATTAGCAATATTGGAACCGATAGCATTGCCGATAGCTAGACCGTTGTTACCGTCTAAAGATGCAATCCCTGCGACTAGCATCTCAGGTGCTGATGTGCCCAAGCCAACAATGGTTAAGCCAATAATTAACGGCGAGATGCCAATGTTCCTAGCAATAGCTGAGGCGCCTTTCACAAAGTAGTCAGCTGAAAAAATAAGAGTGATAAAGCCTATCACCAGTCCAATATAACTTAAGTACATGCGTTTACTATCTAAGCCTGAATATAGCAGTTAATTATCGCATAGTTACTTTATAAAGCAGCTGAAAAAAACGTAAAGAGTTGGTTTATGGCTGGGGTAAGTTTTTTGAGCCAATTGAAACTGAGGCACATCATTTTATTGCCTGTCTGAAAACTTTTGCTGAACTAAATGGGATATAATGAGTCTGAACAAAAAATATAAAGTGGAGGTTGTAAATGTTTGTTGTAGTCAGAGTTTTTTTAGGGTGTCTTTTGTTGTCTTTTACTAGTCAGTTGTGGGCACATGGTGGTGTGATGAATGAAGGAAATGAGTGTAAGTTACGAGTAGGTCCTTATATGATGAATTTTTCGGGTTATCAACCTGAGAACAATGTATCTAAACAATTTTGTGACGATATGCCTACTGTTGGTAAGTCAATCATTGTGTTGGATTTTATCGATAACAAATTACGCGATATGACGGTTAGTTTTAGAGTGATTAAGTCTGGTGTTGCTGCGTTAGGTACAGATGATGATGCGAAGATAAATGACGCTGAATTAGCGCAAATACCATTCTTTGAAATACCGGCTAAACACTACCCGACGGGTACGATGACGGTGACACAGGATTTTTCTGAGAAAGGTCATTTTGTGGGGTATGTTATTGTTGAAGGCGAAAATGAAAAATTTATCTCTCGTTTTCCATTTTCAGTAGGTTATCCACAAGGTGGAATACCTGCAGGGCTTAAAGTCCCCATTGCTGTATTTTTGGTTATTATTATCATAATGATTTGGTTGGCGCGTAGAAAACCTGTTGTGCTGAACGAAAAAAAAGATGATTAGATAGTTAATGCACTAACTATTAATAGAAAAAAATGAAAAAGTACCCAGTTGTAGGTTTAATCATAAGTGCGATAATACTCGGTGTTATCGCACTTTTTCTTTATGACCCATACTTGTTGTATTCAAGGTTTTATGAATATACAGGTATGCCAGCCTACGAGGCGGCTCCTACATCAATACCAAAAGCAGAATTAAGCAAGGTGACGGTATGCGATGAAGATTATCCAGAATGGCGCAAAGCTTACACAATTGGTGGTGTAGATATTCAAGCATCGGACGCGTGTAACCCAGATAACCCTTACGAAGTAGCCGCTTTTGTTCGGGGTACAAACAACGTTATTATGCCGGTGTTAATGCGTACTCAATTAGCAGATGATGCGGTCGTTAAAACGGATGATCTCGATGGCGATGGCGACCCTGATAATATTATTATTAGGATAGAGGTTGCTGAGCTTAATGGCCGCTCGCCTGATGAGTTAGGCTTTATTCCAGGATTTGAAATCGCACCAGGGATTAAGCCAGGGGCATGGGTGTTTGCCCCCAAAAGCCGTGGTATGGCAACTGTTAATCGTGATGACTTGACGGCGAATCATTTGTTACGCCT
>NVSW01000047.1 GCA_002401365.1 Piscirickettsiaceae bacterium | reverse complement strand
AACCAAGTAGTTCTATGCCGTCGAATCCAGCTTGCTGGGCAAGCTGGGCACAGTTGACAAAGTCTTTAATGGTTTGTTGAATAGAATCCTCAGTGATTTCATGTGGTTCAAACGGGTTAATAGGCGAACGTATGGCACTGGGAGCAACTAATTTATCATGGCTCGCATAACGACCAGCGTGTAAAATTTGCAGTAGTATCTTGCTGCCACTTTGATGCACAGTGTTAGTGATAATTTGGTAATCAGCAACTTGACTTTGCTCTGTCAACATCATTGCACCAGGGCTAAGCAAGCCTTCTTTGTTGGGTGAAACACCACCGGTAACAATGAGCGCAACGCCACCAAGGGCGCGTTCTTTATAAAAGGCAGCTAATCGTTCAAAAGCATCTTCTACATGATCAAGCCCCGTGTGCATAGAGCCCATAATGATGCGGTTGGGTAAGGTGAGTGGGCCGATTGTTATTTCCTTGAATAAGTGCTGGGTCATAAGGTTCCTTTAAAGTGACTTGTTTTAGCGATACTAATAGAAAACGCTGAATTCACAAAGTGGTTTTATCATTAGGGTGCGTTAACTATAATGAAGCCACATAATTAGTGAGAGTTGAATGATGCGTAATGTTACCAATAAACTAGGCCAGTATTTTTTGCTGATTATTTTACTGGGCTTGTTAGCGTGTACTGATGAAATGGTATCAGTTAGTAAAACAACGGGTTTTGTTAAGCTCGACGTGTACAAAAACCCAAGTTGTGAATGTTGTGGTAGGTGGATTAACTATATTGATAAAAATGGTTTTAAGGGAACTGTGCACCACCCTGTTAATTTAGCGACGGTTAAGCAAAAGTATAGCATTGCGCCGCAGTACCAATCGTGTCATACCGCCGTAACTAAAGAGGGGTATATATTTGAAGGTCACGTACCTGCGGATGTAATGCAACGATTCATGCGTGAAAAGCCTGTTGGTGCCCTAGGGCTTGCCGTGCCAGGAATGCCAATAGGCAGCCCGGGTATGGAAATGGGTGATCGAACCGATGATTATGATGTCTTATTGCTTAATAAAGACGGCAGTTCACAAGTATACGAACGTATTCGTCATTAAATTAAGTTGTATTTATAGTTATGCTAGTTACTTTGATGGAATGGACAATTTTGTTCTGTTATAATGCAACGCAATATATTTTTATAACATAACTTTAGTAGGTTTTAAATATGAGTAATTCTGTTGCCCTAGTAACGGGCGGTATAGGTGGTATTGGTACCGAGATTTCCAAAAAATTAGCGGAAAATGGTTATACAGTCGTTGCAACAACGTTCAATAAAGAAATTGAAAAAGCAGATGAGTGGATCGCTAAGCAAAAAGAGGCAGGGTTTAGCTTTTTAGTAGAAGAAGCAGATGTAACTGATTTTGAAGCCTGCGCTGAAATGATTAAACACGTTGAAGAAACAGTGGGCCCTATTAATGTTCTCGTTAACTGTGCTGGGATTACACGTGACGGCTTTTTGAAAAACATGGATGAATCAAAATGGGACGCAGTATTGTCGACCAATTTAGATGGTGTATTTAACATGACCAAAAATGTATTGGACTATATGTTGTCTAGACAGTACGGTCGTATCATCAATATTTCATCAGTAAATGGCCAACGAGGTCAATTTGGACAAACAAATTATTCTGCAGCTAAGGCCGGTATGCACGGTTTTACCATGGCATTGGCTCAAGAAGTGGCGCGTAAAGGGATAACAGTAAATTCAGTTAGCCCTGGCTATATCGCTACGACCATGGTTATGGGTATAGCTGAAGAAATTCGTGACGAACTTGTTTCTCAGATTCCTATGCAACGTATGGGTGAGCCTGTAGAAATTGCTAATACAGTTGGTTTTCTAGCATCTGATCAAGCAGACTATATTACAGGTGCAAATATTCCTGTAAACGGCGGTTTATTCACTAGTTTTTGATTAATAACCTTTTATTTTAATAAAAGGCGGCTATTTAGCTGCCTTTTTTATTGACACAAAGCAATTTAGTGTCTATTACTTAACCTAGTTAATACATTCATCATAAAAAGGGGTAATAAAATGCAAAAAGATCTTATAAAACAATGGACTCAACTGAGTAAAAAGGCAAATGAAGCGCTAAAGAAAATCAATACGCTTAATACCAGTTCAATCAAAAAGCTCACCAAGCTACAAATGGATTTGGTGTCAAAATGTTTGGAAGGTGGAATTAAAAAGACTCGGAATGCTGGAAAAGTATCTTCGATGTCAGAATTGATGAATTTACAGTCTAGTATTTATAAAGAATTATCTGAAAAGGTACTAGAAGGCGCGCAAAACTCAGTAAAGATTGCGATGGAAACAAAGCAAGCAATGACTGCTCTTGTAAAAGAAGGTATGGCAGATGCTCCATCAGTGGTCGTGAAGGCTACGGTTAAAAAAATGCCGGTAAAAAAAGCGGTAGCTAAAAAAGTAGCGCCTAAGAAAGTAGCTCCCAAAGCAGCGTCTAAAAAAGTAGTGGCTAAGAAAGCGGCATCTAAACCCGCTGCTAAAAAAGTAGCCCCCAAAACAGCAGCTAAAAAGGTAGTCGCTAAGAAAGCAGCGCCTAAACCTACTGCTAAAAAAGTAGTAGCTAAGAAAGCAGTCGCTAAACCGGTTGCTAAAAAAGTCGACGTGAAACCAGCAAAAAACCTACAAATGCCTCTACCGACAGGCAGACCGGTGACGGAAGGTGATGCAAAAAAATAACAAACTTAGGTTTTTAATATGAGTAAAGGGGACTAACTACCCCCAGTTTTATCGAATATTAGACGAGGTCATGATGAAAGCAACGATAGAAATTGATGCAACACCTCAGGAAATGAGAGAGTTACTAGGCTTGCCTGACGTCCAAAGCTTGCAAAAAGAAGCAATGGATAAGATTCGAGAAAAAATGCTAGCGGGTATTGAGTCTAATGATATGGCCGATCTAATGAAGTTGTATATGCCAATGCCTGAGCAAATGTCGGCTGTGGAGGGTTTGCAAAAAACGATGTGGGACGCAATGTCCAAAAGCATGAGTTTTTCGACCGAAGCAGCTAAAAAGGATTCTAAAGACTAGTTTAACCAGCCGCTTAGTTGTGCAACCAGTGTTTTGTGTGTGTTCAGGCTGGTGAAGGCACCAATATGGCCGCCGTTTAATTCGATTTCTTGGTAAAGGTTGGCGCTAATATGACTACCGAGTGCCTTAGATGAGCTAGGTGGAACGATATGATCATTTGCCGCAAATAAGTTTAACACCGGACATTTAATGTTTCGCAAGTTGACTGTGTTTTCGCCTATTTTAAGTAAGCCTTGGTGTAGTTCGTTACGCTGGTATAATTTCTCTACAAACTCTACTGCTGCCTTACCTGCTAGATCAGGGCAATCGTTTAACCAACTTTCCATACGTAAAAAAGTGTCTAGTTGCGTTGGATGGTTAATTAATTTATCTAATTGCCGGTACTTTTCTCGATTGAGTTGATAAGGTTTGGTGCTTTTAAATAATTGCTTAAGCAAATCGCCTGGGATATTCTGGGTTTTATTAAATAGATGTTGAGTATTGATGCCTCGAGTCCATAGACTTAAAATATTCTCCGCCGAATGGAAATCTACTGGTGTTACTAAGGTAACAAGTTTTCTAATTTGTGGGGGATGTAATGCGCTATAACATAGGGAGAAAACCCCGCCTTGGCAAATTCCAAGCAAGTCAATCTGATTAATTTTTGCGTCTCTAGAAACGCGTTGCACGCAACGGTGAAGGTAGCCATTTATATAATCATCTAAGGACGTGTGACAATCACTGCTATCGGGATAACCCCAGTCAATAAGATACAGCGGATAACCTTGTTCAAGTAGCCTTTTTACCAGTGATCTGCTGGGCTCAAGATCGGTAATATAGGGGCGGTTTACTAGCGCATAAACAAGCAAGATAGGGGTGTTTTTTTGCTCAACCTCTAAGGCTTGATAGCGATAAAGTTGGAGCTTGTTTTCTTGATAAATACGACTCTTGGGTGTCTCCCCAATGCTAGGTGGTTGCTTGGCTGACGCTTCGATTGCATCCATAAATAGAACAAAATCATCTTGCCAAACGTCTATAGTCGATGAGTTTTTGTTCATCATAAGTGCCCGTTTAACGACGTTTCTTGGGTTTGCTTTTTAAGGCATAAAGTTGTGCTTCCGTATGCTCACGAAAGTCAGCAAATTCTAATCTAAGGGCGTGTAGCGCTTGTTTTAATTCATCTAGCTCGTGTCTTGAGGGCAGGCCAAGTAACGTTGAGAAATGTTCAGTAAATTGTTCCTTTGTAGCTTGTAATTTTCCTAACGACTCAAACAACGTCGCTTGTGTTCCTATGTATTGCGGCTGTTGGCTAATAGTTTTAAAAGCTGTTTCCCCAGCGCGTAGCCAGTACCGCTGTAATTGTTCGTCCGTATGTTGTTTACCGGTCGATTTATATTGATTAAATTCACTCATCGCCGTTTGACTGATTTGCGCATGAAATTCGCTCATTGTTGTAAGCGCGGTTTGAAATGCTTGTAGTTCTTGTTGCGAATCGTAGGAAAATTGATTTAAAAAGGAAGCAAATTCAGTCTCAAGTTTGTTTTTTGACTGTGCTGCAAATCCATTAACGTCAAATAAGGCGCTAAACGAATCTTTCGTGCTATAAGCCGTTTTGTCGAAACCTAAGGTATTGGGTAAATTCCAAAAAGAAGATAGGTCGCTATTCGTCTTAATACTTTGTAAAAGTTGACTGTAAAAGCTGCCTTGTTGTGCAAAATTTTTCAATATACGTTTGTATTCTTCGGGTATGTCGCTATCGATCAAACTCGAAAAGCGCGAGTAGACATCGGTGTAAGAATCAGCTTGATGGTTGTTATCATTCATTGTCATTGGTATTTTCTTGCAAGGTCTCTCGCTTTTTCAACTGGTCTAAAGACCAGTGCGCTACGGCCCAGTTTAGTATTTCATGTTTGTTGCATTTTGCTAAGTAGCTTGGTGGTGCTAGTTGTAGAAGCGTTAAAACACGTAATAACGTTTTCTCAATATTAAGTTGGCTAACATCGGTGGCAAATGTTTGTTTGCTTAACTTTGCGCCGGTTTTATCAACTATAACAGGTATATGTGTGTATTTTGGCGTGTTTAGCCGTAGTTGTTGTTGAATGTAAATTTGTCCAGCTGTGCTCTCAAGTAAATCATTGCCGCGTAATACGTCGCTTATTCTTTGTTCTTCATCGTCTATGCATGTGGCTAGATGGTAGGAAAATATTTTATCTTTTCGGTAAATAATAAAATCGCCTAAGTTCTCGTTAAGTTGCCATGTGTTAGTGCCTTGAATTTGATCTTCAAAATTGATTCGCTGCTTATTAACGCTTAACCTAATTGAGACAAGATTATTTGTCGGAGGGTGGATTAGGCAGTGGCCGTCATAGATATTACTAGGATTGCTTTGTAAACGCTGTTGTAGCTCTTTTCTTGAGCAATCGCAGGGGTAGGTTAAGCCTTTAGTGTTTAAGGTGCTTAATGCGTCTTGATAGGCTTCTGAGCGAGTGCTTTGGTAGAGTATTGACTCGTCATAATGAAGGCCAAAGCATTCAAGAGAGTTGAGTATTTGGCTGGCATAGGTTGATCGGCATCGGGTGCTATCAAGGTCATCCATCCTGACTAGCCAGTAACCTTTATTTGCTCGAGCCTGACAATAACTGGCAACGGCAGTATACAAAGAGCCTAAATGAAGTGGTCCAGTTGGAGAGGGGGCAAAGCGCCCCCTATATGAACTTATACTCATAGCAGGTATAAGCGTTGTAAGGGGGAAGAGCTATGCGTAACCTTTAGCTATTTTGCTTTTCACGTATTTCGTCGAGAGATTTACAATCGATACATTGTGATGCTGTAGGTCTTGCTTCTAGGCGCTTAATGGCAATCTCAATGCCACATGCGTCACAGTAGCCATAATCGCCTGTATCTAGCATATCCAACGACTCATCAATTTTTTTGACTAATTTACGTTCTCTGTCTCGGGTACGTAACTCAAGGCTAAAATCAGCTTCTTGAGTGGCGCGGTCTGTTGGGTCGGGAAAGTTAGATGCTTCATCTTGCATATGATGCACTGTACGATCCACTTCGCCCATCAGCTCGTTTTTCCAAAGCGTTAGAATATTTGTAAAATGTTCTACTTGATTAGGGTTCATAAACTCTTCACCTTTTTTAACTTTATAAGGTTTAAAGCCAAGGTGACTTGAATCTAATGATTTGTTTTTTGATGTTGCCATAATGTTTTATCAGCCATTAAAAAATTTAAGCGCGCATAAATATCAGATATTTAACAAATGTGCAACATTTTTTGTCCATTCATTGCTCGTACGCGGTATTGTCTTGCTCTAAAATATAGACCTTATTTACACTTTCTACAAAGGTTTTTATTAATGAATTCCAGAAAATTATCCAAGCGCGTTGAAAGCGTTGCTCCGTTTTATGTGATGGATGTGATGACACGGGCTAAAACACTCGAAGAAACGGGGCGTGATATCGTGCACATGGAAGTAGGTGAGCCTGACTTTGCAACACCCATGCCGATTATTCAGGCCGGCATTAAATTTCTAGAAAAAGGCGATGTGCATTACACAAAAGCCCAAGGGCTTGTCGAGTTGCGGGAAAAAATATCTACCTTCTATCAGCAGCAATATAATGTTCTAGTGTCGCCCGAGCGAATTTTTATTACCCCCGGCGCATCAGGTGCATTGACGGTCGCATTGGGTATTTTGCTTGATCAGGGAGATGAAGTCATGATGGCCGACCCAGGTTACCCCTGTAACAGTAATTTGGTGACATTGTTTGGTGGAAAGCCTGTTATGTTGAGTGCTTCCAGTAGCGATAACTATCAGCTAACCGCGGCGTTGGTTGCGACAGCATGGAGTGAATTGAGTCGCGGCGTTATGGTCGCCTCTCCCTCTAATCCTACGGGCACAATGATCGATAGTGTGCAAATGAAAGCGTTAGTAAACACTGTTGACGCTAAAAAAGGTTTTTTTATTTCCGATGAAATTTACCACGGCCTTGTGTACCAAGACAGGGCGGTTTCAGCACTTGAATACTCTGATGAGGTATATGTGTTGAACAGTTTTTCAAAATTTTTTGGTATGACGGGTTGGCGCTTGGGATGGTTAATCGTTCCAGAGCACGCCATATCTGCTGCAAACCGTTTAGTGCAAAATTTATATATCTCAGCTCCTACGCATTCTCAGTACGCAGCCTTAGCCGCATTTTCTGCAGAAACCCAGGCGCTTTTAATTGAACGTAAAAATGAATTTAAACAACGCCGAGACGTGCTATATGATGGTTTAAAAGCATTGGGCTTTAAGATGGCGGATAAGCCGCAAGGTGCTTTTTATATCTACGCTGATTGTCAGGCATTTACAGACGATAGCTATGCTTTTTCATTAGAACTATTAGAGAATGCCGGGGTGGCTGTTACCCCAGGGTTAGATTTCGGTGTTAATGGCCCTGAGCGTTACTTACGTTTTGCTTATACAACATCATTAGCACAAATAAACTTGGGTTTAGAGCGCATTAAAGTGTTTTTACAAACTAAGTAATCGGTAAATTGTTGATTCGTTTCACAGCTCTATTGATATTCTGTGGTTACAATATAGCCTGTATAGATGGAGTCTAGGATGAAAATTTTGTTATTAGTAGCACTCAGCATGTTGCTGAATGCGTGTTCGATTATTTCGGCTGCAGACACAGCCGTTAGCGTGGTATTGCTGCCCGTTAAGGTGGGTGTTGCCGTGGTTGAAACAGCAATACCTGACGGTGACGACGACTAGATTATCGTGCCGATAACCGTTTCTCCCAAGCTAGTGATGTTTTGACGATAAGGTTTAAATCATTGTATTGGGGTTGCCAACCAATGGTTTCGCGGATTTTATCGGCAACAGAGATTAATTCTGGAGGGTCGCCTGCACGACGCGGCATTTCTTCTACCGTAATAGGGCTACCGTTCTCTTCATTGATGGCGTTGATAACTTCTCTAACGCTAAAACCATGGCCATAGCCACAATTTAAGATAGTCGATGCACCATCGTTCCTTAAGTAGTCGAGGGCGTTAATATGAGCAGCCGCAAGGTCAGATACGTGAATATAATCACGAATACCGGTGCCATCAGGGGTTGGATAATCGGTGCCAAAGACCAGTAACTTTTCACGCTTTCCAGTAGCGACCTCGGCAGCAACTTTTATCAACAAAGTAGCATTTTTGGTTGATTGGCCAATGAGCCCATCGGGATCAGACCCAGCAACATTGAAATAGCGCAAAATAACGTGCTTAAGCTTGGTTGCAAATGACAGGTCACGAATCATTTGTTCGCTCATAAGCTTAGAGCTGCCATAAGGGTTAATAGGGGCTTTAGGTGTTTCTTCAGAGGCGAAGCCCGTTTCTAGCGCACCGTAAACAGCCGCCGTGGAGCTAAAAATGAAGTGCTTAATGCCAGCTTCAGAACAGCATTCAAGCAAATTGCGCGTGCAGCAAGTGTTGTTTTGGTAATATTTCAATGGGTTTTCCACCGATTCGGGAACAATCGTGTGGGCAGCGAAGTGAAGCACAGACTCTACGTTGTATTTTTTTAAAATACTGCTGACCAGTTCTTTGTCGCCCGTGTTGCCGTGGATGAACTTTCCGTGCAAGATTGATTGCTCAAACCCGGTTGATAAATCATCTAAAACCACGATGTTTTCATCCCGCTCGCCGAGCAATTTAACGACATGGCTGCCAATATAGCCAGCGCCGCCGGTTACTAGGATTGATGTTTTGCTCATAAATGTGACTCCAGTAATTGAATGTTAACGAGCTGACCTTCTGCAATATCGCCACTGTCTTGTGGTAAGACAATTAAACAGTTGGCTTTCGTCATGGAACTTAACACATGAGAGCCTTGTGAACCGGTTGTTGAAACAACTAGTTGGCCATTAATATTTTCAGCGTAAGCCCGTTGAAATTCCGTACGGCCGGGTTGTTTGATGATGGTTTGAGCGGTGGTTGCTTGTAAGGTAATGGGGCTTTGAGTGGCGCTATAGCCTTGCATTTTGTGTAACGCAGGGAGGAGGACCTGCTGATAAGTAATCATCACTGATACTGGGTTACCAGGGAGGCCAAAAAATAGCGCATCGTCGATTGAACCAAATAATAAAGGTTTGCCGGGCTTAATGGCAATTTTCCATAGACCTATTTTGCCAATTTTTGCTAATACATCAGTAATGAAGTCGGCTTCTCCAACGGAAACACCGCCGCTAGTGATGATGATGTCGCAATGTTTGGCTGCCGATAATAATGCCGCCTCAACGGCGCTAGGGTTATCGGCAATTACACCCATATCAATGGCAATCGCGCCTGATTGTTCAATCATTGCATGGATGGTATAGCGGTTACTGTCAAATATTTGCCCAAGGGATGGCTGAGAACCGATAGACACGAGCTCGTCACCGGTTGAAAAAAAACCAACTTTTAGAGCCTTGTAGACTGCAATATCTGCAATACCGCAGGATGCTAAGAGCCCGATTTCAGCGGCTTTAATGGCAGTGCCTTGTTTAATAATTAACTGCCCATGCTTGGTATCGTCAGCAATGTTTCTAATGTTATCAGATGCTTGGGGTGATATATTAATCTTAATGCTATCTTTAGACCTAGTGACGTTTTCTTGCATAACAACACAGTCGCAGTCATTCGGGACATAGGCGCCGGTAAAAATACGAATGCATTCACCCGTTTTAATATTTGCAGTGTAAGGTTTTCCTGCCCAAGAGGTACCAACAATCTGAAGTGTTTTGAAGCCGACATCCCGGCTATGCAAGGCGTAGCCATCCATTGATGAATTTCTAAAGCTTGGTACGTCAATAACTGAATGAATATCTTCAGAAGAAACGCGGTTTAAAGCGTGCTTAAGCGATAAACGTTCATATGATGCACTCTGAGGTAATGCAGTAAAAATTTGCGTAAGGGCTTGCTCTAGAGACAGTAAGTTTGGTGATGCGCAGGCGTCAGTCATAATTTTATGTGTTCAGAAACTGGTGCATAATAAAATCAGCCACTTGCTTGGGTTTATTAATATCCAAACAAGGGATGGTCGTCGAAACATCAGCATTACTCGCTATAGCGATTATAGAGCTATCAGCAGTATGTAAGAACGGTGATTTCAGTTCTGTTCGATGGAGTTCTATTTTAGGGAATACCTCATGTTTAAAGCCCTCGACAATAATCAGGTCAACGGATTTATGCGGGAAACAATATAGTTGTTCATTAAGCGTTGGCTCGGCAGATAATAATTCAGTTATTACTGCACGACGGTGACTTGAAACTAACACCACAGGCGAAGCGCCGGCTTTTCTCAAACGATAGCTGTCTTTACCGGGTTGGTCAATGTCAAAATCATGGTGGCTATGCTTAATTAAGCCAACTTTAAGGCCGCGCTCATTCAGAATTGGAATGAGGCGGCTGATTAAAGTTGTTTTTCCAGTGCCACTGCATGCGGCAAAACCAAGTACAGCTGGGGCTAGTGTTTCGCTCACAGGGCCGCTGCAATGTTAGTATTTAAAAATGAGAAGCATTGACCCACATATGGACATAAATGCTCGCTATGTAGCCGAGTGCAATAACGGGCGTCCATTTAAGGTGTGAAGCAAACGTATAGATACCACGAGCTTGCCCCATTAAAGCAACACCAGCTGCAGACCCAATAGACAATAAACTGCCACCAACGCCAGCGGTTAATGTAACTAATAGCCATTGCCCATGTGACATATCAGGGTTCATAGTTAACACAGCAAACATGACTGGGATATTATCAACAATCGCAGACAGTACACCAACGATAATATTTGCTGTTGTTGGCCCTAATTGACCGTACATGGCTTCTGATGCCATGCCTAGGTAACCAATAAAGCCAAGGCCACCTACGGCCATAATGACACCGTAGAAGAAAAACAAGGTGTCCCACTCGGCTCCAGCAACTTTTGCAAATACATCAAACCCTTTTTGTGATGTGTCGGTTGGGTAACTCTCTTCAGCGCCCAAACCTTCTTCAAAACGGTCTTCGGTGCGGATTGTGTCAAAGTGGGTTGTTCTTTTTAGGTAGTAGCCAAAAAATTTCAAATAAGCTAAACCAGTCATCATGCCAATGGCAGGAGGCAAATGTAGGAAGTTATGGAAACTAACAGCGGTAGCGATCGTTAATAAAAATAGCACGACGATAATTATGCCACCACGCTTCATCCTAAGCTCTTCACCTTCAACAGCATCGGGTGAACCGGATGGGATGAAGAAATGCATGATAGCGGCAGGAACCAAAAAGTTAACAACAGCTGGTAGAAAGAGCTCAAAGAACTCATGGAATTCAACAATGCCTTTTTGCCACACCATCAGTGTTGTAATGTCACCAAATGGACTAAATGCGCCACCAGCATTAGCGCCAACAACAATCGTTATGCAGGAAATAGCAACAAATTTGGGTGCTTTCGAACCTACCGTTAAAGCAACGGTACACATGATAAGTGCAGTCGTTAAATTGTCTGCAACCGGTGAAATAAAGAATGCAAGAATGCCAAGTAACCAGAACAATGCCTTATAGCTAAAACCTTTTTTTATCAACCACCCTCTTAAGGCATCAAAAACACCACGCTCGATCATAGCGTTGATATAAGTCATGGCGACCAACAAGAAGAAAAATAATTCCGCATACTCTAGGAAGTTATGCCTAATAGCGATTCCTGCGGCGTCATCAAAACCGTGTTGTTGGTATACGATAGCAATCATAATCCAAATAATACCGGCGGCTAACAGTACGGGTTTGGATTTTCGCAAATGCAATTGTTCTTCAAAAATAACCAATGTGTAAGCCAAAACAAAAACGGCTAGGGCCATATAACCAACAATATGACTAGTGAGGTCAAGTTGCGTATGCTCTCCGGTGCTAGCAGCAAACGCTAGTGACGGCAAAAATAGAATAATAAGGCTTACAAGACGGGTTATGGGCTTCATTTGGCATCCTTGAGGTTGAATTTATTGTTTACCATGAATATAAGAAAACAAAGTGATTCCTTATGGTAACAACGTAAAGCTAGGTATTATAATGAACTTGTAACGGCTCAACAATTATAAAATAATGGTTTTTACACAATAGAAGTTTTAGTGTAGTTGAATAATCATAATGTGCTGATCTGTTACCAAGGCGTTTTACAACGCATTTATATCAAAAAAAACTAAAAATATTGGAGGGTTTTATGAAATTAATAATTGGACTTCTTTTTTTTATCACAAATGCTGTGTATGGGCACGGCAATATTGATACCAAAGGCGGTGCTTGCACACTTAAAATTGGTGAAGAGCACGCGATACACGTTACGGCTTACCAGCCATCAACACATGAGGGTGAGGTATTTTGCCAAGATGCACCTGATGTTGTAGAGACAACCATTGTGCTTGATTTTATGGAAGAGGATTTAAAGAAACTACCGTTTGCTTTATCAATCGGCTATGACAATGCAGGGGTGGTAGAGCCTTTAGCTGCTTTACCTTTAGGGCTTTTCCCTAGGGGTTCCATGTTGTTGAACTTTACGCCTAAAACAACAGGAAAATATCGTGCTAAAGTGATGTTTTTAGATAAAGAAGGCCATGATACATCAAGAGAGTTTGATTTTTATATAGGCGAACAAAGCCCAAATAGTAGGGAGCCATCTAGTGCCCAACAAGTCGTTAAATGGCTAGTAATCGCACTATTTGCTTTAGGTGCTGTCTACATACTATATATAAAAAGGGTAAGTAGAGATCGTGATTGAGAGCAGATAAAATCTAATTTTTGTTAGATTTTGATCCAAATCAAAATGGTGGTTGATTTTGTTAGCGAGGAATTTCGATATATTCCAGTTTCAGTAACTGTGGAGAGGCAGGTAGGTGAAGAATTTATAGAAGTAACACTAATTGAGACCTTTGCACGAGAGTCAGTTTTCGTGAGAGCACCAACCGTAGGCGCATTAGGCGAGGAAAAAGAGGCGAAAAAGCGCAGTTTACAAGTGTAAATGAGCATTTTAAGCCTATTTTTAACGCCGTTATCGCGGAAAGTGGACTCGTGCAAAGGTCTCTAATTGGAAAAAATTGTACCCGACTGGATCCATGCATATCTCTTTCAACGAGATTAAGAAAGGGCAATATAAGCTATTAGTACGCCAAGCTGATACACAGGCGAAACATAAACACACGGCTTCGCACAAAAAAGAAGGTGTTTTTAGATTTGAGGTTGCAGACGCTCAAGCTGAAGCGCTAGAAGCCGGATTTATACAACAAAACAAATGGATGTTTTACCTTGCATTTGCTGGGGTGCTTATTTTTTTATTAGCTAATTGGTATAGGAATAGGGCTTAGTGCCCGCTGATGACTAGGCTTATCTTTTCTTTTTCCAGTTGGCTTTCCGAGCTTGTTTCTTGGCTAATTTCTCGGCGATAATCTTTTCTGTTTTAGCGATTTCAATTTCAATTGAAATGGGTGTTTCCAAAGTGAAATTTCCCAACGTACCGCTACGATAATCATGAATAAATATCGCTGAACTTTTGTTTAGGTCAACTCGTCCGCCGCTAATCAATGCACCCCTTTTTTTGCCGATAGCTTGTAGTAGGGCGGTTGCATCTCGTGGGGGTTCTTCTAAAGAATATCTTTTTGTAACAGCAGCAAGAGCATGTTCTAAGAAGTAATCAGCGGCGTAATAGGCAATGTCGTCATATTCAATAGCCGTGTCTTTAATGGCCCCTGTAATAGCTAAGCGGTAGCCACTGTCTTCATTTTCAACTTTTGGCCAAAGTAGGCCTGGGGTATCAAATAAAATTATATTATTGCCCAAGTCAATGCGTTGTTGAGTTTGGGTAACAGCAGGTTCATTGCCTGTTTTTGCAATGCTTCTACCCGCGAGGGTGTTGATTAACGTGGACTTGCCTACATTTGGAATGCCGGTAATAAGGCAGGTAATGGGGGTGATCTTTGTGCCTTTATTTGGCACAAGCTTTCGACAAAGTGAAAATATTTGTTCAGTTTTATTAGGTTGTTGTAAGTTTAACGCGAGTGTTTTGGTATTTTTTTTCTGTTCTAAGTAATCTTGCCAAATTTTTGTTTTAGCATCGTCGGCCAAGTCAGTTTTATTTAAAATTTTGATGCAAGGCTTGTTGCCACGAATATTCGCCAGCATTGGGTTTTCGCTGCTGTATGGGATTCTTGCATCAAGCACCTCTATAAACATATCCACGTCGGGAAGTCTTTTTTTAATCTCCTTTTGGGCTTTGTGCATATGCCCTGGATACCAATTTATGCTCATACTTAGTGTCTATAAAGTTAGCGGTCGAACAGCATTAATAATGGGGCGGACGCTCGTCAATGGCAGATAAGAACTCTTTGCTGTCATTAGGTTCTTGGGCGCTTTCAGTAAGTTGCCGGAACTGTTTTCTTAGCGTATCAATTTGATCTTGCTGTTGGCAAATAACCCGATCCAATTGTTGAATCGTGTCTTCCTGGTAAGCCACTTTTATTTCAAGTTCTGTAATACGTTTTTGCATAATTACTTAAGAAACTTTATTCTTCTTCTTTTTTGGTTTTTTGGTATACGTTTTTTTCTTTGTTTTTGTTGACTTAGCAGACGTGGCAGCTGGTTTCGCCACATGGTCAGATAGTTCAATATTTAACGGCTGATTACGTACCCGTATTTTTTTAAGACTTTGGAATACTATTTTTGGCATCCCCACAGGCAATTCAATATAGCTATGATCGCCTTGTATTTCAATATGGCCAATATTACGTGGGTCTACATCTGCTTCGTTTGCAATAGCGCCGACGATATCGCCCGGGGTCACGTTATGGTCTTTACCTACGCCAATGCGATAGTTATCTTTGGGAACCTGTATATTGCCTCGTTTGCTGCGTGGCAAGTCATCTTTACTGGGTCGAAGTGATTTGCTGTCTCTACTTCTTGTTGGGCGCTCACGTTGCTGACCTTTTTCATCGCTACGTCCTCTGCCTTCCTTAGACAATTTTTTTGAGCTTTCTTGCAGCATTAAAGGCTTACTCTTTTGTGCTATAAACGCTAGTGCACCGGCTAATTGAACTGGGTCTGTGTCGTGTTCATCAAGATAAGACTGGATGATTTGATGAAAAAAATCCAGTTTACTATTGGTTAACGCCTCAGTAATGCTGTCTTTGAATTGTTTGGCGCGTTTTTCGTTAACTTGCTCACGCGTTGGCAACTCCATCGGTTTGATCGGTTGGCGCGTAGCATTTTCAATCGCACGTAATAAGCGGCGCTCACGAGGGGCAACAAATAAAATAGCTTTACCTGTTCTTCCAGCACGTCCAGTACGGCCAATACGGTGAACGTAAGCTTCTGTATCGTAAGGGATGTCGTAATTTATAACGTGGCTGATACGCTTAACATCAATGCCGCGAGCGGCGACATCCGTAGCGACTAGAATATCAATCTTGCTATTTTTCAGTTGAGCAATCGTTCGTTCGCGGTTTGCTTGCGTCATGTCGCCATTAATGGCAGAAGCAGAATAGCCACGGGCTTCTAGCTTCTCGGCTAATTCAACAGTGAGTGCTTTGGTGCGCACAAACAAAATAATGCCGTCGAACTCTTCAACCTCAAGAATTCTCGTTAGCGCATCTAATTTGTGCAAACCACTAACCATCCAAAAGCGTTGCTCAATGGTTTCTACGGTAGACGTTTTCGATACAATCTTAACGACTTTTGGAGCGCTTAAATATTTTTCAGCAACACGACGAATCGGTGCAGGCATCGTCGCAGAAAATAAAGCGACCTGACGTTTTGAAGGGGTTTGTTCTAAAATCCATTCAACGTCATCAATAAAGCCCATGCGTAACATTTCATCGCCTTCATCTAAAACAATGGTCTGCAAATTATCGAGCTTAAGTGTTTTACGTCTTAGGTGATCCATAACACGCCCAGGTGTGCCAACCACCACATGCACGCCACGCTTAAGTTGGCGTAGCTGTGTATCCATGGCCTGGCCACCATAAATAGGTAACACATTAAAGCCTTTCATTGCACTGGCATATGTTTTGAACGCCTCTGCAACTTGGATGGCAAGTTCGCGAGTTGGTGTCAGTACCAATACCTGAGGCTCGGCTTTCTTTAAATTTATTTTGGATAACAGTGGCAAGGCAAATGCCGCTGTTTTACCCGTGCCTGTTTGCGCAGTACCAATAAGGTCATGCCCTTCGAGTAAATGCGGAATGGCTTCAGCTTGAATGGGAGAAGGTTGTTCGTAACCGATGCGTTTTAGAGCGTCCATTACAGGTTTAGACAACGCTAAATCAGCGAAGCCTATGGTCGTTTGGGATGTCATTTTGAGCCTTAACGTAGAAGTAGAGCTAGCATCTGCTTGTAAACACAAATGCTGCTAGTAGGATGTATCCGCACATTATACGCTTTTATTGACTTAATTTGTTGAAAATCCAGTCCTGACACGTTATAGATATAGCTAATGCTGCTTTTATAACCCCATAACAAGTGCAAGATAATATTTAAAGTCATTGTTTCTTGAGTCACCAGATGACTGAGAGTCAAATTCATTTTTCAAACCCAGTTTTAGATCAATACCTTTAAGGCTATCTAAGCCAATTAACCAGTTTAATTCAGATATATTACGGAACTCTCCAACATCTTTGAAGCTGGGGTACAGAGTGTTTTTAATCTCTAACGAATGGCGTTCAGCAATGTGCCAAACACTATCAATGCCTAACACACCCTCAGGCACCCATTCAGCATCCTCACCACCAAATTCTTTACTAACACCGATACCCAAGCGCCCAAGAACTCGCCAATCTTCGGTTTTAATTAACTGATCGCCAACACCGCCACCCATACTAAGGCGGTAATCCCAGTCCTCGAATTCATCCCAGTCATAACGGCCTTCGGTAAAGTAAAAGCGAGTCGATGAGGCATTTAGGAAATCGCGATTAAAGCGAGCAAAGAACTGGTTTTGAGATTGTTCGCCGGCATCTTCACTGCTGTCATAAGCAGCATCAATATCCCAACGTTTCACCTCATCTTCAACTTGTAATCGTACGCCAGCATGAATGTTCATGTTGCGGGTATTACCTTCACTACCTTTAATGCCAAATTCAGCAGAACGTTTCCAGTCCGATAGAAAGCCGGTATTAAATAGACCGGTATCAACCGGCGCTAGCTCAGTAGGTTTAATTTGCGAATTAGCTATCACCAAGCGGCCAAGGATGGGGTGCTGTAACACAATGCTGTTATCTGTTTGCTCAACAACGTCACCATGAACAATGTCACCATTATTCAAAATAATTTCTGCAGCATTAAGGCTTATAGAGCAAACTAAAAGGAGGGGAAGTAGTACAAGTTTAGATGATTTCATTGCTTTTAAATAAATTCCATTTATAAAATTATGCCTCATTAAACAGTTATTTTTTTAAGAAAATAAGTGACAGAGGGCGACCAAGCTGGGTTTTGTCAGAGCCCTTTTTTAGAACCACACATTATAACGTCAGACATTAGCTAACAATAGAACTCTTTAACTCAGCTTGCTTTTTAAACGTGCTACCAAAACTAAATTGCAAGAAAGCTGTGTTAAAAAAACATATGTTTTCTATGTGTCTCGAACGAAGGTGGTTCACGAGAGTTTCTCGGTGAAGCATTAAAAAGCCCGCTGTTAAGCGGGCTATAAGAGGTTTTCGGTTCTAAATGAACCAGTAAATGGTGTAGACGGCGACTACCGAATAATCATCATATTAACTTGATTATAATGAGTATTTTAAATTACGACCTAAACAGATACCCTCATAAATACCCTTTCCTGTTTTTAATAATCCAATTTCAGTTTTTAAATTACTCAATTCAAAGGAACAATATTTGCGGGGGAATTAAATTAAGCATAGAAAGCAGAGTACAACTCGCGTTCAGGATAAAGCTTTGAAATAAACTGTGGCGGCTGAAACCCCTTTTCATAATCTCTCATTGTCTTTAAACATATAGAGCCACACAAACTTTCGACATCGACTAAACCAATTGCAGTAACAACACCTCGTCCCTTTGTATAGTTCATAAATTCCTCTTTCGGAATACAAATATTTTTGCCATGCTTTTTCCATATTTCCTTGGGAGGTAACGTTTCTATAAACTGTATTTCAGCAGAAGCCTCAACCTTCCCAACAGGTAACGTTGTATAAATCCACAACTTACTACCGATAGCCATATTGATATTTTTTGTCCTTAATTCAACGGTTTTAACACCATTAAGAATATTTTCAACATGCCGTGGTTTTATTGAAATAATTGCATCGATCACTCTAAAATGCCTCACTAATTAGTTTTTTTAGACAAACATGATCTATTTTTTCAACTGACACTAAGTTAGCACCACTTATTAAACCCATTTTTTTAGCCCTTGAAAAAGAAATTCTATTATTAAATTCAAAAAAATTATCAAATGTGAAGACATGCAGCATTCCTTTTTTATCGGCAGCTTTACTTAACTCTTCCTTTGAAAGTACACCCTGTCTTTTAAATTTAGTTAGTGCTTTCTCAATGTGTATAACCTCTGAATATGTAACTCTAGCAAAGCCTATAAGTTCCTTAATAGTTTGGGACACATAAAAAGCCACTATAGAACCTTTACTAAAATAACTACTTTTATTAGGTGTTCTGAAATACGCTTTTTCAAGCATCAGCACCTGTTCAGAGCTATCCAACAAAGAAAATTGATATGGTAAATGTTGATGGTTTCGAGTATCGCCAATCAAGCCATTAGCATAATTTTCTCTGATTGGTACAAGTAAACATCCTCTTCCCTTTGGGAGACAAAACATTGGTGAAAGTATTGTTTCAAAATCAAACCATGATTTTGTCCTGAAGAGCTGGTTAGAATCCGTAATACAAATTCCTGTATTACGTAATTCATCCATACTAGGCATATTATTTGGTAATGACAAATTAAACATTTCTTCCAGACATGACGATACATTACTCCAGTTATCTTTAGATATAAAATCATGACAAATAAACTTTGATAATACGTTGTTTTGTATCAAAAATCCTTTTTTAACTGCAGTATCAACTGTTTCTGATTGAGACTCACTGACATACATATCAAGGCGAAAGCTATAGTCAGTTTTATGCCTAAAGCAAAACTCAATAAAATGGTCAATAACTCCTATCGCCGACTCATGAGATTCATCAATAAATAGATACGCATTCGCTGTTTTCGTTGCCTTAGATGGATAGGAAAACGATAGAAAACCCGTGATTTCCGTGTCTTGTCTAGCTATAGTTAACCGTACTGTTTTACTCCCCACACTCTTAAGACTTAACTTATCAATTACTTCTTTCTCTATTCCTAAAAACTCGAGAAAAGTAACAACGTCACCATAATCATCCTGTGAATAACTCGTTACAGAAAGGCTGGAAAGCAATACTTCTTTTTTTGGTATATATTGACTCTCACCTTCTGGCAATAACTCATCTGGGGATAAAATAGAAACGCCATATCGCTCAGTTAATTCCAAACTAGCCTTAAGAAGAGCTTTTTCTCTCGTAATAAACCCATCAATATTTCCTGCTATACAATAAGCTATATGAGATAGATCTGAACGATCATTATCAGATGAAGTCCCATTATTTTTTCTATCTGGGAAAATAATAGCTCTAAGACTCTTGACCAAAGAATCTATTTTTACCTTAGATATCTCTCTCATAATAGGAATCATTGAAATAAATTTAGCCATAGGATCATCTGGATACTTATCAATATAACGATGAGTTTCTTTTTCAAATTCAGGTGTTAAACACAAGCCTATTTCACCTGCTAATCCCATTTTAATAATGGCTAAAGTTGATGGGCCATGTTCTCTATTTTTTGCCACATCAAAAACTGGATTTAAATCAAAGGCATAAGTTCTACTAGAAAGAACTGGGGCACTCCAATTCATAACCGTAGATTCATGCTCTGACTCTTGTGTAGATAACAGATCATTTATAGGCAACTTATACGCACGAATATTTATTATTCGACCTGTAGTTTTTCCACCTTTTTCTTGGCGATGTATTCTAAAACCTGATGCTTCCCAAAATTGATTAGCCCTCAAGTCTGAAGCCACTCTCGCAATAATTGTGTGATAAAACAAATCTTCTGCATAAGTAATCAGGTTATCAATCAATAACTTTCCTAGGCCATTACCTCTCGAAGATCGACTAACATAAACCTGAGACACTTTTAATGCTGGCATCTTTCCGCCAAACATTAAATAGCCTCGAAACTTTCCCTTTTCACAAATCGCAACCCACAACTGTCCTTTTGACGCCATTTGTTCATAAACAGAATCAGGTAAAAAACCAAATGATTTTTTATTTTGATCTGCCATTTCACAAACCTGATCAATATAAGTATGTGTTTCCTCATATTTTTTTAGAATGGTATATCTCATTAAATTTGCTTTTTTAATCTCGATACAAATACTGCTGAAACCCAACAAACACCTCACGAATCATTTTAGGCGATCCAAATTCAACCGCCGCATCGCTAATGGTGTTGTATTTGAGTTCAATTAAACTTTTCATTTTTCCGACGGCTAACTCTGCCACTCCATCATCTACATAACGTTGCAAAATAAAGTCGATAAAGGCTTGTTGGTGATATTCGGTAAAGTTTTGATGAATAGCGGGTTTAGCTTGTTCAACACGTTGCTGACGTGATCGCGTTTCGGCTGCATAGGCAACATAAGCCAATACGTCATAAACATCACTGTCACGCGCATCAATTAACTCTTTCATGCTGTCTAGCTTTTCATTGTCATAACCGGCTTCTGATAGATCCTGTAACAACTTCTCACGGGTATCGGGATCACTCCAAACTTCTCGCAACTTATCTTCATTTTCAAAAAACTGAGGTAAGTCATCAAATAGTCGTTCGATAAATTCTTTAGCTGTGATAGGTTTTCCCTCTGGGCTCAAATACATCACTGAAGAGATATGCAATATTTGACGTGTTTTGCCATCACTTAATTTGATTACAATTTTTTCATTACAACTACAAGGAGTATTACCACATTCTGTACAAAGTTCAGGCTCACAGACACAGGGGCTTCTATCGCACTTTTCACACGGCGTAGCTTCACACGTACAAGGCTCATTACCACATTCACTACAAGCCGATTTTGGGCAGTTGCAGGGATCAAAGCCACACACATCACAAGGCACTTTTTCACAGCTACACGGCACATCACCACACACCGTACAGTCATCATCAGTCGGTTCTGGCTCACCATCCCATTCAGGATCGGAAAAATTATGATGGGCTTTTACAAAATCAAATATGGTAAAGAAGTCTTTACCGTCATACATACGCGTACCACGCCCCACAATCTGCTTAAACTCGATCATATTATTACAGGGGCGCATCAATACAATATTACGCACATTACGCGCATCTACACCGGTCGATAGTTTACGAGAAGTGGTCAGAATCGTAGGTATCGTCTTCTCATTATCTTGAAAAGTGCGTAAAAACGTTTCACCAGCAGCGCCATCGTTTGCCGTGACTCGTACACAGTAATCGTTATTGCTTTTCCAGCCTCTTTTCACCGCATATTGATTGATGAAATCTCGCACCATGCCAGCATGTGCCTGTGTGGCACAAAACACGATAGTTTTATCATGGGGATTGATCAGATCCATCCAATATTGCACCCGCTTTTCTTCCCGCGCTGGAATAGTAATCGTTCGGTTAAAATCACCTTCTTTATATAATGTACCGGGTTTAGGATCGCCTTTTACCACCACACCATCGCCAGGCGTATACACATACTCATCCATCGTGCCGACAATCGGATACACCTTAAACGGCGTTAAAAAGCCATCATTCACACCTTGTTTCAAAGAGTAGCTATAAACAGGCTCGCCAAAATATTGATAGGTATCGACATTGTCTTTTCGCTTAGGCGTTGCCGTTAAACCCAATTGAACCGCAGGCGAAAAATAATCCAACACCTCGCGCCAACTGCTTTCATCATTTGCTCCACCACGGTGACACTCATCAACAATAATAAAATCAAAAAAATCTTCGGGATAATCTTCAAAATACGCTGTTTCATTTTTATCCTCATCCTTACCTGTCATAAAGGTTTGGAAAATGGTAAAAAACACCGCCGCATTTTTAGGCACCGTTCTCAACTTGCTTGCCCGAACCTGTGATGGCTGAACAAGGCTCATTTTTTCATCATCAGTCTTATTTAGCTTGCGGATCTCATCAGGTGCAATGCGTAATAAAGCATCTTCAGGAAAAGCAGAAAATGAATTGTAAGCTTGGTTAGCCAAAATATTACGATCAGCTAAAAACAAAATCCGTGGGCGACGTAATTCAGCATCAGGTGATGTTTGAGATTGCAAACGCCAGCGACATTGAAACAACTTCCACGCGATTTGAAATGCAATAGCGGTTTTACCCGTTCCCGTTGCCAAGGTCAGCAATATTCGCTTATCGCCTTTGGCAATGCCATCCAACACGGCATTAACTGCATTCTCTTGATAATAACGCAACACCCAACTACCGCTTCGCGTTTCATAAGGGCAGTGTGAAAAGCGATCGCGCCACGTTTTGGTGAAATCCGCTTCGAGTTTGTCGAAAGTCAGATCCCATAACTGTTCAGGCGACAGATAATCATCCACCAAACCTTCTTCACATATCGATCTGATAAATCTCATGGCCATTGGTGGCATAAGCAATGCGGCAGTTTAAACGCTCGGCATAATCTTTAGCCTGACGCACACCTTCGCTATAACTCAAGCTCTCTTTTTTGGCTTCAACTACCGCTAATTTCCGACCTTGATACACCAATACATAATCACTACTAACAGGCGTACCGCGTTTACCACCCGTAATAATCCGCCCTGGGCAAATCACCTCACGGCGGATAAAACTATCTTCAAGCACGCCCCAACCCACAACCTTAAGTTTAGGATCAATTAAATCTGCTCGGGTGTCGGCCTCATTACGCATAGTTACCATCTTCCTTATCTAGCCGATAGCTCAATAAAACCGGGATGCAAATTACCGTCATCACCAACGGTTACCAGCTTTAAATCTACCAGTTTTTTCAAATCTCTTGACCGTGTTTTAGAGGTCAGCTTACTATAAAGTGCTTGATACCATGGCGCTTTTTGTAATTCAGCCATCGTTACACTTTCGCCCTGTCTAAGCACCTCATTGACAATGGCATATTGCCTGTCATTTATCATTTTATCATCACGGCAATGTTTAAGATGCGTTTCAAATAACACCACTTGAACCATGCGATTAACTCGGTCATGCAAATCATTAATTGTCGTTAACATACCTTCAAGAAAAAACGCCACAAAATCGCTATTGGCAAATGCATGTTTTTTTGTGGCTGCCTTACGACAATGATTAAACAAGGCAAAATACTGGTGGATATGTTGCAAATAATAATGAGCTTGAGCAAACGGAGCATAACGAAAACCATCAGCGTATAAAATCCCCGCCTCCAGCACCCTGCCCACACGCCCATTACCATCCCAAAATGGATGAATAAGCTCAAAATATAAATGCACTAAAGGCGCGCGAATTAACGCCGGAACGCCCTCTTTCGCAAGCTCAGCATTCCAATTTAATAACGATTCCAGCAACAAACGAATATCAGCGCCATTCTGCGGTGGTTTATAAATACCGCCGTGCTCACTATTGCCCACACGTGTCACCACACCATCAGGGTTTGATCTCAACGCCCCTGGCATATTCTGCCCGTCCTCACCTTCTAAATCATGGTAGATCAGACGATGCACCTCAAGCACATTTTCTAAAGTCGGCTGCCAAGCGGTTTTAGTTGAAACCTCGCGTATATAATCATAAGCATTTTTGATATTAAATACCCGCTGTTGCTGGGTATTTTGGATTTGTTCAGGTGATAATAATAATGCCTGCTTGGTTTCTTCTTCCGATAGCTCGCCACCCTCAATCGTATTAGTACCAAACACCGAACTAACAATAACTTCTTTCTCTAACTGCACCGCAACAGCAGCCAAAGGTGAAACCCGAAAACGATGTTGTGCATCCTGAACCCGTTGCAACAAAACATCAATCGCTGCCGCATCCAAGCCCTGTTGAAACTTAAATACACCAAACTGATAGGTTTCTATTCGTTTAATTGCATCAATATCTGAAAAAATGTCCATAAAAATGTCCCGCTGTTACAGCAACTATTTGACTTATTATTCAAATAGATATCATACACAACTTAATAATCATGTCCATAAAAATGTCCACTTGGCGACGCAATGCGACTGCAACACGTTTTATGCCGCCGCATCGTGATTGTTTTGGGTCAGTTCGCCGGTGAAAGCTTTTTGCAGGATGGATTTTTTTAGTTCGTCTAGTTGATTAAGCTTCTGTTTATAAACTCTTTCTAAACCTATAGTTTTTTCTTTAAATTTGAAAATTTCACGCGCTATTCTATCTTGTTCATTTCTGGATTCAGGTATCCAAACAGATATAACCTGCATCTTCTTTGGTGAGGTGTGCCTAACCTTAAGCCCACTAGCCGTTTTTTGAACTTTTGCACGAAAATAATTTGTATTAAAGAAATGAAAAAGGAATTCCAGACTAACATTTTCTTGGAAATCAGGGATAAGTTCGACCAGCCCCAGACGCTGGTTATGAAGAAAAATACTATTTTCGGGTACGAGTGCAGGCGAACCAAGCAATCCAGCAGCCTGCTCAGTCATTGCAACGAGGAGAGATCCTTTCGCTAACAAAAACTCTTCTGGGAATGGACCTTTGTAGTATTTCTGCTTCTCTCCACGATCTTTATACCCCCCTTTCTCAAAAAAGTTACCAGGGGTCAGTAATACTAAATCAGAGTCTTTTGTAAAATATTCACTCTTAAAAGCAAAGCCATGCTTGAAGGAACAAATGTTGCCAAGAGTGTTTTCAACCCACCCCTCACCACGCTGACTAAAGATTTGTTGTAAATAGCTTTCAAATAATTCACGGGCATTTTTTAGGTTTTGTTCGGCATTGGCGCGGGCTTTGTCTATCTCGGCAAAGGCTTGGTCGAGAATGGCGACGATGCGTTTTTGTTCGGTTAGCGGAGGGAGAAGCATTGGAAACGACCGTAAATAACCTAGTCCTACAAATTTCTGAGTAGTCCCTTTTGCCTCCCTTGTCATTTTCTCTGTGACAAACGGAGACTCAAGGTAATATTTCAAAAAACGGCTATTTTGCTCACTACTGATTTTGAAAAGAGCAACATTTTTTATCGCGAAGTTCGGCTCAATCTCAATCACAATAGGATTACCAATAGTTCCAATCATTGCAAGGAGTACGTCACCCATGTGAACAGCACTTCTCTCGTTAATTTTCAAGTAATCTTCTTCGGAGATATATTTAATCTTATCGAGATTCAACGCTCCCTGCTTTAGGTTTTTAGATGTTACTAGAGGATACCCATCATCTTGATATTTTGGTGAATCATGTGTCCCATCACGCACATCATAAATTTCACCCAAAGTTAATTCTTGCAACCCCATCATAGAAGCTCCTGAATATTACCAAGAATCGATTCACTCTCTTTATCCAAAGCCAACATCTCAGCAATAATGTCCGAAGGCTCTCGCAACACGACTTCATCATCCACATTCGGGTTTTTAACCGACAAATCCCATGTGGCTTGCTCGATCTCACTGACATTTATCGACCATGATTGTTCGGAATCGGCAAAGCCTGTTTGCAATGCCACAAAGTCTTTTAAATCATTATCATTCAGTGGGTTGGTTTTACCCATATTACGGCCAACATTAAGTTGATAAAACCAGATCTTTTCAGTCGGTGCGCCTTTTTCAAAAAACAACACCACGGTTTTAACACCAGCACCGAGAAAGGTACCACCGGGGCAAATCTAATACGGTATGTAAATTACAGTTTTCTAGTAGTTCTTTACGCAGGGCGATGGCGGCATTATCGGTATTGGATAAAAAGGTGTTTTTAATCACCACTGCGCCCCGACCACCGGCTTTGAGGGTTTTGATAAAGTGTTGCAAAAACAGAAAGGCCGTTTCGCCTGTTTTAATGGGGAAGTTTTGCTGCACTTCTTTACGTTCTTTGCCGCCAAAAGGCGGGTTGGCAAGCACAATGTGGTGGCGATCTTTATCTTGAATATCGCTTATATTTTCGCCCAATGTATTGGTGTGAATCACATTAGGCGCTTCGATGCCATGCAAGATCATGTTCATTATGGCGATGACATACGCTAATGACTTTTTCTCTTTGGCGTAGAAGGTGTTTTCTTGCAGGGTTTTAAGATCAGATGTCGACAGTGGCTTTTTGTCTCGTCCTCCTTGGCGTAAATAATCAAACGCTTCACACAAAAAGCCTGCCGATCCTGCTGCTCCGTCGTAAATCGTTTCGCCTATTTGTGGGTTCACCACATCGATCATGGCGCGGATCAAGGGCCGTGGTGTGTAATATTCACCACCATTGCGCCCTGCATTACCCATATTCTTGATTTTAGTTTCGTATAGATGTGATAGCTCGTGTTTTTCTTGTTGTGAGCGAAAACGCAGTTCATCTACTTTTTCTAAGGCATCACGTAATGAATAACCACTTTGAATTTTGTTTTTGATTTCACCAAAGATTTCACCAATTTTGTATTCAATGGT